>JBGYXG010000083.1:0-6340 GCA_041842465.1 Candidatus Limimorpha sp.
AATAACGGTCATCAGTCAGCAGAATACCGATTATATCTGTTTGACCGATATGACGGTCTCTTTTCGTGAAGGTAGCGGGCTGATAGGTAAATGGATAACCAACAAAAACACGATAGAATATCTCGGCGTTTGGGAAAGAGTAAATAATCCCGATTTTAATTACCCCGAATTCGGGGTAATTGGACAAGAAGCAGGTACGAACAGATTTATAATGTCAGTAGGTCAATGGATTGACAGGACAAATGCTCTTGGGATGCTTGTAAAATCTGGACGTTACGGCGGAACTTATGCTCATAAAGACATTGCTTTTCACTTTGCAATGTGGTTAAGTCCCGAATTTCAAATTTACTTAGTCAATGAATTTCAGCGACTTAAAGATGAAGAAAACAACCGCCTAAAATTAGAGTGGAACCTTCAACGCACCCTTGCCAAAGTGAACTATCAAATTCATACCGACGCAATCAAAGAAAACCTTATTCCGCAGGAAAATACCAAACAGCAAGCAAGTTTTGTTTATGCCAACGAAGCCGATTTGCTGAACGTTGCCCTTTTCGGAATTACAGCAAAAGAGTGGCGAGACAACAACCCCGAAAAAATAGGCAACATGCGAGATTACGCTACATTGGAGCAACTCGTTGTATTGAGCAATATGGAAAGTGTGAACGCCTTGTTGATTCGACAAGGGCTACCGCAAAGCGAAAGACTTCTACAACTCAATAAAATTGCTATTACCCAAATGAAATCGTTACTTGCGAGCGACACGATGAAGAAACTGAAATAAGAAAACAACGAACCGCTAACGGGCGGAGCTTTGCGCAGGGCTCCCGCCCGTTGTGGGCAAGTTAATGGAAAGCGAAGTTCAAAACAGGGCTGACAACCCAAGGTGACAAAAACAACTTATAAACCAAAGTGGCGACCAGAGACACTCTAAAAAACGGGGCGTATCCGAAAAGCCTTATGAGTAGGAAAATTTAAACAAAGAAAAATTATGAATTGGTATTTGAAAGTTTTAAAACAGTACGCTGATTTCAGCGGAAGAGCGAGAAGAAAAGAATATTGGATGTTTGTGTTGTTCAATATGATTTTTGCAATTGTTGCGATGATTTTGGACAACGTTTTAGGAATTGCAATGGAAGGAATTGGATATGGTCCATTATACGGACTTTATGTTCTTGCTATGCTAATTCCAGGATTAGCTGTTGCTGTGAGACGACTTCACGATGTTGGAAAAAGTGGTTGGATGATTTTGATTGTTTTAATTCCATTAATTGGAGCGATTTGGCTTTTAGTTCTTATGGTGACAGACAGCAATCCCGGAGAAAATCAATACGGTCAAAATCCAAAGGAAGCAACAGTTTGAAAACAATAAAATCAGCCCATAACATTGTATATGCGATAATTGCGGGTTTTCGTGGTAAATTGAAACTTTGTGAATTAATGAAACATTAGTGCAAACTTGAAATGTCAGTGCCTTGAAATCCCGCAACTACGCATATACTTGTCCGCGATGTGCAAAATCCGCTTCGCTCCTTTTGCACATCGGGCGGGAGCTGCACTCATGACGTGTCTTGCCGCTGCGCGGACTTCAACACATCATGAGCTTTGCGCAAGGCTCCCCGGAAATAATTAAAATTAATCAGTGAGCCCTGCGCAAAGCTCACGCCCGTTAGGTGCAAGTTAAGCGAACTACCGACGGGAGCGACTGACAGCCAATGCGAGCATTCGTTCTAACGTAGAGAACACGAAAAAACAGCAGTTCGCCATCTCCTTGGTAACGCAAAATTTGTACCTATACATTGACGGAGTAATGCCGATAGCCGTGCGAGGTGCAAAGTGGAGACAAAGAAATATTTAATACGATGATTATTATTTCAAATCAAATCTTAATTGACTTCTTGCGATTAAACAATCGAGCAGTCGAGATTCGTAATGAGCAACTTGGCAAACAATTAGACGAGATTATCATTCGTCTTGGAGGAAGACAGCGAAAAGAAGTTTCTGCAAGCAGGGGCAATGAAGAGGGCTTGGGGCGCTACTCGCCGGAATAGGAGTATTGGGGGCTGTATAGGAAAAAGGATTACGAATCAACCTATTATCATATCACTATCGTATATTTACAGCTCGTTACGGCTCGTCTTTGTTGAAGTTTTCATTGTTGTTTCGTGTCGTTTTCGTATCTTTGCGGCTCAAATCGTATCAATAATTTTGTAAGATATGGATAATAAGGTGTTTGACTTCAATTTAGTTATTGATTGGAAACTGATAAATCTAATCGGCATAATTGACCGTTTCGATTCACAATGGACTACGATAGAACGGCGGGAGGGACAAAGTTTGAAACAATTAAAATCGATTGCCACAGTCCGCAGTGTTGGCGCGTCAAATCGTATCGAGGGTAATAGAATGACCAACGAAGAAATTGATGTTTTGCTGAAAAACATTGATATTAATAAACTTACAGACAGAGATTCGCAGGAAGTAGTTGGTTATTTTGATGTGCTTGATTTAATTTCGGAAAATTATGAAAATATCTCCATTACCGAAAGTAATCTCAAAAGTTTGCATAACTCATTGATGAAATACAGTACGAAAGACGAATGGCACAAGGGTGATTACAAACAACATAGCAATGCCGTAGAAGCCACTTTGGTTGACGGAACCCGACAAATTATCTTTCACACCGCCGAAACAGGTTTTGCTACCGAGGACGCTGTCAGACGGTTAATTGATTGGTACAATTCCGAAACAGAAGTACATACATTAATAAAATGTGCAGCATTTGTATATGAATTTTTGAGCATACACCCGTTTCAAGACGGGAATGGGCGGTTAAGCCGTCTGCTTTCAGCTCTTTTGTTATTAAAAAATGGTTACAAATGGATTCAATATGTGAGCTTTGAACATGAGATTGAAAGTAGAAAATCGGAATATTATCAAGCATTGCGCGCGTGTCAGGCACAGCGCCCCAACGAAGATATTACAATTTGGATTAACTTTTTTCTGAATGCTTTGCGCAATATTCAAACGCAACTAATGAAAAAACTTGAACAAAGTGGCATAGAAACACAACTTTCACCTCGTGAAAAAGCAATTTTGACAGTTATTCAAAATTACTCGGGTTTAAAATCAAGTGAAATATCTGAAAAATTGGCAATTCCCAATCCAACGGTAAAAAGAATTTTATCTGGTTTACAAGGTAAAGGAATGATCGAGAAACAGGGAAGAGGTCGAAGCACAGTTTATTTAGCGAAAGGGGAATGAACAAAATGACACCAGCACCTAATCGAGTAGATAAAAGGGATTTCACCTTAAACCTCTCTCGGAACCGTGCGTGAAACTCTCATTTCACACGGCTCTTCTTATTCAACCTCAATAACATTTCACATTCTTGGGATATATTCCAAGCTTCCAGTGATAAAACATCGGTTCTCTTTTTGCAATACCGCCAAGCCATTTAAGAGCCATATAAACAGGTTTTCTTTTGAAACGCTTATATTTGGCTTTTGCCCAGCGGGATAGCATGAGATTAAAGTCGTCCATTATACCTTTCATGGAATGCATACAGTACTTCCCGTAACATTTCATCCATCCTCGTACTACCCGGATTCACTTCCGATGCTATTAAGTCCAAAGGGGTGTGAGACCTTGATTTGAGTTTCCATGAACGCATCGTGTTTTTAATACGTTTCTTCGCTTTTTGATGATATCAGGGAGAAAACGGGGAAAGGCTTTTCGTTGAGCCCTATTCATGGTCTTGCGGGGACAGAACGTATGACCCGAAAAGTCAAAAGAGACGTTGGGATGATCCTTCCGTCTCCTGTCGTCCTTACAATACACGATCTTCGTTTTATCAACTCAAGACTCAACTTGCAAACGGAAGACCTCTCCGTTAGTATTTCAAGCAGAAACTCCGCTCCTTCGCGGCCTTGACAGTGGCATACAGTATCATCCGCGTACCGTTCAAACTTGATGGATGGTTTATTTCCATCCATTTTTCCTCCACATGACGTTCCACCGCCTTCATCAGAAGTCTGTGGTCTGGCGAACTGCGAGCATTTGGGCTATTCTGTCCTCAACAGTCGGGATACCTAACGCACGGATTCCCCCGTTTGGGTTCGGTATCTCTACAAGTTTGACGGCTTCGGGCATATGGCTTCCCGAACTCATACGATTCCATAATTTATAGAGGTTGCCTTCGAGTTCATTCCCGTATTCCGCTAATCCGATATCGTCGATACCGGCACTACCCCGCTTGGATTTTACCTGCTCGTACGCATGATATAATTCCCAACGGTCAATGTTAAATGGTTTTGCTCCTTGTAATTGCTTCATCCTCAATCCAAGTTGTTCAATTCATTTTGCTGAATAAGTTACTCCCTTCGCTCCCCTCCCATTACAGGTGTTTCGTCACTACTACCGAGTAATCCGCCCCTGCTTCGGTCTTCAGTATTTCTACCTCGTGTTTCTTTCTCTTGTGTATTTTCCCTTGACATTCCAAAGCAGGTTCCTGCGTCCCGATTCAAAGCCTATAAATGGATCATGCCGTCTTGACACCGTACACCGAAACGGGCAGCGATACAGGTATCCCCCATTCCTTATCCTGAACTTGTGGCGAGAGTTCGGTTCTGATGTAAACTAACGCACTTTCGATGCTTCATCGACGGTTCACTTGCGTTCATCTTCCATTCACGTACCTGACAATTTATCATTGCCTTTTAACAAGTCTTCACCACCCGCGTCTTGCAACGCAGGCGGCACTTGCCGGTTTGCTGCCGGCACCTGTTTGCCGACAGCGGAAGGTCTCCTTCCATCTTTCAACCAGTTACGGGTCTTGTAGACCCTCGCAGCACACCTCCACCGTACGTGCGGGTCTCGTGTACAGCGGTTCGTCAAGATGTGGAGCTGTTTTCTCGTAGCGTTCGGGCATTGACCGCCAGCCTCGCCTGCGCAAGCGTTCCAATGTGATGGTGGTATTCAAAACAGGACTTTGAGCCGCTGCCCAACCGCCTTTCCTCGTCCGGCTCCAGGCATAAGCATCTTCGGTTTTTACGCTTGCGCTCAGGCTTTTTACAATGATGCCGGATACAGTATCGCCGACGATTGGGCGTTGCGATTAGGACGGAAACCGTAGCTGAAATCGTCAAATTCCATCTCGAATCGTGTAGCTATCACTTGTCCGACGGCTTGCTGGAGCAATCGGTCGGTGACGGTGGGAGTTGCTCTTGGGAATTTCCACCCCCAGAATGGGTTAAGGCAGATACACACCACTTTTGATTTGATTCTCCAATGCCGGACGTATCGACCGAAAGCGGTTCTTCAAATCCTTGGTAGTCATACCATCAATACCTGACGAACCTTTATTCGATACAGCTTGACGGCAGGCTTTCATCAGGTTATGAGGGTGCAGCATTTTTGCTCAATCATTTTTTTCCACAAAAATAAGTACTTGGCTCTGTTCCGTCTATAAAACGGCTGCCACGCCTCCGTTTTGCATCGGGAACTTCTTAACGTTCAGTCCTTCGCCACTTCTGCGAGACCTCCGCCTATCCGGTACGAAACACTTGCCGGCCCGTTGCCTGTAACTACCATGACTTCTGCTGACTTCTCGCCTTGTTTGACACAAAACGAGACCTCCCCCCAGGTAAGAGCAGTTTCCTTCCTCCAATCGCTGCGGCATCTACATAATTGTCCTCTAAAAACGTTGGGGCGTTACAACAATGTGCTTGCTTACCCCGAACAGCCATGCCTCATATGCCGTTCCTGTGCGTCAGTACCGGAGCCTGCCGTTTCGCTTCCTTCTGTGCATACCTCACGGTAAACCGCCTTGCGACGTGCTGACAGTCCGGGACGTTACGCCCGCCTGTAAGGGTCCTGCACCCTCCGGAAAAAAAATCACCCACAATCGTAGATTTTCGGTAAAAACTTGTATTTTTGAGATTTTTACTGACCTACGGTGGTGGGTGCGATGCTCATGCAGGGCACACACATGCGCTATAGTTAATTGCCGTTGCAGTGCCGGTTTCAAAGTTTTAGCTCTTATCAAGCATTGTTATATCTTGACAGGAAATCGCTTCGAATTCGGCAACTGGCCATACCGCCAAACGATGTGCAACCTTAAAAAAAAGCACAACACTGAATAAATGACAAGAATTATACATAAAGACAATTTAGAAATAACCAAATTCAAATCGATTGTTTCGTTCGACACAAAGGGCGGTGGACAATGGGAAGTGTGGCATAGACTTATCAGCATTGATGGAAAACCAGCATATGAAATTTGAATTCGACTATCCACCCCTAAAAGGAGATGGTTTTAAGCCGAATTCATGGTTTAACCACC
>JBGYXG010000084.1:0-7970 GCA_041842465.1 Candidatus Limimorpha sp.
AATTCTTAGAAGAAATAAACATTGAGTGGAAGAAATTAATATCCAAAAGATTACTTCCTGATGATAGTATATTTGTAATCATTGCAAATACGCTGTTTGTTATTGAGTGTAAGTTTCAACAAGTTGCCGGATCAGTTGACGAGAAATTACAAACCTGCGATTTTAAGAAAAAGCAATATCAAAAATTATTGGCTCCTGCAAATATTGAGGTTGAATATATTTATCTATTAAGTGATTGGTTTAGAAAGCCTGAATACAAAGATGTTTTAAATTATATCCATAGTGTTAATTGCTATTATTTCTTTGAGTATATACCATTAGTAAAACTAGGCTTACCTGTGCCACAATGATAACCCCCTTTTTCAAATCCGAAGACAAAGCTTTTACCCTTTTGCAAGGCGATTGTATTGAACTTTTGAATCAATTTGATTTCAAGTTCGATATGATATTTGCCGACCCGCCTTATTTTTTATCAAATGACGGTATTTCGGTACAAAGTGGCAAAATGGTGAGTGTCAATAAGGGAGATTGGGACAAATCGCAAGGATTTGAAAAAGATAATGAGTTTAACCGAAGATGGTTAAAGGCTTGCAAGGAGCATCTAACCGAAAACGGAACGTTATGGATAAGTGGAACGTTTCACAATATTTTCTCCGTTGCCCAAATGCTGACGGAATTGGATTATAAGATTTTAAATTGCATTACATGGGCAAAGACCAATCCGCCGCCTAACCTTTCGTGTCGCTATTTTACCCATTCGACCGAGTTTATAATTTGGGCGAGGAAAAGTAAAAAATCTTCGCATTACTTCAACTACGATTTAATGAAAACCATTAACGGAGGCAAGCAAATGAAAGATGTGTGGAATTTGCCTTCCATTGCTCCATGGGAAAAATCTTGCGGCAAGCACCCGACACAAAAACCGTTGGCATTGCTAACAAGGATTATCTTAGCCTCTACAAAGAAAAATGCTTGGATATTAGACCCTTTTACTGGAGGCAGCACAACCGGTATTGCAGCAAATTTAGCCAATAGACGGTTTCTTGGAATCGATAAAGAAGAAGAATTTCTAATATTGAGCAAAAATAGAAAATTAGAAATCGAGAATCCTCAAGTATTCGGAACTTATAGAAAAAAAATTGAGGGATTCAAAGACAAATTACAGCTTGAGCTTTTTCTTGTTAATGAACCACAAGTTGAATATGAACGAGAAATTAGTTTTATCCGGAAAACGAATCCTTCTATCTATTAACAAATGCAATTCAAGAAATGATGTTTATGTGCATTAATCAAAGCTCGAAAACAGTAGGTTGCCATTAGTAGTGTCCATCTGAATTAATAGGGCTATATTCTTGCAAAATGATACAGCCAGCAACAGTTTTCTGCACAAAACCTATAAATCCCTTCAGTCCCGCTTTTCAAAATCCACTCGGTACGAGCAGCCGTCCTTCCATTCGGAGCATCCGTAAGCCGTATGACCTTTGACAATCCTGCCTTTCCCACAGAGCGGACAAGGCTGCCCAATCAATGCGTCTGATGGTGTTAGGACACCACTTGTTTTTGTTTTTTGCGTCGCAGCAGGTTTCTTTACTGCTTTCTTTCCCGACGGTTTACTGCCTTTGCTTGCTTTAGGCTGGACTTCGGGTGCAGCAGCCACACGCCGGTTGCTGCCGTCGCTGATCACCGTAGCCACAATATCGCCCACCATTTTCTTCATCTCCTCCAAAAACCGACGTGCTTCGTATTTGTGTTGCTCTATCTCACGCAGTTTCTTCTCCCAGATACCCGTCAGTTCGGCGCTTTTCAACAAATCTTCGTGTATCAGCCCTATTAACTCAATGCCCGTTTGTGTCGGGATGAGGTTTTTGCGTTCCTTACGGATGTATTGCCGCCGGAACAGGGTTTCAATAATGGCGGCGCGTGTCGATGGTCGCCCGATGCCGTTTTCTTTCAAAGCCTCACGCAGTGTTTCGTCTTCCACCGACTTGCCAGCCGTTTCCATGGCGCGCAGCAATGTGGCTTCCGTAAAGGGTTTGGGCGGCGAGGTCTGTTTTTCTGCCAAACTCGGCTGATGGGGGCCATGCTCTCCTTTGACAAAAGCCGGCAAGGTTTTTTCTTCGTCCTTTTCCTCCCCTTTCTCGTCATCGTTGGGCTTGACGGGCTTTATCACCACGCGCCATCCCTCCTGTAGGATCTGCTTTCCCGTCGTCTTGAACGCCACCTCCTCCACCTTGCCCATCACCGTGGTGGTCGAAAAAACACAGTCGGGATAAAAGCAGGCGATAAAGTGACGGCACACCTCGTCAAACACTTTCGATTCGGGCACTGAAAGGTTGCCGGGAAGTACCCCAGTAGGGATAATGGCATGGTGGTCAGTGACCTTGCTGTTGTCGAAAACCTTTTTGCTCTTGGGCAGTTTCTTGCCCAACAATGGTGCGGTCAGTTCGGCATACGGGGTCAGCTTTTGCAGGATCTCAGGACATTTCTGATAGATATCGTCGCTCAGATAAGTCGTATCGACACGGGGATAAGTGGTGAGCTTCTTTTCATACAGACTTTGTATGGTCTGCAAAGTCTGATCTGCCGAAAAGCCATATTTGCGGTTGCACTCCACCTGCAACGCAGTCAGGTCGTACAGGCGCGGCGGTGCTTCGCTGCCTTTCTTGGTTCCAATATCGGTAACAGTAAATTCCTTTCCATCAACGCTTTGCAAATCAGCTTGTCCTTCCGTTTCCGAAGCATATTTCCCCTTGACGGCTGTAAACGTGGTGTCGCGGTAAACGGTAGAAAGCACCCAATAAGGCGTAGGTTTGAAGTTTTGTATTTCGAGATAACGGTTGACGACCAATGCCAGTGTCGGGGTTTGCACCCTTCCGATGGAAAGCACCTGCCCGTTTTGTCCGTATTTCAACGTGTAAAGGCGCGTGGCGTTCATGCCCAACAGCCAGTCGCCGATGGCACGCGACAATCCCGCTTCATACAATGACTGGTATTCCGACTGGTTCTTCAACGCCTTGAATCCTTCCCGAATAGAGGCTTCTGTCAACGAAGAAATCCACAGCCGTTGCACGGGACAGTTCGCCTTGGCTTTTTGCATCACCCAACGCTGTATCAGCTCTCCTTCTTGTCCGGCATCACCACAGTTGACAATGCGTTCCGCCCTCTGCATGAGCGATTCAATGACATGAAACTGTTTTTCGATGGACTTCTCCCCGATCAGCTTGATACCGAAACGACCCGGAATCAACGGCAGACGGATCAGCGTCCATTGTTTCCATTCGGGGAAATAGTCATGCGGTTCTTTCAAGGTGCAGAGATGCCCAAAGGTCCATGTCACCTGATAGCCGTTTCCTTCCATATAGCCGTCGTGCGGCTGGTCGGCTCCCAGAACACGGGCAATGTCTTTGGCGACACTTGGTTTTTCGGCGATGCAGACAATCATAATCGGGCAAAAGTACAACATTTTCAGTATATTTGCACCGAAGAAAAGGACTGCATTTTCATGATCAATATCATCCTTATCGTCATTGCCGTTATTATCATCATCTCAGTGTGGCTCAACAACATGTCGCACAAGATGGGCATACCGGTATTGCTGGCTTTCATCATCTTGGGCATGTTTGCAGGCTGGAACAACGACACCATAGGTCCCGACAAATACTGGATTGTGAAAAACATCAGCACAGTTGCCTTGATTATCATCATGTTTTATGGCGGTTTTGGCACGCGATGGGATGCTGCCAAGCCCATTGTCCGGGAATCGGTGCTACTGGCGACGGCAGGCGTTGTGTTTACCGCCGCATTGACAGGATTGTTTTGCCACTACGTCCTCAGCTGGCAGTGGATGGAAAGTTTTTTGATGGGTTCTGTAGTTGCCTCCACCGATGCGGCTTCGGTGTTTTCCATTCTGCGTTCCCGTAAATTAGGCTTGAGGAACCAAACGGCGCCCATCTTGGAAATGGAAAGCGGCAGCAACGACCCCTGCTCCTACATGCTGACCGTCATCATGATTTCCATCATGCAAGGCAGCGCCTCGGGCGGTCACTTGGCGTGGATGGTCTTTGCCCAAATCGCTTTGGGGCTGCTGTTCGGTCTGCTGATTGCCAAAGGCGCCATTTTCGTCCTCAAACGGGTTGTTTTTTTAACTTCAGGATTCGACTCCCTATTCATTCTCGGAACAGCCATACTGGCTTATTCCGTTCCGGCTGCGTTAGGTGGTAACGGCTTTTTAAGCGTATATATCGTCGGAATCGCCTTAGGCAATGCCAACTTCTCACGCAAAAAGACCCAGATTCACTTTTTCGACGGTGTCACCAGCCTGATGCAGGTGTGCCTGTTTTTCATGCTTGGCTTCATGTCCAACCCCACGTCGCTCTACAAAGCGATGCTGCCCGCCTTGGCCATCATGGTGTTTATGCTTGTAGCGGGACGTCCGCTCAGCGTGCTCGCCATTCTGGGCTGGTCGAAAAAACACAAGCGCAACCAACGCTTGCTGATTTCCTTTGTCGGATTGCGCGGCGCCGCTTCCATCGTGTTCGCCATCATCGCAGTAGCCAGCAACATCTATTTGGAACACAACATCTTGGATGTGGTTTTCTGCATCGTCCTGTTTTCCATAGCCCTGCAAGGATCACTGATCCCTCAGGTAGCGAAAAAGTTGGATATGATCGATGAAAACGAAGATGTGTTGAAGACCTTTAGCGACTACAGCGAAACTTACGACGTGCAGTTCAGCGGGTTTGAGCTGACCGAAAAAAGCACATGGAATGGAAAACATGTCAAGGAGATCGGACTGCCAAAGAGTTTGTTGCTTGCCGTGATACTGCGCGACGGCAAACGCATCACCCCACGTGGCAACACCCAACTGCATGCAGGCGATAAAATCATCCTGTGCTCGCGAGCATACGACGGACACGCCATGGGCGAGCTGAAAGAACGACAGATTCCAGCAGGCAATAAATACGTGGGCAAAACCTTAGACACCTGGTCGAAAGACGGACACGATCTCATCGTGCTTATCCGGCGGGGCGACGACACCATCATTCCCAAAGGGAACACCGTACTTCGGGCCGACGACTACATTGTGGTCATCGACAAATAAACCGTCAAAATTGTTTCATCTTCTGTGGCGGATCGGCCATTCCTATCAATGCAGCAGCCATTTTAGAACCTGCCACAAACCACACCAGATCGCCTTTTAGAAAGACGATGCTGGCGGAAGGGTTCAAAATGAAACTGCCATCACGTTCGATAGCAATGACCATGGCATTGAAACGGTCGCGCAACCCTGAATTGCTCAGTTTGACCCCAACAAGGAAGCTCCCTGCTTGAAGTTCAATTTTATGGATGTCCACATCGCTCTCCACACGTTCCTTGATCAACACATCATCTTCTATCACCACCCTTGACTTCAATTGCGAAAGATGGGCTTCCGAGCCGACAAACGTAATGATGTCGTTCGGGAAAAGCACGAAGTCCTTCCCCGGCAGATCAACCACCTTGTCGCCTCTTTCCACACTGACCACACTGATGTTGTAATTGTCGCGGAAGTCGGATTCTTCAATACGAATGCCGGCATAAGGACTGGCCACGCTGACTTCCATCTTCTCCAACGCAAAGTTCTCCCTCAGGATTTCCGGAACAATAAACGCATGTTGCGACTGGCGCTTGTTCATGTTGTCGATAAAGCGTTTCTCCATACGCTCATACATCCTCATGATAGGTGTCAGCCCTCTAATGATGAAGAAGTAAACAACGGCAAAGCCCATATTGATCCATGCACCGCCATGCTTCACGCCGATATGACTCCAGAAACCGGAGTTGAAGAATTGACGGAGTGCATAATAGGAAAATATCAGGATGACAACGAATCGGAACAGGAAAACAAGCGAAATCAAGGTCTGATTGAACTTGTTGGCAGACATCAGTTTTCGCGTGGTATGCACCTTGCGGTGCTTGAAAGCCATCGCCCATAGAAAAGGCGACATCAGCACCAGCGTAATGGCCGCCGAAATGGCATTCCCCCACGGCATGGACACATATTTCATGACCAAACTGCAAAGCGAAAAACTCAACAGCATGACTGCGATGATGATGGCGGCATAAATCACCATGTTTTTGAACTGTCGCACAAGAAAGGCACCCATCGACACCTTTTTTCCACTTTTCACTTTCAGTCCCGATGATTGGTTCGACAAACCGCTCTTCCACCTTTCGGGAATGATGCGCATAACGCTTTGATACAATGGAAGTCCTGCCTTGATACTGTATGGCGTGATAAAGGTAGTGATGACCGAAACCGACACAATAATAGGATAGAGAAATTCATCAATGACACCGAAACTCATGCCTACGGTCGCAATGATAAACGAGAACTCTCCTATCTGCGCGAAACACATCCCCGACCGAATGGCGTCTTTCAAGCTGGCACCCGAAAGCAACATGCCGAAGGTAGAGCTGGACGACTGCAACACCACGACAACCACGGTAAGCAGCAGGATTTGCCACCAGTACTGAACGATGATATCCGGATTAATCATCATCCCGACGGAAACGAAAAACACGGCGCCAAACAGGTTCTTTACCGGCGTAGTCAGTTTGTGAATCACATCGGCTTCCAAGGTCTCCGCCAAAATGGAACCCATGATGAACGCACCTAATGCCGACGAAAATCCGGCAAGATTGGACAAAACGACCATCATGAAACACAGTCCGACCGAAAACACCACCAATGTCTCTTCGTTCATCAGCTTGCGCACCCTTTTTAACAGGCTTGGAATGATAAAGATACCTCCAATGAACCATACCAACAAAAAGAAGCCGAGTTTCAGGATGCTGTAAAGCAGCTCCCTGCCGTCGAACGTGGCGCTCACCGATAAAGTGGACAATATCACAATCAGAAGAACAGCCACCAAATCTTCGACCACCAATACGCCGATGACTCCTTCGGTAAAGCGTTCCTTATTGATTTTCAAGTCGTAAAAAGCCTTGGCGATAATGGTGGTTGACGACATGGCAAGCATACATCCGAGAAATATACTGTCCATTTTCGTCCATCCAATCAGTTTGCCGACAAAAAAGCCCGACACCATCATAGTAATAAAGATGGTGAGCACCGTGATACCGACACTGCCGCCTACCCTTTTCAATTTCTTGAAACTGAACTCCAAACCTATGGCAAACAAGAGGAAAACCATGCCGATTTCGCTCCATATCTCCACACTGTTACGATCGGTAAGAACTGGAAAATACGAAAAGTTAGGACCTATGAGAAATCCGGCAATGATATACCCCAACACCAAAGGTTGTTTCAACCACTTGAACAAGACGGTAGTAACTCCAGCGGTAACCAATATCAAGGCCAGATCGGAAAACAAGGCGGGCAGATTCGACATGTGGCTTTAATTTCTGATGGCAAAAATAAGAAAAAGTCGAAAAACAGGGATTTATGACGTTGAAAGCAAGTGGGATTTTCTTGCAAAATTGGGAGTTGAGGAGATTTTTCTCACGCAGGATGTGCAGAAAATACAGAAAACACCCTAAACCGACAATTCAACAATCCTCAAATCCTCTCATCTGCTCATCATCACATCAACAATCAACGATTCAACAAAAAATCTCACGCAGAATGCGCAGAAAAACACTTGACAACCCTTACAGGCGCATGGTCACCGGTCACAGTTTACACCATAATCCTTGTTTTAGTGGAAGATAGGCTGTGAGCGATTACGAAAGTGTTATACACTCCGTCTCCAGTAAGGTCTTAATCCTTGTTGTAGTGGAATTTGACTTGACATGACCCCTGGGTGTGGTCCACGCCGGCAGTTCAGGTCTTAATCCTTGTTGTAGTGGAATTTGACTTGACATTACTCGAAACATATGCCTATCAAGAGGCTATGTGTCTTAATCCTTGTTGTAGTGGAATTTGACTTGACCTATAGAAATGTTTAAAAATAAGGCCGTTGATATAG
>JBGYXG010000085.1:0-49577 GCA_041842465.1 Candidatus Limimorpha sp.
AAATGATAGGTGAAATTATTTTTGGGTCATAAGTTATGGAAAGAACTAAAATCGTTGAATATGGATAGAAAACAAATCTTGCAACAATTCGAAGAACTGATCAAGATAGCCACAATGTATGCGGTTGAAAACGCCAACAACGCTGTCTATCCTTGCCATTTGTTCAAAGCCCTGCTACACAAGGACATGAACCTTGTACCGTTCTTGGAGACGAACTTGGACAAAGATTACTATTATCTGATAGAGTGGGCGGATTGCGAAATCGGCATGACCCCCAAGGCATCGCGACCGATAAGCGATCCCGAACTCTCGGATGAATCGAAAGCCGTGTTCGACATGGCAGACGACTACCGCTCCAAATTCAACCTTGATACCGTTGACAACCATTGTCTTTTGGCGGCTTTGGTCACCCCGGGCGTAGGCTTCAATTTCAATCAGTTGAAAACTTTGCCGCTGACGGTCAACGAAGTGATAGAAGCCATGAATGTATCGCCGGCACCGGGTGGGGCGGTTGTCAATCCCGCCAAGCCCTTGTCGGCAACGGCCAAAAAAACCTTGTCAAAGTATTGCCTGAACAAAAACGAGCTTATCGCCAGCGGCAAGGTCATGCCTACCGTGGGCTTTGAAAGGGAAATCGCCGCTTTCTTTGAAATTCTCGGTCGGAAAACCAAGTCGAACATGCTGATTGTGGGCGAGGCCGGCATAGGCAAGACCGCGCTCATCAACGGCTTTGTTTCAAGGCTGCTACACGGGGCGGTTCCTGAGTTTTTGCAAGGCGCCATAGTCTATGAACTCGACCTTGCCGCCCTTTCCGGCGGCGCCGTCAACAAAATGGAAACCGAAGACCGTCTGAAAAATGTCATCGCCGAACTGATTTCCATGGGCAACGCCGTATTGGTCATCGAAGGCCTTGACAAAATGATGGACAAGCAGGGTGCGCTCTACGGCACAGGCGACATCCTGAAGCGCGAACTGAACAAAGGCGAACTGCTGTTGGTTTGCACCGCAACGATTGACGGCTTCACCAAAAACATTGAGACCGACAAGGAATTGGTCAGGAAGTTTGAGAAAATCCAAATCGACGAGCCGGATGCGGACACCTGTTTCCGTATCGTAAAAGGTGCAGTGTCGTCTTTTGAAACCTATCATGATTTGAGCATTGGAGATGAATCCATCACCGAAGCCATTCGCATGGCCAAGCGTTACCTGACTGAAAAAGCCATGCCCGACTCGGTGTTCGACCTGATTGACCGCACCATGGCTTTGATTCGCACCCTGAACGATGTGTCGGCACAAGACTTGGCATCCATCGAAAGCAAGCTCTCAAGGCTGAAGGAGAACCCCGAAGGATGGGACGACAAACGCTTGATGGTGGAATTGAACTGGTTGCACTACGAGTTATTCAATAAGGTCAACGTGCTGTTGGTGGCTCAGATTGACGACGACACCGATTTCTCGAAAATCGAGAACAAGGAAGAACGTTTCAAGTATTTAGAAGAGGTGCTGGCCAAATTGAAGCCTCTTACTGCAACCAAGCACACCAGGGTTGAATCTTCCGATTTGTTTGCGGTGGTGGCCAAGCTGACGGGCATTCCCATGGGCAAGGTGCAGTCGAAGGAAAGGGAGAAACTCGTGCAGGCCGAAAGCACGCTCAAGAAGCGCGTGGTCGGTCAGGACCATGCCATCAAGACCATTCTCGACTCGATTTACGAATCGCGTTCGGGCTTGAACAAGAAAGGACAGCCGATGGGATCGTTCTTCTTCTTAGGACCTACGGGCACGGGAAAGACCGAACTGTCGAAAGCCTTGGCCGAGTTCCTTTTCCAAGACGAGTCCTCTCTGATACGATTTGACATGTCTGAGTTCAAGGAAGAACACTCGGTCGCCCTGATGTACGGAGCGCCTCCAGGCTATGTGGGCTATGAGGAAGGCGGTTTGTTGGTCAACAAAATCCGTCAGAAGCCCTATTCCGTGGTGCTGTTCGACGAAATCGAAAAGGCGCACAAGTCGGTGTTCGACCTCTTCCTTCAGATTCTCGACGAAGGCAAGCTGCACGACCGCTTGGGGCGTGTGGGCGACTTCTCCAACGCATTGATCCTGTTCACCTCCAACGTATGCAGTCAATACATTGTGGATACCTTTGCCCAAGGACTCATCCCCAAGAACAACGATTTGATGAACCTGATGCAACAGTATTTCAGGCCGGAATTTTTAGGGCGTTTGACGGAAATCGTCCCCTTCGCTCCGATTTCAGAAGAGACGGTCACCCTGATTTTCGGCATCCACTTGAAGAGCCTGCTCAAGTCGTTGGACGAACAGAAAATCAAACTGCAAATCGACGACGAAACCAAGAAAGCCATCGCCATGACCGGATTCAACCCGCAGTTCGGAGCACGTCCCATCATCGGCATCATCCGCAAGGAATTGCGCCGTCCCTTGTCGAAACTGATTATCTCAGGCAAGGTGAAGAGCGGCGACACGGTGACAGTGAAACACGAAGAAGGGCAGGTCGCATTCTATGTCAACGGACAATTGACCAAAGTCTTGCTTAACTAATTGAAAACCAGCATAAACAGTATTAGTAACAAATAATAATAGCATTATGGAAGAGAAAAACTTTATTTCAAAGGCGACCGATGAAGAATCGGGAAGTCAGGTGAGTGCGCTTGACACCAACAAGACCCTTATCATTGACCAGTTCACCTCTGATGCCCAGTCGGAGGATCCGGAATTGTTCGAGGAAGCCCAAACCATTGGAGATGTGTTCGACCATTTCAAGCCTTCCGTCGAGGTGGAGTTTACCGATGAGGCGGGCGGCACGGTTTCGGAGACCTTGCATTTCAACAGCATCAAGGACTTTGAGGCGGAAGGAGGCAAAGGCAATTTGGTGGCCAACAGCGAGTTCCTTTCGAAACAAAAAACCGAGATGGACAGTATCGCTAAGGTGAGGAAACAAATCGAACAGAATAAGAAACTGCGTGATATTCTGAAAGACGTCGGCAGCAAGGAAGAGTTAAAGAGTTACTTGGAGGCTCTGCTGAGCGAATTGGAAGAAAACAACTAAAAACAGAAAGCAATGGAAGATACCAAACTACAGAAATCCTCAGAAGTTGTCGTAGAACAACAGCAACAGGCACAACAGAAAAAAGAGGTCGGCGATCTCTTGCAGAAATACGGTGGTTTTTCGGCCATCAAGGGCATCATTCCCGCTGCCGAAGACATGAATCCGGCCAAAAAAGCCATCAAGGAGTCATTCCTGACCGACAGCCGTAAAAAGGCGAAACGGGAACTGCTCGCCACTGAGCTTCGTGCCTGGATAGCACTGCTCGGGGAAGGGAAAAGCACGGCGACCGAACTCGTTGACAGTTGCAAGGAAAAGGAATCCAAGTGCCTGAAAGTGCTGTCGCAAGGCATTACCGATGCCTTGGACGCTTCGAAAGAGTTGGAAAGGACTTATCGCGCCATTGATGCTTTCTTCAAGAACTCCGGCTGCGAAAAAGTCGATAAGCTGAAAATCATCAATGTGGCCAAGGAAGCCATCACCGACACCGACTCCAGCTTCAAGTCGCAAGTGGACGAGTTGCTGAAACGCGCCTTCGACCGTCTGAGTTTGAAGGACAGCTACAGCTTCATCGTCATCCCCGGCGGCGTGTTCAAAGACAGAACCGAACTGCTGCGTTGGGCGAAGATGGCCTACAAGTACAAGGTGATGCTGGTTACCGACACTTCCCTTGATGATGAAAACTCGTTGGAAGACTTGAAAGATATCACCAGCACATTTGTCGATAGCGATGCTTCGCTGCAAAATGTCGTCATGGCTTGCAACTGGCTGATAGGCCGCGAATCGGAGAAACTCAGTTATGACGAGCAGTATGAAGATGCATTTTTCATTTCTCCAGCCGGTGCTTTGGCGGGGATGATGTACGATGAAAGCACCCCGATTTCGCAAGGCCGTGCCGGCAAAAAATATGGCACCGTGGCCGATGTGAAAGGCGTGAAACTCGACCTGCTCAAGTCGGAAATCGCCACCCTGATGGACGACCACGTGGTGCCCATGGTGTTCTCCGAAGGCAGGGTCATGGCGTTCAACAACAACACATTATATAATGGCGACTTGGATGCCATGATGGAATACCCCATCGTGCGCGTGTTCGACTGGATCAAGAAGGTGTTGATGAATTATGTCCACGAGGTGGCTTTGGAAAACTGGGACCCCTATAAATCGCCCCAGAAGCTGAAAGACAAGATTCAGGACTTCCTCAACCATTACCAGGGCTATCAAAACTTTTTCCAGAAGTACAAGCTGGGCGACCCGAAACAAGACCCGAAGACGAAAGTCGTCTCTGTTGACATCTCCATCACTCCTTACTTTGCGGCGAAAAACTTTGTCATCAAGTTGGAAGCCGACAACAAGGACTACATGGACGCCGAGGCAAAACTTGAATAAGCACACATAAATCAACTTTTTAATTATCAACCTATTAAAAATTTAAAACCATGGCAAAAACACCAGTAACATTAAAAGTGGACGGCCTCACCGAACGCGAGGTCATGAAAGTCACCTATTCTTTCAATCAGGCAGTGGATGCCGAAGGACAGATGTCCGGCATACCGAGAGGCGGCAGAATCACCGTCCGTGTCAAAGCATTGAACGACGGCAATCCGGATTTGCTGAATTGGATGATCGCACCGAATCTTGCAAAGAATGGTTCCATTGAGTTTAACGAGACCAAATCGGGCAACCTGATGAAAAAAATCGAGTTCGTTGATGGCTATTGCATTGACTTTGTCGAGATGTGGGAAGACAATATGGGCCATTACGAAGAAGTCGTTTTGTCCTGCCGCGAAATCAAAAACGGCTCGGTCTCCTACACCAACGACTGGGCATAACGGCAAGTTTCACCTTGTGGGGGCGGGGAGCACTCTCCGTCTCCATAAATACCATTTAGCAACATGGCACTGAACGCAACATTAACAGTAGAGAACCATTCGTACACCGTTATGGAGTGCGAGTATGAGTTCACTCAAGCGGTGGACATTACCGGGCGTCCGTCAGATAGTCCGAGGGGAGGACTCATCAATGTGGTGATTGCCGCTCCCGATGATTCGGATTTGGCTTTGCACGAATGGATGTTCGACAAGAATAAGATCCTTGACGGGAAAATCGTCTTCACCGTAAACCGCGACAACATCGACCGGCCCAAGACCCTTGCCTTTGTGGATGCCTATTGCGTGCGGCTCTATGAATACTATAACAATAATAACTCAGTACAGATGTATCTGAAATTAAGTATCATGGCAGGAAAGATGGTGTTTGGATCCAACAACACGTGCGAATTTCAAATGATTATCTAACCAACCCGAAAACCCAACCTCATGGCCATTCAACTTACATACAGTAGCGGTGGTTTTGCGAATAACAAAGGCCATTCGCGGCTCGACATCAGCATCAATGATCAATACTTGCCCGATTACGACTTCATCGAATGCTGTCTGACGGAAGAGCTGTTGAAGCCCAATGAGTTTCGCTTCACCATGCGCAAGAAAAGCCTGAGCAAATCGGCTTCCGAACTTGACTTCGATTTCAGGAAGGAACTCTTGGGCGCCAAGGTCAAAAGCATCATGGCTTCCGATTCGAGAGACGAGAATCAGGAAAAGACCGACAGCAGACAACAAGGAGAGTTTACGGGCATTATCTTCAATGTCAGTTTGCGTCGCGACACCTTGGGTGCAGGCATAGTCTATGAATGCGTAGCCTATAGTTTGGATTATCTGTTGATGGATGGGCCACATTGTTTTTCTTTCGAGAAGATGTCGTTGAAGGAAATCGTAGAGGAAACACTAAAGGGCATTAAGGATACGAAAGGAGACCCCATACAATTCGATATTGATACCGGCATTGACGATGAAGCCCTCGACACCATACCCTATACGGTTCAATACAACGAATCGAGACACCAATTCCTATGCAGGCTGGCACAACGCTATGCCCAGTTCTTCTATATGAGCCGCAACCGCTTGTATTTTGGCAAGATGCCACAATCAGGACCTGTACTGCAACTCTACCCCAATGTGGACATCCTCTCCTACCGTTTCGACCTGAAAATTGAAGACCGAAAGACGGGATACGCCATCTACGATTACTTCGTCACCGAAGATGAGCAGAGTTGGGGGTATGGAGACCGTGGAGGCTACAAATATGACAGTGACATTCAAAAGACAGTTTCCGAAATCGCCTTCAACCTGAGCTTCAAGCCTTCCCTGCATGACACACATTGTTCCACCAGGGAGCATTACGGCATCCAAACCAACGCCTCCTCGGATATGGAAGGTGAGTCGGAAAACAACAAGACCTGCGTTGCAAACATGCGCTATAAGAACTCAAGGTCGGCAATATGCCGGGGCATTTCCAACCGAACCGACCTGGTGTTAGGCGGAAAGATTGTCATCAAGGAACATGCCGACGCCGGCGATGCCGTAGAGCTGCATGAGAACGAAAAAATGATGGTGATAAGGCTGAAAACCTCTTGGAACTGCACGGGGCATTATGAAAGGGAGTTCACGGCAATGTGCGCCGAAGACACCCTGCCTCCTTACGCCGATTCAGATGTTTTTCCAATGGCCAAGCCCCAGCACGCTGTGGTCATGGATAATGCCGACCCTGAAGGATTGGGAAGAGTAAGGGTGCAATTCCATTGGCAGGACTTACTATTGAGCAAGAACCCCTACAAGGACGAAACGGCAGGAAAGAGCCTGATCACCCCTTGGATACGCATAGCACAGCCGCATGGCGGCGATGCCAAAGGCAGTTTCGTCGTTCCGGAAATCGGTGATGAAGTGATGGTGGACTTTGAATACGGCAACGCCGAAAAGCCTTTTGTCGTCGGCACCCTCTATCACGGCACCCAAAAGCCTGACGAGAACTGGCAGACCGACAATAACGAGGTGAAAGCCTTCCGCACCCGCAGCGGGCACACCGTCGAAATACATGACAAAGACGGCGACGGAGGCTACATCAAGATTTACGACAGCCATACCAACAATTACGTGCTGACTTTCTCCACCGACGACAAGCTGATTCGCTTGGAGTCGAGCGGCAACATCGAGCTGAGTGCCGGCAACGATATCGTTCTCAAAGCAAAGAACAACATACAAATGGAAGCCGAAAAAGACTTCCTTGTGGAATCGGGGAACGACTCCAAGCACAAGGCGGGCAACGATTACAAGGTGTACATCGGCGACAGCCAGACCGGCATTCATATTAAAGACGACCTGATCGACTTGGAAGTGCACGGAGACGAAAAAGTGGTGAGCATTGACAGCTCAAAAGGAATCCTTTGCAAGTCCGACAGCAAGATCTCTTTCGAGGGCAAACAGGGTGCAAGCATCAATTCAGGAGGCAACCTTGCCCTCAGCGCGGGAGGCAATGCTGAACTGAGCGGCAGCAATGTGAGTGTGAAATCCAAGGCTGAATGCAGTATCAAAGGCGCTTTGATTAAGATAAACTAATGCAATAAAAAACAATAGAAAATGTCCAAGTTGTTTCCACCTTCGGAAGTTGTTCGTTCCTGGCCAGAAGAAGAAGTCAGTGCTTTCGGCGATACCCTGAACGAGGAATTGGCGGAAGCCCAGGCATTGTATGACGAAAGCATGGAGGATTTGGCGGAAGCAGGAAGCAAGCTTGAGGAGGTCAAGGATTCCGATCCCGTCTTGAAAGAGGTGGGCGATGCCGCCACAGACGAGTTCGGAGAGATCTATCAGGATGAAAAGGAATTTGTGGAAGGCAAGATTCAGGAATGCGAGGAAAAATTAGACGAAGCCAAGTCCATGGTCGATGACACCGTCGATCATTATGCCGAAGAATACGACCAAATCACGCAGGACTTGGAAGATCTGAGCGCACTTTCTCCCGATTCCCTTGAGATTTTGGAACGCAACTACGATAATATCAATGACCTCATCCAACAGGACAAGCTGACCGTAGAGAATCTTGAACAGCAATTGGACAATCTCAAGGACAAGTTTGAAGATGCCTTGCAGAATGCCGGTGAAGCGTTGCAATCACAGTTAGAGGACATCGGGCAAGAGTTGGAGCAACTTCAAGAAAAAATCGAGGAAGCCCTCGCCAATCTTGAAGAGAAGTACCGTGACATGCTCTACGAAAAAGGGATGGAGAAGTGTCAGGAGATGGCTGACAAGGCCCAAGCCATGCTTGCCGATGCAAAGGACAAGGTGATGAAGTACGCCGAGTATCTGGCAGCCGGGCTTCTCGACAAATTGGGGCTGCCGCCTGAAACCTTGCAACTGATAAAGGACTATCTCGACAAGCTGGCACAGCTCATCGACAAAGATAAGCAACTTATCAAGGAACTTGAAAAGCAAGCTGCTGAGTTATTGTCCCGGAATGAGAACATAAGTAAAGCGGCTGCTCAAGTGTCGAAAATCAGGCAGCAAAAAGCACAGTTGTTGAAAGACATCGCTTCCAACCAGTTGGTGCTTACACATTCTAATCATCTGTTTTCCAACGCAGGCTCATCTGCCGGCGCTGCAAGCACTCTGATTCAAAACTATGTGGCTACAGGCGGCAAGTTGTGCTGTTCTATGGGTATCGGCATGTCTGCCATTACCGCCACTCCCGGGCGGACTGTCTTTCTCAACGGAACACCCATGACCAATATCATGGATTGCAAGCCCATGCTCAACATTCCTTCATGTGGCATGTGCACTTCGTTAGCCAACCCCCAAGTGGCGGCAGCCACCGCAGCGGCATGGGGCGTTTTGACCCCGCAGCCTTGCATTCCCGTCATTCCCGCCCCTTGGGCAGTAGGCAAGCCGACGGTTCTTGTTCAAGGACAACCGGCTTTGCTGATTACCGATAAATTGCAGTGTATGTGGGCCGGAACAATAAGCGTAATGCCATGAATGCCAAATAATAAAAGAGAAGGATATGAACACGTCAACGCATCAAAACCTGTATGTAGCCTGCTGCCGAGACGGCGTGATGTGCCTGTCCTATCGTGTTACTACAATAAAACCATGAGTCATGAGCCTTTTTGATAACATAGAAAACAGAATGGTAACCGCCACCTGCAAGAATGCAGCCAAGGCGGTTTCGGACATCATGAAACAAGATGGCCTTGTGAACAAATTGCGGGATGCCGTTTCAGAATCTTTTCAAAAGGTTTATTCGGACTTCAACCTGTCCATGCCGGGAATGGAAGATCTGCA
This sequence comes from Candidatus Limimorpha sp., assembly GCA_041842465.1. GTDB lineage: Bacteria > Bacteroidota > Bacteroidia > Bacteroidales > F082 > Limimorpha. Next base: position 9,229 of record JBGYXG010000085.1, read on the forward strand.
CGATGCTCTTTCCCAATCGGTTGACGCATCCTATAAAGAGCTTGTAGGAGAAGAAGGTTTGCATCAGGTCATGCAGTCGTCCAATATTGCCGACCAGTTGTTTCAATCTGCGGCAAGGCCTTTCGACCAAGTTTCACAAAAGGCACACCTGATGGAGAATCCCATTGTCAGACAAAAATCAGAAGACTTTTTCAAGGCGTTGAAGGCGGAAGTGCTGCATCATCTCAACAGTTCCGAATGGGATGTCAAGTTGAAAGACTTGTTGCCGGGCGATATGGTGGAAGAAAGCAAGACTTTCATCCATAAAGGCATGGAACAGTTGTATGAAACCATGGGCAATATGATTGGTGGCAAAAACGGTTTTTCTTCTTTGCTGAAAACGAGTTTGGGAAAGCGAAAAGGCTTATCGCAAATGATGGGTAATATCCCGTTGGGAGGACGGCAAGCCGTTTCCGCGCTTTCTCGTGGCATGTCGTTGATGGACAACGCAGCGAAACAAACCATGGGCGAAAGCTACAAGCACATCGCTCACAACCACTTCAAGATGACGGAAGCCCATAAGGCATTGATCAAAGACATGCAAAAAATGACCGGAAAGCAGATAGCTGCCTTCTCAAAACTGTTTAATTAGTTGAAATGAGATAATAGCAATAAAACGATAATGAGATGAATAAGGCTTTTCTGATACTAATGTCGCTGTTTTTATCCGTAATGGTTTATGGAAAAGATCATACAGTTACTGTGGTGCAGCCTGTTGGCGGTTTGATTACGGTTTCCGACACAATGGCATCCGTCGGCAAACCGATTACATTGACGAAAACCCCCTTGCAAGGATTTGCCTTTCAGAAATGGAATGTGTACAAAAGCGATGACCCCAATACCTTGGTAAATATTGTCAACGATGGCTTTGTGATGCCTGCATACGATGTGACGGTAACCGCATCTTTCCCATTGTCTTCCGTGCTCAATGCCCCAGAAGCAATTTGTTCGGGAGAGACACTCTCGCTTCATGAGCCTTTGATTGCAGAAGGCTTGGAAAGAGGTTGGCAAATAGCATCCAAGAGTGAGTTCGGTCAACCGGTCGCTTATACAGGTCAGCCTTTGACATTTGATTTTGATGGCTGGTATCTGCGGTTTTGGGCGGGCAATGGAAATGATACCGTGTGTAGTAACGTGGTGCGCATTGCCATCGTCGAGGTTCCGGAAATCGTCATAGAGGGCGAAGCGGCAGCCTGTCATCTTCAAACCATTGTTTATGAAGTGAAGCAAGAGCAAGGTTGGCAGTACGAGTGGACGGTGACCAACGGAACGGCAATACCTCAGGGCAATAAGGTCAGCGTGTTGTGGGACGGAGAGCTACCCATGGGTCATGTCCAAGTGAAAGCAAAGAAAACGGGAAAGGACTGTCTCGCGGTTGGAGAGAAGGAGGTCGCCATTATCAGGACGGTTGAACCCGAACAGGTGAATGAAATGGTGGTCAAAACAACTACTGCCGGACAGGCTTACATTCTGATTTATCCGAATCCTGCCGAGGGCATGAAATACCAATGGTATAAAGACAACCAGGTCATTGCAGGAGCCAATGGACAATATTACTATGCGAGCGGGGGGCTGTCCTTTGGCGTTTACAAGGTATATGTGAGTATGAAGAGCGATGAATCAGGACGACTTTACTGTGGTGCTTTTTCCAAGCCCTGTCAAATCTTCGGATTGGATAAGGGGACTTTTGTCGTGTTCCCGAACCCCGCAGGAGTAGGAGACGAAATATCCATCGTCAGAAACGATGGCGCTGAAGCAACGATTGCCGTTTATGCGATAGATGGCAGGATGCTGCATTATCAATGTGTGAACGGTAATACGGACAGGCTTCATTTGAACTTGCGGCAAGGTGTCTATTTCATCAAGCTGACCGATAGCCGTCAAAATACAAACGTGCAGAAAATTGTGATCAAATAAACAACCAAATAAAATAAGAAAGGAAAGTATCATGGAAGATTTTCACCTCTTTTTAAGGTACAAAAACAAGACCATCAAATTCAAAATTACTGATCCCACCACAGGACTTGAAGTGCTGATGAACAACTTACGTCAAGCCGTTGACAACACAGGCACCCGGATATTCGATCTTCCTGAAATGATTGACTATGTGCCTACGGAGTATTTCTTCGGTAAGAAAGACGAAGCTACGGGCCGCGACATCATCTTGCAACCCAAAGTCGGTAAGACCAAAAAGACCTTGTTGGATTACAATGTCAAATCGGGCGATACCTTGGAGATCATTTCAGACCCGATTGCAGGCTGAGAAAAGTAATGGTATTATTTCATGAAAGGCTATTATGGAACTGACAAGAGAAATTGACGAGTACAAAAACAACCGATATGTCGGTAAAAACCGTCGTTTGATGCACGAATGGCTGGCAATCGATCAGCGTTTTCGCGATGACCCCAGCATCATCTACATCATCAGGAAGCGCAATGCAGACAACCTGCCTATCATGTATGAAGTCGTGTTCAAGGTGAAATCGTTCTGCGGTGTGCTTGACCCCGACGAGAATGGGCTTCGCAAGCCTTTTTGTGCCGATGTGTTTCGCATGAACATCAAGATTCCGAACAACTACCCGGCTGTAGATAGCAAATTAGAATTCAAGTTCATCACCACGGACGAGGAAGGGAAAGAAATACCGCACCCCTGGCATCCGAACATTCGTTATTTCGGCGACTTTGCAGGACGTGTGTGCCTGAACACACCGGCTTGCGGTACCTTTACCGACTTGGCATGGTACGTTGACCGTGTGATGGCATATCTGAAATATGAAAAATACCATGCCTTGAACACCCCGCCATTCCCCGAAGACAATGCAGTGGCCGAATGGATTATTGAACAAGCCGAACCAAATGGCTGGATTGAAGAATTGAGAAACTTAAAATGATGAACCATGAAAAACAAATTATTTGTAGTATTGTTAAGCCTTATGCCGGCACTGCTTGCAGCACAAGTCCGGGAGTTTCAGATTGAAGCCCGAAGCAATAAGCCTATGAATACTTTTGTCACCATCACCGGCGACAGCGAAATTTTTCCTCCTGTGGAAATGAATGTGATAGCAGAGTACAATCAGGAAAAAGAGCATGTGAGCTTGATTTTCGGGAAAGCCATTACCAAACCTGCATTCAACAGCGTATGGCTGCCACAGGAAGCTATTGCTTACAAAGATTTGTCAAGCTATTTCAAAAGCAAGGGCAATAAATTGAAAACTTCGCGGAGGTTTGACAAGCAGGCGGAACAGATGAACCTCATGGATAGGTCAACCGAACCGTCCATATCTTGCGAAGGCGGCGTTTTCGACGGACTTTATTATGTGTCGCCTCAACCCAAGTTGGAAATGGACAGGAGGTTGATTCCTTTGGACGGCAAGTCGAGCATGAAGATTGTCGTCAGGGTGACCAACCATGGCAACCGGTTGGTGGTGCATGTCAAGAACCCTATTCCCCTCATGAAGGATGGGAAAAACGCCGAAATTCAGTATGTCGGCAACGACTTTGATATTGTGGTGGACATCAGAAGGGATTATTGTGACGAGAACAGTGCCATGATGAAATCCATCAAGGAATACCTTGTCCTGTTTACCAATGGCGAGAATGACTTGAAAGAGGCCTCAAGACCCATGAAAGGAAAGACCAAGGAAATGCTGCTCAGCCAGTTCGAAAAAATCGATTGCGAACGTTTCAACAACACCGGATGCCCTGAAATTCAGGCAAAGTACGATGAACTCATGGCTTGTATCGGAAGAATTAATGAGATGGAAGCCAAGCCAAGTCCGGGTGTGCCCACATCGGGAGGAGGTAAAGACGAACCTCAGGAATTGTGTGATGTCAATAAGCTGAACCGCGACATGGAACGTGCTACCGAACAGTTGAACAACCTTTTCAACGACTGGTCGCTGGCAAAAAATGCCGAATCGAAACAAGCCAAAAAGGATGAGTTTGACAACAAGGTTAAGAGCACGGACGCCATGTTGAATGCTTTGCCAAGGAGTTGTCGTAACAAACTGGATGCGAAAATCATCAGGAATTATGACTTCGTAAAGAAACTTTTCAAATAACGGAGATACTGTCATTATGAAGAAGGCAATCCGAATATTGTTCTTGACGGGATGGGTCATCCTCGCTATTCCGACGGGTGTCGCGGCGCAGGAAGACATTGTTTCCGATGAACTCACCTCGTATTACAAGGAACTCGTGTCATACGACAAGCAAATTGTCACCGTTGAAGATGCCGAACGTCTCGAAACCCGCTACAAGACACACATCAAGTTGGTGGAATCGTGCTATAACGACAACAGCGAGTTTATCCGCTACGACAAAAAACTGCAAAGGATATATGAGAACTACATGGATCTCTATCAGCAAATAGGCAAGCGAATAGAGGAACTGAAAAAGGAAAACAGCCGCCGTGACAAGACCGAAAAACTCATGGTGAAGTTTCAGCGGCACCTTGACGCGATGGCACTTCTGGAGGAAAAAGGCAAGCATTATGTATCCGAAAAGCTGAACGATTCCTTGAAATATGTCAAGCAGAAAGCCAACGAACAGTTTGTGGACGAAGCCTCGGTGGAATACGGCGCCAACCGTGAGCTTTTTGAAGAGTCGGAAGAGCTGACACGGATATGGAAGAGCACCAAGGAGACCTATAATAGGATTTCAGCACTCGAAATCGCCGTCAAGCCTTCCTATTACGATTTGATTTTCAAGATAGTCATCGTTGTCGCCGTGGTGTTTTTCATCATCAACATGATTTCGCAGAAGATAAAGATGAAGAAGCTACAGCAAATGTCGAAGTTGCAGAATAAAGTGAAAAAAACGGAAGACGATCTTCCCTCAATCTAATGTGACCATGACAAGACAAACCTTCATATTGAGAATATCGGTTTTGTTGCTGCTGACAGCTTGGATGGGGAGTGTCGTCGCACAAATGCCGACCATGACCTACGACGGCAAGGTGCTGAAAGTCATCGTGCCTCATGGTGGTCGTCTGGGATTTGCACAGTCCGATATCATGAATGTTCCTGCCATTAGCCGTGCGTTTTCTTGGGATGTGGGAGGGAAATGCCTGTTCATGCCCGGAGAATACGAGTTTTCGGTTTCCGAATTGGAAGGCGAATCGGGCGACGTGTGTCTGCCCTGTTTGGTAAATGAAGAATCCTACCAGATATGTGTTGAAATCAACAGAAAACCGATCGTTCAAGAACAGAATGGCGCTTTGGATGCAAAAAAATCGCCTTCCGCGATCAGCATCGCCATACTGATCGTGTTGGTGGCAATCCTGCTGTTGTTGCTCGTACTGCTGTTGTTGCGCAAAAGGAAAATGAAAGGCGGACAGCAGCCAACCATCAAGCCGTCGGACAATGTTTTTTCGATGCTCGAAGACAAGTCGGCCTGCCACGACAAAGGCTTGCAGCATCTGAAAGACCGAATGGGCGAGTACCTTTCTTTCGAACTTAGGGAAGTGTTTCGCGACACTGCCATAGAAAAGGTGTATTTCAGCACGGCGCTTATCAAACAGTTGTATGATTTTTTCAACCGTTCGCTTGAAGGTACCGGGCGCACCAACGAAACAGGTTGTTACCTGTTAGGCTGTTGGGATTATGCCGATGCAGGCAAACCGTGTTACGACATCAGTTTGGAATACATGGTGGAGCCTGGTGATGATGCCGATTTCGGCGAATACAGCCTGAACTTCGGGAAGAAAATCGGCATCAACATGGGTTCAGTCATCCACAACCTTGCCTCAAAATCAAAACGCGACTATGTGCTCACCTGCTGGATGCACTCTCATCCCGGTTTGGGGCTGTTTCTGTCGCATCAGGACCTTGTCGTGCAGCAGCAATTGGTCTATCCTGACCATAAGGGACGCCTGTTGGCCATTGTGGTCGATACCAATACCGCCAACTTGGAGACGGGCTTCTTCACGCCAAGAAAAGACGGCTCGATGAACAACAATGAGGACGTGATGAAATGGTTCTCGTTGGAAGACATCTATAAAAAAGCAAAAGAAGCCGCGCAAAGGCGCAACAAGCCGCAGCAGGATGATGTTGCAGGAGCGGAATATCCTGTTGACCCCAACTATATGCGTGTCAGCCTCGATGGAGAAACGATTCGTTGCTTGGACTTCTCAGGAAAAGCCATCAACCAGATGAACGATGTGCTGTATGCCGGCAATCGCGGTGTGGCAGGCTATTTTTATGGCGATGCGTCAAGACCTAACATTTTGGTTGAAAACTGCTTGCAATACGAGAATGAGGAAAAAATCGGATGCGTCATCCATGATGAGTCTGCTCCTGTTGATGCGTTGTGTGCCGAGTTTGTCAATGAAGTCAACGGATGCAAGTTTATCATCATCTATCGTTCCGATGAGCAAATGCAAATCTGTTTGCCCGATTCCGGAGACGGTTTTACGTCTATTGGTACGACAGCGGTTGTTTCGATGTCGCAAATGAAAGAATGGATCAGAAGAAAAAGAGTTTGAATATGAAAAAGATAGCACTATTTGTAGTATTATTGGCGGGCTTGATGGCACAAGCCCAGACAACCATTGAGTTTGGACCGGTCGAAAGCAATGGAAAAGAGCGTTTCGTCGATTTCAAATTCATGAAGAATGGTCATAAAGAGCCGGTTTTCGGCCTGAAAGCTGAGAATGCCAAACTGCGGGAACGCTCTAACGGCGATACCATAAGACTTGTCATCGACAGCCTTTTCGACATCAGCGACCGCAAATGCGTTTCAAAAAATCTGAGTATTGTCATTCTTGCCGATAAGGGAGTGTCATTGGCGGATGAAGCATACCTTACGCTTCGCGAAGCCTTGGTTTCTTTTGTAGATGCCCTTCCTAACTATGTCAAGGTGTATATTTCCATGATGAGTGCGAATGTCAGTGCTACGGAACGGGTTTATGGCGGTGAGGGTATCCGCGCCTACGTCAGAAGGGACGATGTGGCGGAGCGGTCTTCCGAAGAAAAATCCATTTACGCTTCTCTCATCTCCAAGATTCAGGAAATGAACAACATCAATCAGGCGGATTGCTATTATCCTGAAATCGTGCATAATGCCGAGTTGAGCAGTGATACGGTTACCGATAAAATCCTGTTCGTATTGTCAGGGAATGTGATGAAGGACGCCGATCCGACGTTTTTCAGGGATAAGATTTTGTTCAACAATCCGGAATACCTTGAAATACCGGAGGAGTTGAAAGCGATATATTGCATTTATTTCGGCGATTCATTGACCGACATGATGGAAAATGAGTTCAAGTTTATCTGCCATCGCACGCCTGAAGGAAAGTTTTTCCCGAAGTATTCCGTCGATTCGTTGAAGCAGATGCTTCTCGGAGCTATCGATTCCATTGCCATGGATTACCGCATGTATTATTCCGTGGGCGAAAAAACCATCTATAACGGACAGCCCCTCACCCTTCATCTGAACGTGAGCAAACCGCAATCCGAAGGCGTTTTGAATTACTCATTCGGCACGACATTGCAGCCGGTCACCCTATCGCCCAACGCCGGCGAAGAGATGAAGAAATCCAATATCTTGTTGTGGGGAGTGCTGTTTGGCATCGCATTGATCGTCCTTGCCTATATCGTCATGCAATTCCTTGTCCCTTATGTCCAGTACGAGATCTTCAAAAAGAAATATGTCAAGAAATACAAGCGATCTGTTGCGGATAAGATAGGGAAGAAAGTCGTGCAGCAACAGTGTTACTATTGCATGGATAATTTTGAAGAAGGCGACACCATCGTGACCAAGTGCAAACATACCGTTCACTGGGAGTGCTGGGAGGAAAACCGCGACAGGTGTCCTGAATACGGCATCAGCAGCTGCAAGGAAGGCATCTATTACTATAATCGCAAGAAACTTACCGATGAGCGGAACTCGCCCTATTTCACGTCATGGCTGATTTATGGCCTTATCGGCGGTTTGGTGGCATGGTTGCTGTTCAGAATCATCCCTTACGATTGGCTTTTCCCCAAGCTGATTGCCACAATTGTCGGCTGGTTCTATGGAGCGGGCACCGACAAGGTGCTCACCATGTATCTGAACAAGATACAGCCTTTGCTGCTCTGCGGCATCGTCTTGGGATTCAGCACCACATTCCTGTTCAGCTACCTGATTGAATTTCGGAAAAAGACTTGGAAGAACATGCTGCTGATATTGGCACGTTCCTTAGGCAACAGCATTATCGGCTGCTTGGCGTTTCTGTTGGGGTCCGTTGTGTTTGTCGCCTTTGGCAAAAGCGGCAACTGCCTTTGGATTGACTGGGTGCCATGGCTGTTCTTTGGCTGCGGCATCACGTGGCTCATGTCCTTTAGGACCGACATCGATTTCAAGGAAGCCTTTATCGGCGGATTGATTTCTGTGGTATTAAGTTTCGTCGCCGTTTATTTAATCCGGATGGAAGTCACCGCCATGTTCGGTTTCATGGTGTATGCGGCGGGGTTGGGCGCGTCGATCGCCTTGGTTCATTTTTCTTCGGAAAACTATTTCCTGCACATCGAAGGACCGACCAAGGAACGCGACATCGCCATCTACAAATGGATGAACGTGGCAGGAGGTTCCAACCACGTCACCATAGGAAGGTCGCGTGATTGTGTCATCGAAATGAATTGGGATCCCAGCGATCAAATCCAAGACAAGCAAGTGGAACTGTATATCGAGAATGACCATCCGTATTGCCTCGCCTTGACCGAAGGGACCACTTTCGGCGATGAAAACCGTGTGCTCAAGCAGGGCGATTCCATCTTGCTCGACCATGGCGCGAGTTTTACCATAGGAAACACGAAGTTCACTTATGTTGAAAAAGACAAATGATGGCGAGCCGCGTGAGATAATCAGAATCAACAAATACCCACCGATATGAAAAAGTCACTTCTTATAGGTCTGATGATGGCGACAACCCTTTGCGCACTTGCCCAGTCGCAGCTTAATACCATCCGTGGCAAGACCAAGGACGGCAAAACCATCAAGATCGATTATTACAAGGGATCAGTGGAAGATTATGTTGAAAATGTTAAATATCAATTGGTTGATGAACTGCAATCCAAGATGAGCGACTGGCAAAAAGAGGTCGGCAAGGCGAACAAAACCATTGAAGAGCAAAAGAAAACGATTAACGAACTGAATGGTAGGATAACCGTTTTAGAGCAACATCAGACCGGTTCTGGCGACACGGAATCGCTTGCAAAACAGATTATTGCAAAAGAAGCGGAAATCGGAGCACTCAACGGCAGGATTGCAACATTGAACGAAGAAATCAAAAAATTGGAGGGGCAGATTACCGGCTTGCAGGGTCAAGTTCAGGAATTGACCGCACAAAATTCGGAACTTTTGAAAGGCGACAGTGCTCTGTCAACACCTGACGAAAGCTTGGCGCTAAGCCAAAATAAAGCACTTCGCGATACGCTGAGCAAGAAGGAGGAAACCCTTTTTCGTCTCAACGCTTCATTGACCGAGATCCGTCAGCGCATGGAACAACAGGAAAAGGATTGCGAAAAGCAAATCGCCCTCGCCAAGAAAACCCCAAGCATGTCAAAGCCTGCCAAGACACCAGTCATCGGATTGTCTTGTGCTTTCGGTCCTGCTTTTGTGAGCCATTCCCATCTTCATGCCATCTGGGCGAAAGCCATTCATGCGGGTACTGTCTTTCAGCTTTATTACGGCACGCCGCGGCTGTCGGAAAACTTTCCCGTTTCGTTGGAGCTGGGCGCAGGACTTCGTCGTTATAAAGCAGGCATACATTTCAATGCTTGTCAGAGAACCGTTGAAGATCAGACGGATGCCGACGGACAAACATACACCGCTTTGTATGCCTTTTCGGATATGAAGGAAGCCTTGTCATTGACGTATTTGGATATTCCGGTTCGTGTGTGTTTGGGACAGCCGGCCAAGGATAGAATTGCAGCGTATCTTTCATTGGGTTTGACGACTTCCATTAAAGTCAGCAGCAAGTTTGAAGGAGAAGGTGCTTATTCCTTGAAAGGATATTATCCGCAGTGGGAGGTCACCTTGGAAAATATCAGCGAGCTTGGTTTTGCCAATGACGTGAAAGCGTATGAAGGGCTGAATCCGGAGGTGAAGTCCTTTGATTTGTGGGGAAGCGTGGCGTTTGGCGCCTATATCCCTTTCGGATGCCTGGCTTCAAAACCGCATCCGTCCAATGTTGTGCTAAAAGCGGGATTGAAGTGTGACGGCTCGCTGATGTCGCTCTCATCGACAAAGAAAACCTCGTCCGACATGGTGTTTGTTCCCGGGGAAAGCAGTTTGTTGTCAGGCAATCCAAAGGCGTTTATCCCAATGGTTGAATTCGGTTTAATCTACACTTTGAAATAATCATGGAAAGAGTTGAAGGTATGGAAGAAAAAAATGAAGAAAACGTAAGGAAGGAATGGGGCAAGGAGGTGTTCGACTTGCTGTCGTGGTACAAGATGGATGTGGTGAAAAACGCCAAGGTGATGGTGGTTGGAGCCGGTGCATTGGGCAACGAGGTGCTGAAAAATCTTGCCTTGTTCGGCGTGGGCAACATTGTCATTGTCGATTTCGACACCATAGAGTATTCTAACCTTACCCGTTCGGTGCTTTTCAGGGAAGCCGATGCCGACAAGGGTTTCTATAAATCAGAGGTGGCGGCGCGCAAGGTGAAGGAAATCAATCCGAACATCAATGTGCAATACATTTGTGGACGTTTGGACTCGGATGTGGGACTGGGCGTTTACCGCAAGATGGATGTGGTCATCGGCTGCTTGGACAGCCGCTTGGCGCGGTTGCAACTTAACCGTCTTTGCATGAGGGCGAATGTGCCTTGGGTGGAAGGCGGCATCGAGAACCTTACGGGAAGCGTCCGCGTTTACCGGCAGGGAGAGAACTGCTACGAGTGCGGTCTCACCGAAAATGCCAAAATGAATATCTTTACGCAATTGTCTTGTGCGGGCATCGCGCATCGTAACGAAAATTTAGGACGCACCCCTACCACGCCGGTCATCGCATCCATCATTGGCGCCGTACAGGTGCAGGAAGCCATGAAACTGATCCACAAGGAAGAAATCAAGGAAGGCGTTTTTTCCACCTTGACGGGAAAATGGTTCCATTATGAGGGCATGCACAACAAGACTACGGTTTATGATTCGGTGGCCTTTGACGACGACTGTCCGTCGCACGAATGCTGGAACGAGGTGCTTCGCATACCGGAACTGAGTGCCGACACACGTATTTCCGATGCCTTGCTGATGCTAAAAGAGGCACTCAAGGTAAAAGATGTGGAAATCAACCTGAGAAACGACAAGTTTGTCGATATCATTGTTTCACGGCATAACAATCAGCGTTTTACGCCGATGCTGCCAGAGTCAAAAATTCCAGACTATGTGGACAGCAACTATGATCTTTACACCAGTTCGCGTTCCGAGCTGAATCAGAACGCCTACGAAAACATTGATGAGAAATTTCCGTATAAGAGACTTACATTGAGAGAGATAGGCATACCGTACTACGATGTCATCGAAGTCAGTACCGAGAAAGGCACCTATCATGTTGAACTGACAGCCGATGAGTTTCGTTTTCCTTTTTGTTTGAATGAATGAATTGTAATGGCTTATGATAACTGAAAACGGTATTGTTGATATTAAGGACGCCAAAGCCGAAACATGGCTGGCCGTCCATTATCCCGAAATCAACAATTGGATGGTGAACCACGCCGGTTATTTCTATCGGAACTATACCGATGATTTAAAAGCTTGTGATGCCGATCAGCAAGCGGTAACGACTTCACGAAACGGCATCTTCGATGTTTTGCCCGAGAGGATGTTCTTTTCCGACGCAGAGCTACGCTTCCTCGGCAATCACAACCTGTCGAAAAAACTTGAAGAGATCTATGAAGAACGGAATCGCATCAAGACTTTCTTCATGCCTTTCGATTCCATGTTGTTCAATACCTCTCTGCATATCGAGAAGACCGTCAATAGCATGTTGGAAAACAAGATAGCCGACTTTCTGCTCAGGTTTTTCGACTACGATATTCTGGAGGAAGAAAACCCCTATGTGCGACAGCTGGCGCCGTTGATCATCCATGCTACCAAGATCAGGGGTAACTTGTTGCTTGTCACCCGGCTCTTGTCGTCTGTTTTGGACTGCAAGGTGCAGCACCATGTTTTGGGCTGCAATGACCTGCTCTTTGTGATTCACAAAAAAGGCCTCAATAGTGCTCGGTACAGGGAGTTCACCGAACAGCTACAACCTCTTTTCGATTTTGTGCAGCATTGGTTCCTGCCAATGGATGCCCTTTGCACATATAAGGTGAAAGACAAGGGACAACCTTTCGTGCTGGACGAAAAACAACCCTTGGTGCTTGATTATAACACGCAAATTTGACAATAGAACACGCTATGAATACAGATATTAGAATCGATTGGCATTCCGGAATGGAAATCACGCCGCAAACTTTCATTGAATGGGAAAACGCAATTGCCGAAAACCGCTTGATGTTGCGAAAGATATTGGCGGCAAAAGTGTTTGGCATCATTCCAAGAACCAAGTTTTCCATTGATTATGAGATGGCCGGAAGTTCGTTGTATATCAATCAAATACAATGTAACGCCTTGCTTCCCACAGGTCAAGTGGTGGTGCTGGAGTCCAATGTCGCCCAATGCTACCCCATTCCCATGAAAGACGGATGCGAGATGTATTTTACCGTCGAGCTGCAAGACAACGCCGTCGCGTTTGAAAAGGGAGACCTTAGATACCTTGAGAATGAATGCAAATTCGACTTTAAGGCTTTGTCGGAAATCAGAAACGCCATCCCATTGCTGAAACTCATCGGCGGCAACCGGAAATGGGCAGTGTATAAGGATTATGTGCCGCCCATGGTGTCGATTAGAAGTTCCATTGTGCTGATGGAAAAGTTCAATGAGGTGAAACAAAATATGGCCAAATTGCTGGAACATGAAAATCTTTCATTGCTTGACAACAACATCATCATGCGGATGGTGTTGGACCAGATGAACTTGTTTTCGGTGGATGATGCGCCCAAAGATTTGGCTCATATCTGCGAAAAGGTCATTTCGTTTTTGAGCTACACCCTCTATGGGAGTCGGCCCGAAACAATATCCTTCAGCCCGTTCGATGCGGAGCGCTACTTGAACGGCTTTATTTCTTTTGCGAATGATGCGCTTGTGGCGATGACCGACCTAAGCCCCCAAGAGGATGAGCCGGAACCGATTGAAGACGTGTTTACACCTATCATATAAGTATTGAAAATGTTTGTAAAGATTCCATTGAAAATACGTTATCCGCTCACCGAAATAGGTGATGTCAGCTTGAAAAAGTCGGTGGATGCCTTTCTCGACCTGCTGATAGCATCGGATAAATACTGTTGCATTGCCGATAGTGATTTTGGTTTTGCGTTGGAGGATTTCCGTTATGAATCGTTCAGCGTTGACAAGGCGAGGTTTATGGAGAGCTTGAAATCATCCTCCTTGACGAACGAAACCGACTTGCTGTCGTCTGTCCGCAACCCGCTTTATTTCAAGAAGATTATCGGTAACAGCAAAAACGAAGACACCTTCGCGCGCGAACTGAAACACACCATTGAACGTTATGAGAAACGTTTGAACGACGTCAATGTCATGATGGATTTTCAAGACCATTGCAGCAAAGTCCGGATTACGGTCACAGGAAGACTGGCCGATGGCAATCATACTTTTTATTCCTACGAATTTAAAACAAATGTCTGGTGATGATACACGAAGAATATGATATACAGCGACAGGCGGATGCCTTGATGAACAAGGTGCTGGAAATGTGGAAAAGAGAAGGAAAATGGGATGGTGATAACCCCAATGCCCCTTTCTATGGCTTAGAGAAAGACCCGATGATTAATCTGTTGTTGACGGCTTTTGTCCATCAAAGCAACGCTATCGAAAAAGAGTTGAAGGAATTGAATGCCGGACTGATGAGTGAGTTTGAAGACATGGTGTTGCCCTATAAATTGACACAGGCCGTTCCCTCGTTTTCCATGCTTACTACGGCCAAGGTGGCGGGAAACGACGAAGACTGCTATGTTGATGAAAACAGCCCTTTTTTGGTGAAACGCGAAACCATCCGCACCCGCGAGTACTATCCTTTCCATGCGCTTTTCAAAACCAAAATATTGGGTGCCAAGATTTCCAAGGTCAGGAAATTGTCGGCGGACAAATGGAACGTGGTCCTCGACATCAGCGACGAAAATGCCGACCTGAGCAGTATCGGGATCTTCTTGGATGATGTAAAAATACAAGATCTCAATATTTATTGGGGTGATGAGAAAATTCCGCTTATCAAGCCTTGGGAATACGAACGTTTCCCCTTGAACCCTTGGTTTTCTGAACCGAACGTGCTGTATAACAAGGCCATGATGTTTAGCGCCCCAGAACTGTGGGCGGATTTGTGGGCATCGCGTAACATTAATTTCTATATGGTCGATAGCCAGTATCACCAACCTATCAACGAATCGGCAATCAGCTTGATTTTTGAATTTGTAGGTGTCACATCTTCCTTTACTTTTGGAGAGGAAAACTTGGTTATCAATAGTTTCCCCATCGTCAACGTGGTGAAAAAGGAGTTTTCCTTGTCGCAGTCCAACCCATTGGTCAAGATAGCTGACGAAAGCGGATGGGAGATCGAGGAAGAACTGAACGTGAGAACCCCGCACGGCGTATTGCCCGATAACAGCCATCAGGATTATTTCATGCATCTGATAATGGATGACGACATCTCGATGGACGATTTCGACCGTATTGTCATCCGCCGTTTTGGAAACGAACGGTTCAACCTGAACGAACTTGTGAATCTTGCCAATGAACTTAATAAACGTTATGAATCGGACTTTTACGCTTTTCAACAGGTTAACGGTTTGCAAAACAGCGACAAGTCGCGCCGTTTGGAAATCGTGCTGAAAGACATCTTGAATGTCGTGAAGGAAAGCGGAGTGCCAAGGTCGGGCGTTTATGCCCTGATGAAGCGAAGTCCTGGATCGGTAATGGGTGTAGTAAAACTTTCCGCGCTTTTCACCGATGGTGCATACGCCAACGACATCGATAGGGTCTCTTCCGTTGTTCCGCCCAAGAACTTTGAAAAAAAAGAAACCCGTCTGCTGATGCGAACCGTTGGCGGAAAAGAGGAACTTACCGATCGGGAAGAAAAGAAAATGCTGACCAAATATTATTTGCAGACACACGACAGAATTGTCACGCGTGCCGACCTCAAGGCGTTTTGCATCCGTTTCTTCACCCAAAACGGAATGAAAAATGCAGTTATGGAAGTGGTCAGCACCATTGAACGAAGAAAAGGCAATGCTGTTCAAAAAGTCGTCATTCACCTTGATCCCCAAATCGTCAAGAGGAATGAGGACATTCCATTATTATTATCACAGTTGCAGAAAATGGTTACTACGCGTAGTGCGGGCATCACACCCATCGAAATTAATGTTGCTGGTCAATAATCGGCTTGATTGGTCTTTTTTGTTGGTTCCTGCTTTTCGAATGAAGTGAAAGGGATGTTGAAAATCATATCTTTATATGATTGACAGGCAACAAAATCCTTATTTCCTTTGCAATGCTGAATCAGTGACGGCCAATTGACTGCCATTTGTCATACATGTCGGATGCGGGCAAAAGGGGTCCGGTACATAAACGCGCGATTCTGAGGCAAAAGGTATATGGAAGCTATGGAAATAAAAATAGTGCTTGTGGATAACCATCCGTTGACGCGATTGGGTGTGCGGATGTCGTTTGAAAATTTCGGGCCATCGTGCAAGGTGGTTGCCGAAGCCGACACTGTTTTCGGCGCCAAGCAGCAATTGGAGCAACATCCCGATTCCGACTTGCTGTTGCTCGATATCCTTCTTCCTGACAATAGCGGCATCGAGTTGGTTCAACATGTGAAGGAAAGCTATCCTCGTATGAAAGTGCTTGTTCTTTCTTACGAAACCGAGGAACACACGCTGTTTCGGCTGCTCAATCTTGGTGTCAAAGGATTTGTAAATAAAACAATTCGGGCATCGGAACTGGTTACCGCCATCCATGAGATCATGAATGGATATTCCTATTTCAGCAAGGACTTGGCCCGAATTATTGAAGAGGTGAAAAGGGATGCCGATAGATTGTGCCGATCGTTGACTCCCCGTGAATTAGAAGTCGTAAGATTATGCGCATCAGGATGTTATGTTCAACAAATTGCGAACAAACTGCAAATAAGCCCGCGCACGGTTGAGGCACATAAGAATCGTATATTCAAAAAGTTAGGTTTTAATTCTACTTCGGAACTCATCTATTTTGCTTATCAGAATGGAATAGTGAAGGTGAAAAAGAAAGGGTTTGGAATCGCTTGATACGATGAGTCTTTGCTGATAAAAATGATTTCTTGTACTTCATTCTGCCAAGGAAGCCGCTGGGGTTTCCCGTATCTGTTTTCAGATGTTCCGATAGGTTTGCCAGAAGCATTCGGAATTTTCTCCATGCTATTTTCTGTTCGCTGCTAAAGCGCATGTCAGTATGATAGAAGCCTAACAAGATACCTCAAATTGCAGTAAATTGGACAGGAAGTAAATAGCAATAGGTTCATTTTCAACCGTTAAAAAGCGACTGTTCAGAACAAAAAATCATTTCAAGCCTTGTTTTTCCCGTTTCACGCTAAAAAAAGAAGAAAATCATCGATTCAGTATTATTTTTGCTGTCTCAATGCAAAAAAATGGAAAAAAATAAAAAAAGTAATTGTCGAACAATGTTAGGCACGGTTATTGCATATTTTATAAAAACCAAAAGAGCTAGGTCATCGGCACAAGAACCAATTATCGATGCAATCTTTATCGATGACTTCACCTTAAGAAATACCGTCTTGGTTAAGGGTGCTACTGAACTGACCGGGACATTTGAAGTCGAAACGCAGGTTTCGGAAAAAGAGGGAACCCCATCAGCAGACTTCAATTCGGTAGTGAAAAAAGGCGAGTTGCTGGCTGAGTTGGACAAACTGACACTCTCCCAAAGCGTCAGTCAGGCTAAAGCAAATGTCACTTCTGCTGAAAGCCAACTCAAATATGCAAAACTCACTTATGATCGTACTAAACAACTCTATTTATCTAACACAGTCACGCTCGCCTCTTTTTTTCTTCTTCCCCATAACCGCTTTACAACTTTCATTCTGGGCCTTAGAAGTGTGAGGCAGACTGCTTATCAAAACTTTAGCAGACCGTGTTTCTTGCAAAGTGTTTGCTCGTTCTGCAAAGGAATCAAGGAGCTGTGTTTGCACTGTATGGCAATTTTGGTAATTTTGAATCGGGTTTTGTTTGAGAAAGTCAATCAAGAGGTTTTTTACCGATGGGAACTTTGTCTGGCAAAGCCATAAAAGGATTATGTTATGAATAGGAAAATGAATAACAGCACAAGTTACCTTTCTTTGCAAACGATAGTGATCATGTCGTTAGTCATCAGCGTATTTTTTCATTTGTTTTTTGTGCTGTCGTTTCACTACAGCGAAGCCTTGCTTGTGAATTCGGATTTTATCGAGAGTCGCAAACCGATTTCCTATTCACGCATAGCGCTACACTCCTTGTTCAGTTTCTTATTGTTGGTGTTGCTGTTTTTGTATAACCGTAAAATCATGCGTGTTGGTTTCAAAAAGAAAGCCAGAGAGCTTGCCGTTCTGATTTTGGGGTCATTGCTCATCACCGTAGTGTTGAGCGTGATGTTCACCATGTTGCCTCTAACCATCCACAAAGGATTGGTGAAGCCGAATTTCATGTTTTTCATGATGCGGGGAGGCCTGATGCGCGACTTCAGTTTCATGTGCATTGTCATCTTGACTTCACAATTGCTGCGTTCCGTGTATTTTCAGCATCTTGTTGCCGTGGAAAATGAAGCGCTTCGAACGGAGAACATGCGCACCCGTTACGAAGCATTGAAAAACCAGATGGATCCTCATTTCTTGTTCAACTCGCTGAATACGTTGCAATCCCTATTGGGTGCCAATGCTGAAAAGGCGCAAGATTACTTGCAGCAGCTTTCCGTAGTATTGCGTTCTTCCCTGCAAAACAAGGAAGTCGTCACATTGGAAGATGAAATCAAAAACGTGCATTCCTATTGCAGCATGATGCAGATCCGGTATGGCGAGAATCTTTCCTTTATCTTTAACATAGATTCAGGTTATTACAACCGCTACGTCCTGCCGCTTTCACTGCAAGGATTGGTGGAGAATGCCATTAAACACAATGTGATTTCGGCAAAACAACCTCTTTGCGTTACCATTAGCACGGCTTCGGATGCGACCATTTCGGTGGAGAATGCCATACAACAAAAGTTGACATCAGAGCCTAGCAACGGAATAGGGCTTGCCAATTTGGCGGAACGGTATAGGTTGAAATGGGGTAAGGAAGTGGTGATTTCGAACGAAGGAGAACTGTTTAAAGTAACGCTGCCATTGATGGAGAAGAATTAAGTTGATAAAAACAAAAGACATGAAGACAGTAATCATAGAAGACGAAACTATGGCGGCACAGTCGCTGTTGAAGTTGGTGGAACAGATTTGTCCGGAGACTGAAAACCAGGCTGTTTTGCAATCCATTGAGGAAAGTGTGGAATGGTTTGAGGATCATCAAATGCCCGATTTGGTTTTCATGGACATCCATTTGGCCGATGGGTCGGCTTTCGCCATTTTCGAGCAAATCGACATCACTTGCCCGATTATTTTCACTACGGCTTATGATGAGTATGCCTTGAAAGCGTTTGACGTGAACAGCATCAGCTATCTGCTGAAACCGATTAATAAAGATGATCTCGAAAAGGCGATTAATAAATATAAGTCGCTGACCAACCATCCGGTCAATAACAGCGAGATGATTTCCAAACTGATGAGCCAGATGGCCGACATGACCAAAAACTATAAATCAGGATTCTTGGTATCGGAACGTGACAAGTTGGTGCCTTTGCCCGTGAGCAGTATTGCCTGTGTTTTTATCGATACCAAAATGGTGAAGACCATCACGCATGACAAACGTTCCTATTATTTGAACCAAACCTTGGATGAAGTGATGAATCAACTTGATCCTGAATTGTTTTTCAAGGCCAACCGTCAGTATATCGTTGCGCGTAGTGCCATCAAGGACATTTCGATATGGTTTGGAGGCAAGCTGTTGCTGAACCTTTTTGTCGATACGCCCGAAAAAATTGTTGTCAGCAAAGCCAAGGCCAGCGAATTGAAAACATGGCTGCTAAAATAGGCTGAGCTTGCCATTGATAGCATTGTTATGAAATCATCAAATTTTTATTTGTCCGATTATCAGTGAGATGAAAAGAAATCGATCAGAAATTATAAAATCATTTTTGTTCGGTTTTAATTTTGTTATATCTTTGCGCAAATAATACGGGCGATGAACATTATTGACTTTTCGAAGACGAAATCCGTCATCAACCAGTATGTGGCTGAATTGAGAGATGTAAACATTCAGTCGGATCGCAACAGATTTCGTCACAACCTTGAGCGTATCGGCCAGATGATGGCATACGAGGTAAGCAAAGAACTCTATTATTCTGAGAAAGAGATTGAAACCCCATTGGCAAAGGCTGTGGTCAATACCCTTGACGAAGACTTGGTGATTGCTACCATCTTTCGTGCCGGTTTGCCGTTTCATCAGGGGTTTTTGGACGTATTTGACCATGCCGGCAGTGCTTTTGTTTCGGCATACCGTTACTATCTCGATGAAAAACAAGAGCGTGTGGGAATCAAGGTGGAGTATTTGGCAGCTCCGGCATTGACTGACAAAATCCTGATCATGGCGGATCCCATGCTTGCCACGGGCGGCAGTTTCGAACTGGCCTATCAGGCTTTGTGCACCAAGGGCATTCCGCGTCATTTGCACTTGTGCTGTGTCATTGCCTCCCAATTTGGGGTGGAGAGGCTTTTGTCGCTTTTCAAACCGTTGGAGAACGTCACGTTGTGGTGTGGCGCCATCGATCCGATACTCAACGAACATAAATATATTGTTCCGGGTCTTGGCGATGCCGGCGACCTTGCTTATGGCGATAAGATATGAGGTTACTGAAAAAGGAATGGAATCATAACAGGAGTCAGGATTTTGCAGTTGACAAAGTCACTGACTCTTTTTCTGTCAAATAATTGGTAAACCGTTGACTATTAATAAACTAAATGCTCAAAGAATATGAAACAGATGATTGACAACTCGAAAGGCATCTACGATGCCCGTGTCTTGGGGCGTCCGCGTATGCTCTTGCTGGGTTTCCAGCACCTTTTCGCCATGTTTGGCGCCACTGTGCTTGTTCCGGTGCTGACGGGGCTTTCCGTTTCCGCCACATTGCTGTTTGCCGGATTGGGAACTTTGTTGTTCCACTTCATTACCAAACGAAAGGTGCCGGCCTTTTTGGGTTCCTCGTTTGCTTTTCTCGGCGGCTATGCCACTGTGACGGCTTTGGGCGCTGACAATGGCATGACACAGAGCGTGGCACTGACCTACGCCTGTATCGGCGTTTTCTGTGCCGGATTGCTGTATTTGGTGCTTGCCGGACTTATCAAATGGTTTGGCACCAAGAGGGTGTTGCGCTTTTTCCCTTCCGTGGTGACAGGCCCTATCATCATCGCCATCGGTTTGACCCTTTCAGGCTCGGCACTGACCAATTGTGTCAGTTCGGACAATAGCTGGCTGATTGCCGTGGTTGCAGTCGTGGTGGTCATTGTTTGCAGCATCTGGGCAAAAGGCATCATCCGTATCGTTCCGATTCTCATGGGAGTTATCGTGTCTTATCTGTTTGCGCTTATCATCGGAGAGGTGGATTTCACCTCGGTAAAAGAAGCGGCATGGGTCGGTTTGCCGTTCATGTGGGAAAATACGGCGTTATCGGTTTTCAGTCATCCCGATTGGGGCTTTATCGTTACGGCGATCATTTCGATCATCCCGATTGCTCTGGCCACCATGGTGGAACATATTGGTGACATTTGTTCCATATCCTCTACAACGGGAAAGAATTACCTTGAAGATCCCGGATTGCACCGCACCTTGGTTGGCGATGGTCTTGCCACGGCGCTGGCAGCCGCTTTCGGTGCTCCGGCCAACACCACCTACGGTGAAAACACCGGCGTTTTGAACCTGACCAAAGTCTATGACCCGCGTGTCATCCGCATTGCGGCTTTTGTGGCCGTGCTGCTGGCTTTCTGTCCGAAGTTTGCCGAGTTGATTCATGTGATGCCCACCGGAACCATCGGTGGCATCTCCCTGATACTTTATGGAATGATTGCGGCGGTGGGTGTGCGTAACCTTGTTGAAAACCAAGTTGATTTCACCAAGTCGAAGAATGTCATGGTGGCCGCGCTGATTCTCGTGCTCGCCATCGGCATCAAGTATGCCTTGAACGACCAGATCCGCTTGGGCAGCATCGGTCTTTCGGGATTGGCAGTGGCGGCATTGGTGGGCATTATCCTCAATGCGGTGCTTCCCGATGAAAAGATTTTCCCCTTTGAAAAAGAAATGAAAGAAAAAGACCTTCCGGGAAAGTGATGGATGCAGCACTTTTGAAAAGCGTTTTCTTTCAATATTGCAAACTGCTGAAACGATAATGGGATGTGAAATTTTCACATCCCATTATTGTTTTTACTCACTACTACAGCGATCAGCGTTTATGTAAAGTGTCGTCCAAGGTTTCAACAATGGTTTCGATGAAGTTGTAAGCCCCGTCATACACATCTTTGAGTGTGGCATCGAGCATATAGGCAGGGGTGGAGAAGACGAGCTTTTCGTTGTCGGCCGCTACGTCACCTGCTTCGGTCTGTACATGGCTGGCGCCCATTTTGAAAACATGGTCGGTGGGAGGGGTGCCGTCGCTTCCCAACGTGATGCAAACATCCTTGATGAGTTTCGCGAACAAGACGGGTGCAATGCACATGCCGCCAATAGGTTTTTGTGCCTTGTGCATGTCGTTGATAACTCTTGCCACGTCAGCTTCCACTTCCATGTCTGCACCTTTGAAAGCATAGTTGCAAAGGTTTTTGGCGGCGCCGAACCCTCCGCTGAATAACAGGGCGTCGTAGTCTTCGGCCTTGAATTGTTCAATAGGAAGGATGTTGCCGCGGGCAATGCGGGCTGCCTCTGTCATGATATTTCGGGTTTCTTTCACCGTTTTTCCGGTAAGATGATCAACGACCTCGGTTTGTGGTCTATTGGGCGCAAAACATTGGTATTCACAATGATGCTGGTCAATTGCCAGTAATAAAGTAATGGCTTCCCCGATTTCGGCGCCGTCCAAATGGCCGCAACCGGCAAGAACTACTGCAAATTTCTTCATGATAAATAATATTTCAACGGTTCAAAGATAGCAAAATTCATCATGCTTTCTTGCCTTCATGCAAAAAAAAGGCTCAGCAAAAGGGACAGAAAAGTTTTGACAAGATATTCCGGTATTATTGTACTTTTGTTCCATAAAATCTAAAACTACAATTTCAATATGAGAAAAACAATCTTATTGCTGGCGTTTTTGTCCTTGTCAGCATTTGCAGTTGCGCAAGCCGTGTCCTTTGACCAGTATTTTGAAGACCATTCCTTGCGTATGGATGTGTTTCAATGCGGCACACGCGACACCTCGCATTATGTGTTCGAACGCTTTGTCATCGAACCTTGGTTTGGTGGCTCAAAGGTCAATCTGATCGATCCGTATGATTTAGGCACCAACCGCGTAAAGGTAGTGGATGCCGCCACCAATACGGTCATTTATTTGCATGGTTATAACACTTTGTTCCGCGAGTGGCAGACCACTGATGAAGCGACCGGGATGGAGCGTTGTTATGCGGAGTCGGTGTCAGTGCCGAAGCCGTTGAACAAGGCTTATATTGTTTTGGAAATACGCGACTTTAATGGCGGCTTTGTGGAAACCTTTTCAAAGTTATACGAACCGGATGAGATTTTCAATACCACCGAGCAGCGCTATGTCTTTCCCCAATACGATGTGCTTGTCAATGGAGAGTCCGATGCCAAGGTGGATGTCGTCATTTTGCCCGAAGGCTATACGGCGGAAGAAATGGATCAATTCAAATCGGATTGCAGCCATTTGGTGCAGGTTTTTTCGAACAACGAGCCGTTTGCAAGCCATATCAACGACTTCAATTTCCGTGCCGTGCTGGCACCTTCCGAAGAGAGTGGCGCCGACATTCCCGCCGATCACGAATGGGTGAGAACCATCTTGAACTCGCATTTCAGCACCTTTTATATCGACCGTTATTGCACCACCCGTGATTATTTTTCAGTAAAGGATGTAGCGGCCAATGTGCCTTACGACCAGATTTACATCCTTGTCAACAGCACACGGTATGGCGGCAGTGGATTGTTCAATTTCTATTCGATCAGCACGGCTGGCAATATGTCTTCCGAAAGCGTCATTGTTCATGAATTCGGTCATGCTTTTGCGGGATTAGCCGATGAATATACAGAGCCTAACAGTCCGTTGATTTATCTTTACAATCTCAATGTTGAGCCTTGGGAGCCAAACATCACTTCGCTTGTCGATTTTGATTCCAAGTGGGCTGATCTTGTCGCTCCCGGAACGCCAATCCCTACGCCCAACAATGTGCAATACGCCAATGTTGTGGGTGCTTTCGAGGGTGGCGGCTATTTTGAAACCGGTATGTATCGCCCGCAGGTTCATTGCATGATGCGTGACTATGCACCGTTTTGCGCCGTTTGCAACCGCACCATCGAAGCTGTTATTGCCGCTCATGGTGACAGTTTGGTCAGTGGAAGAACAGAGCATCAAACTGTTAGTAAGCCTCTTAGCGTTTATCCCAATCCTGCAACCGATTATATTGATATTTGTGTGTGCGATAAGGATACAGAAGCTGATATTTTAGATGTCAATGGCGTTACGGTGATGAAGGTGAAGCTGTCCGATAAAGTCAATCGCGTTGACATCGGATCACTGGGCGGCGGCATTTATTTTGTCAGCGCGAACGGAAGAAAAGCCAAGTTTATCAAGCAGCGTTGATAACGCGAGTCGTTACTGCATATAAAATATGAGGATGCCCCAAGGACATCCTCATATTTGTTAAAAGGAAATCACGGATCATTCTTTCACAAACCTTACCGTCTTGTTGTCTTGTGACGTGATAATGTTCATGAAATAGAGACCTTGCGGCAAGGTTTCCAGGCTAAATTCTGTCTGTTTACCGCAATTTTCAGCACTATAAACCATGACGCCCATAAGGTTGTAAACGTTCAACCTTGTGATGTTTTCGGCTGCCTTCACATGAATCCTGTCGTGGGCTGGATTCGGATAGACTTGCGTAGCTTCGCCAAGTTCAGTAATGCTGGTAACGGTTACCGACACGTAGTTGTTCGTCGGATTATTCAGTGCAGATGCAGGATCTGACTCACAGATGGTTCCGCCCCATTGGTACAAGGCTTTCACCTGATAGAAGTATTGGCCCGGTTCGATCTGCTCGAAATAATCGTAGTGGGTTTCTTCTGAATAATCCACCTGAGCAATCTTGTCGTAGGCGTTGCCGTTTTCCGAGCGATAGACGTTGAACTTAGTCAGTCCGCGTTCGGTTTTTGCAGCAGGCGCATCCCATTCCACCAAAACGCCGAAGTCATCGTTGCTGTTATATACGTAGTTTGCGTCCAAGTTTCTCGGTTTGTCGCAAGGCAGAACGATGTCGGCACAAGATTGATTTGACGGTTCGGATTCGCCATTCGGACAGATGCTCGTCAACGTGTAGCAGTAGTGTCCTTCGCCGAGGTTTTCATCCGAATAGGTCGTTCCTGTCACGTTGGAGGCGATGAGGGTGTTGTTTCTATATACTTTGTAAGATGTAGCCAGTTGGTAAGCCGACCAGTTGAGCACGATGTTGGTGGTGTTCTGCACCGCAGCCGTGAGGTTGGTAGGTGCGTTGCAGGGATCCGCCGTTGTTGCGCAGGCTTGGTTGGATGGGTCGGAGACGTTTCCACCTGTGCAGTTGCTCTTGACGGTGTAGCAGTATTGGGTGCCGTAGCTGAGGTTGCTATCGGTGTAACTGGTTCCGGTCACGCTGCTTGCAATCTGTGTGGTTCCTCTGAAGACACGGTAGCTTGTTGCGGTCGGCGAAGCGGTCCAGTGCAGGTTGATGCTGTTGCCGTTGGCCGCAGCCGTGAGGTTGGTGGGCGCGTTGCAGGGAGCAACCGAAGTCAATGTAAAGCTGCTGTTCCACGAAGCCCCTCCATTGGTAGCCGTTGCTTGGATGTTGAAAACATGGTTGTTGGGCGTATTGGAAGCTGCTTTTACGGTAAAGGCATTGTTCACGGTAGCCGTGCCACCATTTGCCGCCATAGGTCCGAAACTTGCAGTGCCGTTGATGATGCTTAGATAGGAGTCGCTGGAGGTGATGGTGACAGTCGTATTGGTCGTAGTGGCAACATTACCTGTGTTTTTCATCTTGACGGTGAGAGGCTGGCTTACGCTGTTTTCAATAGTATTGGGGGTGACTTGATCGACTTGAATGTTAGGGGCGTTATTTGTCCCGACGTTGATGGTTTGAATGTAAGGTTGCCGTTGGGGTTTGGTCACCACAATCTTCACTTGGCCGGAAGTGACGGGAGTGACTGTAACATTCACAGAGCCTGATGCCGGAACCAAAGCTGCCCCCAACAAGACATTGTTTCTCGAAACACCCACATACGAACCGGCTTGTGCATTCACAGTGAAAGAAGTGGCTCCGGAGGGGAAGTTTTGCGCATGGCTGACATTGTTTGGAGTGGGTTGCACACGATAGGGCATGACAGAACCGTCGCCCAATACGTGGTAGGCTTGCCAGTAATAGGTTGGATTTGAATGGGTCTGGTAGCCACCGGCATGGGCGTAACACACTGCAAGATTGCCAACGAAGACCATGGAGGAAACCGTGTTGTAGGTGTCGTCCATCCACACTCCATCGTAAACGCCCGTGGAAGATTCAGTATTTGTTGGCGTTGCGCCTCCATGCGTGTGGGTAGCGCCTACACCGAAATAATAGTCTTCATTCCAATAGGTGTTGGGACACGAACCGATATAGGAATAGGCGGCTTTGTTGTTGGCGCGGATCATGGCTTCGCCAAAGCAAGGTTGAGAATATCCCCAGTTTGCCGCCAGACAGCAGTTGCCCATAGCAAGAAAATACTTATCAGTATTGGTGAGACTGTTGACACCATTGATAGAAAAGCCAGGTTCGTACCATCCTGTTTCATAGCCGTGTGCCGTGTAATTGGCAAAACCGACACCGGTACTTAGGTTGTTGTAACATCCTGCGTAGGAGTTGAGATAGGCATAAACATGACTGAAGCCGTGTGCCGTATTGTAATAGTAGGTGGTGGCGTAGTTAATGGTCGGCTGGCCAATTCTTGGATTCCAATAGTCATCGGCACCTGCTATCAGCAACGCGTTGTTCAAATAGCTCGGATCAGGCATGGTGTATTGCTCGTATTGTAACACCTTATTGATAATGGCAGTAAGCTGCGTGGCGTTTTCTGCCGACATGCGGCTGTAAAACATATCGGGATAATAGTCGCTATCCACCGATCCGTAGTATAAGTCCGTCACTTTTCCGGACTGACTTCCCATAGCACTTTCAGGCACTTGTCCCTTGTCGCCCACAATGATGACAAAGGTAGGAGTCTGATTGTTCTGGACGCCGGTGTTGTATTTGTTTTGGAGGAAGGTTTTGATGGCGGCAGAGGTTGAGCCGATGGCGCTTGTGTAGTTGACATCCATATAGAACCCTTTCTGGGTTTTCCATTCAATCCAGGGTTGCAAGGCACTCTGAAACATATCGTTGGCAATGACGATCATGCGGACGGGAGCGGCCCAGAGGTCGGGGTGGTCGTCATAAACGTCTTGAATGGCGCGGTAGTTGAACATCTGTTTGTAAACAATATCGAAATAGGGGCTGTAAGTGGATACCAACAGGCGCTCGGTTTCTTCGTAATCAGCACCGTCAAAGCTGATTTCGACCTCAATGTCGTTGAAAACGCGCAAAACTCCATTTGAAGGATCATAGCTGACCGGATTGACGACCAATGAGCCGACACGAATGCCACGCATGGTGCCTTGCACCTCAATAGAGACTTCTGGTGTTTGCGTCAGTCCTCTTTTTTGGTAGGCATTCGCCTGATACACAAAGTCCATCTCGTCGGGATTCTGGTCTTTACGTACAGAAGGCTGATGGGGGACGATGGTGTTGATGTCGAAGTCGGAAAGTCGGTAATCTGTTGTGCTGTAATTTGTTATTCTGACTCTTGGTGTGGCGCCGAAAGGTACGGCAAGAAGTTCATGCGTGACAGGTAGCTCCGGTGTCCCGATTTCACCGGAAGGATAAGTGTTGTTCAGGGCGATCTGCGAAAAGGTGCCGTATGGGCTTTCCACAGGAGTGCTAACGATTGAGGCATAGCTGAAAACAGCTTTCAGCGTATGAAAATCGCTGCTTGTAGTTTCGGCTCTCGCCACCGAACGCAGGTCGATGTGTCCGTTCTGAGCCATTGCGGTCATTTCCCAGATGACCAATAAGAGGAGGGTAGCCAGTTTTTTCATTTTGTGTTATAGATTGAAAATGAATATGATAATGTTGATTGTTGCAAAAATACTATTTTGTTTCGGTAACTAGGTGTGAAAAGCAGGTTTTTTTTACCTAAAATAGGATGGGGGCATTTTTTAAGTCTTTTAATCCATCTGTTCAAAATCACGCGCCAGCCCTCCTGTTGAGGTTTCCTTATAAGGAGAAGGCAAATCGTTTCCTGTTTCCATCATGGTTTCTACCACTTTGTCGAACGACACGCGATGATGGCCATCGGTGAAAGTGGAATAAATGTTCGAGTCGAGGGCGCGGGCGGCGGCAAAGGCGTTGCGTTCGATACAGGGTATCTGTACGAGACCGCAGATGGGGTCGCAGGTCATGCCAAGGTGGTGTTCTAATGCCATCTCGGCGGAATATTCAATCTGTGCGGGACTGCCACCGAAAAGCTGGTTGGCGGCTCCGGCAGCCATGGCACAGGCCACGCCCACTTCGCCCTGGCAGCCGACTTCGGCGCCGGAGATAGAAGCGTTGGTGCGGACAATGTTGCCGATCAGCCCGGAGGTCATTAATGCTCGTAAAATGCGAATGTCAGAAAATTCGTAGTTTTGAGAGAGGTGGTAAAGAACAGCAGGCATCACGCCGCAGGATCCGCAGGTGGGCGCTGTGACGATTTTTCCGCCGGAAGCATTTTCCTCGGAAACGGCCAAAGCGTACGAAAATACCATCCCTCTTGACTTTAGCGTGTGGGTGAACCCTGTGGCTTTGATGTGGTAATAGGCGGCCTTACGGCTCAGGTTCAACGGACCCGGCAATACGCCTTCTGCTTGAAGACCACGCTCTACGGCATCTTTCATCACTTGCCACACTTCCATGAGGTAATCGCTTAACTCCGTTTGGTTTTCATACTGGATCACGTATTCCCAATAGGAGCGACCGGTTTTCTCGCACCAGTCCAGAATGTCGGTCATGAAGTTCAACGGATAAATATCTTCAGAAGGAGCTTCTTCCTGACCCTCAACGGCCAAGTCTCCGCCACCAATACTATAAACCGTCCATTCTTCCGTAACCTCTTTCTCTGCGTTGAACGACTTGAACGTCATGCCGTTGGGATGATAAGGGAGAAAGATTTCAGGCTTCCAAATAATCTCTGTCGGTGCATGTAGAGCGTTCAAAATCGCCTTGTCAGTCATGTGCCCTTTTCCTGTTGCGGCCAAACTACCGTATAGTGTCACTTCAAACGATGACGCGTCGGGATGACGGTCATTAAACTGCTGTGCGGCTTTCTGCGGCCCCATGGTATGGCTGCTCGACGGTCCGTAGCCGATCTTGTACACGTCTTTGATGGATCTCATATTCCTTGCTTAGTTGTTTATGCAAAAATAAGCATTATTTCATTATACAACTTACTGTTATTGTAGGTTTTGATTGGAAATTTTAGATGGTTAAGAAGTTTGTTCTTCGCTCTAAATGGGGGGGTGAAACCTGTTTAGAAATACAAAAATCGTGTCTTTTTGAAAAAAATCGATAAAAAAGCTTGTTTTTGAAAAAAAAGCCGTATTTTTGCAGCCTCAAACAAGGGGGGCATTAGCTCAGTTGGCTAGAGCGTTTGACTGGCAGTCAAGAGGTCAACGGTTCGATTCCGTTATGCTCCACAAAACACGCAGTGAATGAATAGGTTC
Organism: Candidatus Limimorpha sp.; assembly: GCA_041842465.1. Lineage (GTDB taxonomy): Bacteria > Bacteroidota > Bacteroidia > Bacteroidales > F082 > Limimorpha. Next base: position 38,493 of record JBGYXG010000085.1, read on the forward strand.
GCTGCGTTTTTTACATGTGGTACGGGATAAGGGAAGGAATGGAATAATACTCCGCCTTGTTCCGCAATAAGAAAAGAGGCCGGGTCATTCTTCCCAAAATAATTCCTGAGCGATGCCGTCGGCAAAAAGCATTTGCATATCGGTAAGGTGAAGAAATTCGCGGGTGTGGCTGAGACGTCCTTGCTGAATCAGCTTTTCCGCTTTTTGTTGGCAATAGTCGGAAAAGGATGGTCCTAATTTGCGTTTCATGTATTTCAAATCACATCCCCATGCGGTGCGTAAGCTGGTCATGACGTATTCGTCGTAATGCTGTTCAGGAGTCAGCATTTCTTTTTCAAATACGGCATCCGACGTCCCTGCCAATCGGATATACTGTTGTAAATTCGCAATATTCCATTGCCGTGAGTTGCCGTTATAGGAATGTGCCGATGGTCCAAGACCCATATAAGGTGTTCCGTTCCAGTAGCTTACATTATGTCGTGAGTGTTTCTGTGGCAAGGCGAAATTGGAGATCTCATAATGTAAAAAACCGTGTTCTGCGGTACGGCGAGTGAGTGTTTCATAATCGCGGATGAAAGCTTCTTCGGTGGGTGAGGGCGTTTTGTTTTGTTCAACGAGTTTTGAGAGTATGGTGTTCGGTTCAAGGGTAAGCGCATAGGCCGAAAGATGAGGCGCGCCGGTTTGGAAGAACAAGTCTAAGTTACGATTCCACTGTTCGACATCGGAAGTCGGCAAACCGTAAATCAGGTCGATGCTGATATTGTCAAACCCCGCATTGAAAGCCCAATCGATACACAAACGGGCATGTTTAGAGTCATGGCGGCGGTTTAGGTAATGCAAGTCGTTGTCAAAAAAGCTTTGTATGCCTATGCTCAGTCTATTGATGCCGATCTTGTGCAATGCCGCCAGATAATCCTGTGACAACGTGTCGGGATTGGCTTCGAGTGTAATTTCCGCATCCGTCGCAATAGGGAAATAGTGGTTAATGCTGTCGAGCAAAGCGGCGATTTCATCGGAAGAAAACAGCGATGGAGTTCCCCCGCCGAAATAGACGGTGTTGAGACTTGCCCCTTGCAGGTAATCGGACTGATACGTAATCTCTTTCCGGAGAGCGGCTAAAAAGCTCTTCTTCAACTTCAAAGAAGGGATGGAGTAAAAGCCACAGTAAGCGCATTTCGAGTTGCAAAAGGGGATATGGATGTAGAGACCTGCCATTGATTGTATGGTGATAAAGTGCTTTTAAGAGCACCATGAAAAAAACTGCGCAAGGCAAGGACCTGTCGTCCTGCTTTGCGCAGCTATACATTGGGGGGTATCGTTCAAATTTACTTTTCAGCTTTGTGGCAAACAATGGCTTTGTAGGCAAGGCCGGCAAGGCAAGCGCCAACAAGCGGAGCTACAATGAACAGCCAGAGCTGAGGCAGTGCCAAGGCATTCTTCGAGAACAGTGCTACGCCGATGGAGCGGGCAGGGTTGACAGAGGTGTTGGTCAACGGGATGCTGATGAGGTGGATGAGGGTCAAAGTCAGACCGATGGCGAGACCGGCGAACTTGCCGTTTTCATGACGATTATCGGTGATGCCGAGGATGACCATCAGGAAGACGAATGTCAAAAGGCATTCGGTGACGAAAGCACCAAGAGTGTTGGTTTGGAGGTAACCGGCTTCAACGTCGGCAGCACTGAAGAAATCGCCATATCCGTTAGCGGCAAAGGTGCCGATTTCCATACCGGCAGTGTTGGCGATGAGCAACAGGATGGCACCGGCAAGGACGCCACCAATAATTTGTGCTACCCAATAAACGAGCATTTCTTTGAAGCTCATGCGGCCATTGGCCCAAACGCCAAAGCTGACAGCAGGGTTGAGGTGGGCACCCGAAATGTGACCAATGCCATAAGCCATGGCAATCACAGTAAGACCGAACGCGATGGCAACGCCAAGGAAACCGACGTGTCCGAAAATTGCAGTGCCGCAACCGCCTAACACGAGAACGAATGTGCCGAATAATTCAGCGAAGAATTTGTTTGAAGTTTTCATAATTTTGAATTTAATTGATATGAGTTAATCCTTTCTATGGTTAGCAATATTCGTTCCATTTTTTTGTCTTCCGAAAAAATAAGAAGACTTTCAACCATTCAAATCGTCATTCCATATTTATTTGACAAACAAAAATAGAGAAAAAGATAACATGCAACAATTTTTTAGGAGAAAAATAAGTAAATATCGAAAAATGCAGGCTTTTCCTACCGTTTTTTACAATGCTTGGCTTACCTTTGCAAAAAATCTATTGTTCGATGTTTTGGAGACTTTTTTTGGTGGTCCTTGTCGTTGTTGCGCTTGCTTTTGCCGGTATCGGTATCAAAATGTTCTTGAAAAAAGGCGGCCGATTTGAACGACATTGCGAGAATGAAGGTACATCCCACTGCGTATGTGGCGGAAAAGGGGGCGAGTCGTGCAAGAATTGTCCCAATAAGGATTTGGAAACCAAAAACTCCTAATAATTTATTGTGGGAATAGAATATATAAATAATTATAAATCAATACTATATATTATTATTATTAAGCAAGGAGGAATATTTTTTCCAAATCCATACCTCTTGTTTCAAAAAAGGTTGTACTTTTGCGCCCTGAAATGATGCTTCCGTAGCTCAGTTGGTAGAGCACCTGACTCTTAATCAGGGTGTCCAGGGTTCGAATCCCTGCGGGAGTACCAGACAACGTAGCCGATGATTTTCATCGGCTTTTTTTATTCCACAATTTGGCGAGCAAAGCCCTCGGTGGCATACGTCTCCAATTCGTTGTCGGCATTCACAAAAATATAATAGGCTTCCACATCGGGCAGGCTATCGATCAAGGGCAGCGAATTTTCCATGCCCATCACCATGCAGATGGAGGCCAGAGCGTCTGCCCATACTGAGTTTTTGGCGATAACAGTAGCACTCAGCAGGTTGTGCTCGACCGGATACCCTGTTTTCGGGTCAATGCAATGTGAATAACGCTTTCCGTCTCTCTCAACGTATTTCCGATAACTGCCGGATGTTACCAATCCTTTGTCTTTTAGTTGAATACATGTCTGCACAATGCGCTCAGAATCCCAGTTTTCAGCAGGTTTTTCTATGCCGACTATCCAAGGCTGCCCCTTCGGTTTGCTGCCTTTGGCCATGATTTCGCCTCCGGTGTCGACCAAATAGTCGGTGATGCCTTTCGATTCGAGAAAAGAGCCGATCATATCGGAGGTGTAGCCTTGTGCTATTGCATTGAAATCTAATGTGATGAGAGGGTTTTCCTTGACCACCTTCCCTTTTTCTATCCTTACGTTTCGATAGTCCACCAATGGGCGCAGGCTGTCAATCAGAGCGGGTGTAATGCTGTCGCCCTGTTTGCGACTGAATCCCCAGGCTGTCACCAACGGAGAAATCGTGGCGTCGAAATAGCCATGAGAAAGTTCGGCTGCTTCTTGCGCGATGCGAAAGTTGTCGATAAACACTTGATTCATAGCGACATCTTCATTCCTATTTACTTTGGAGAGGATGGAATTGGTATCCCATAACGATACCGATCGGTCAATCAAAGTGAAAATAGAATCCACTTCGTGTTGAAAATTGCGCCCCTCCGTATCAAAATAGGTGATGGCATAATAGGAGCCTTGTGCCAGACCTTGCAGAACGATTTTTTCAGATGGACGATTCAAGCAAGAGGAAAGGGCAAGCACTATGGTCATCAGGGTAATTGTGTATTTTATCATCCGTTTGATTTTCATGGAATAATGATTTTGATGATTGCCGATTATCTGATTTTCAATATGATACATTTATTAGCGCGTTTCATTACATGTTAATGCTAAGGCTCAATTTCCAAGCGAAATTTTTCCAGACATGGTCAAAAGAATAGGGACCGTACCGATAAAAAGTGCCTAATCCGGCTTTCACGGTGGATACGTTCAGCAGGCCGTCGATGACGATGCCACTTTCGAAATAGCCTTTTTCCATGGTTTGGAAATTCTTTGTCGTACTCGATTCGGCACGTTTCATGTCGCCCCAGCCTATGTTGGTTGCCAAAATCAGTTCGGGTTTGAACCATGAGGAACGCGAAGGCAACAGCAACCCGCCGAAGTTGTGGCTCAGATAGAGTGCTGCAAAACGGTCGCAGAAAAACTCGTCGCATCGCATTGTGCTGAAGCTGCCGGGCGAATACAGCCCGAAGGCATCGGCCGTGCCAATCAGGTCGAAAGCCTCTACCACCGGAGCTGCCGCATCGATCCATCCGCCTTGCATCAGGATTTGTGTGATACCGAAACGGCAGGAATAGAAGTTCTTGGTCAGTTGCATTTTATAGCGGTTAAAGGCATATAGGCAGCCCAAAATATCTTTGAACGACCGCATATAGGAAAACCAAACGATGGGATAGAGCGTACCCAACGAACGGATACTGTTTGCCGTTTGCACGAACTTTTCCTTGTAGGCGAAACGCAGTTTTATTTCTGCCGTGGCATAACGTGCCTGCGCCAGGGAGTCGGCGGAGATGTAATACGCCTTTTGATAGTTTTTGTCGCACAAAGAGAGGTTGATAAATCCTTTCAGGTGTTCTCCGATGCGTGACGAGAGCGAGGCTTGCACCTTGCGTTGATAGACATCGACATTTTCGTACAGATACTTGTAATTGGAAGGCAGAAGCATGGAGCCGGTCTCGCTGAAGCCCTCGAAGCTGCCGATGGCATCCGATCCTTGGCTGAATTGCAAGCCCGCCATGGCCTGCCGCCTGCGGCTGAGAACAAAATGGATGCCGCCACCAAAATCGGGGCGTTTTACGATAAGCCAATACGACCCGTAGGCATTCAGTTGAATCAGCCTTGAAAACCGCTCGTTGGTGGTTACGCCCAATCCGAATCCGAATCCTCTGGAAAAGGAATAATTGATGAGTTGGCCTAATTTGACATCTAGCGTTCCGATGGGAACGGCGGTGTTGAAAGTGATCCGTTCTGCCAGATTGAGCATCAGGTCGAGATCGACGACATGTTTTGAAATCGAATCCACAAAAGCATAGGTAGCGGTTGTGCGTTCGCTGAGCGAATCGATGCGGTGGGTGGACCAGAATCTTTCATCACGGCGGGCGGCATCGGGATCGGCATCTATCAGTATTTCGGAAAATTCGCTGCGGTCGAGTTCGGGATTGATGCGGATGTTGTAGAGGTATCCCTTGCCAATGGCACTCATGGGGAAGGTGTTGCCTTTCATGTTGACGCCAAGTCCCGAAAATATCAAATTGGTGTTCAGCTGTTTGGGAAACCAGTGTCCGTCCACTTTTTCATAAAGCTGCAGGATGGTGGCTTTGAAAACCCCTGTGCTTTTGGCAGGCGAGGCTTTCACATTCTGAATCGCCCAGCCATCGGAGTTGACCGTCATGGTGCCGTTCAGCCCATCGATGCCTGACTTTTCTTTCGGACGGAACGAAATGACATAAAGCGAGTCGCCTTGCCCTGTTGCCATTGCCGTCTCGAGGCGGAACAGATAGTGACGTTTGCTGCCGCGGCTTATGGGATTAAGGTACGGGTGTTCTGCAATGCTGAAATTGTCTTCATAGAAATTGGTGCTTTGCATGTTGCTCACCATGTAATACAATGTGGGATTCTTTACCCCCGACACTTTGTTGCCCACCACGTGCTGGCGTTTGTGGTCGGGAGCCAGAAACGACTGTTCCGAAACGGTTTCCATCACCATCAAGTCGTTTTTCTCTAAAATCTGCGCCATTTCAGATTGCTCCGGAAACACCACGGAATCAAGGTCTTGCTGGCCGAAGTCGCTGCTGTCGATAGTGATGACCAGCCTGTCATATAGGGTGAAAGCGTACGAGTACAAACTTTCGGGCGCATTGTCGCGGCGGTGTGCCACCACACTGTCGATGATGCGGTGTGCGGGGTTTTCGCCTGCTTTTACGGTCACTTCGCCCAACTCAAAACTGACGGGTTGCAGTGCGATGTTGAGTTTCTCGGTTCTGGAAACAATGTCGATATGGCGGGTCTCAAATCCGATGTACGAAAATCCGATTTTGGTGATGGGAGCAGGAGAAACCACTTCGTATTTTCCATCGATGTCCGTCATGCCACCGAATTGTCCATCGTTGACCACCACATTGACAAAAGCAAGAGGCTGGCGGTTGGAGGCATCGATGACCTTGCCCCCGATGGCGTATTGTTGTGCCCGGCAAGGTGTCGGGAACACGAATAGAAAAAGAAACAAACACAGCCCGACTATGTGTGTAGCGGGACCAAGACACATCATCCGGTTCGTCTTCATGATGCTTATTCCTTTTCGGGCTGGGTTTCAATCAGATAGATGATTTCGTTGTCGCGTTTCATCATGTACTCTTCGCGGGCCACCCGTTCCATGACCGACGTGTCATTCTGCAAATCATGGAGATACTGCTTTTCGTTGGCAATCTCTTCCTCATAGTATTCGATTTGTCTTTTCTGGTCTTTTAAGGTGCGGCGCAAACGGATCTGTTCGAACACATTGAACTGGTCGATGACCAAAATCACCAGCAGAAAGAGCACGGTGGCATATACGTAGCGGTTGTTGAGCTTGTGAAGTATCTTTTTGAAATCCATGGTAATACACTTTAGCACTGGGTGCGGAAAACAATCCGCAGCAATGGCAATGCAAAAGTAAGGGATTTGTTTTATTGTGACTGTTTTTTGAGCAAGAAATACGAATATTGTCTAATTTTGTTCCCCGAGAAAACTTTTTCACACATGAATCGACAGGAATTGGATTCCGATGCCGTTTTGCGCACGCAGCGTGTCGTTCGGGTTACGTGGACGGGCTTTTTTATCAATGCCTTGTTGAGCATCGCCAAGATATTGGCAGGCTTTTTCGGAAACAGTGCCGCCATGATTGCCGACGGCATACACTCAGTTTCCGATTTTGTTACGGACATCATCGTGCTGGTTTTTGTGAAGATTTCCGGTAAAGGCAGCGACGAGAGCCACCGTTACGGTCATGGCAAGTTTGAGACTTTTGCGACCTTTCTTGTGAGCTTTGCCCTGCTGGCAGTCGGTTTCATGATTCTTTTCAAGGGCATTACGAGTGTCATTTCCATCTTGCGTGGCGATTTGCCTCAAGCACCCACGATGCTTGCGCTGATTGCCGCCATGGTGTCCATAATAGTGAAGGAACTGCTGTTCCGTTACACGCGCCATGTCGGCAACAGCATTAACAGCCAGGCGGTGATTGCCAACGCATGGCACCATCGCAGCGATGCTTTTTCGAGTATCGGCACGTTGATTGGCATCGGAGGCGCCATTTTGCTGGGTGGCAAATTCGTCATCCTTGATCCGTTTGCCAGTATCGTCGTGAGCATTTTTATCCTTAAGGTGGCCATTCAAATCGGAATGCCGAGCATCAATGAGTTGTTGGAGCGTTCGTTGCCTAAGGAAACGGAAGACCGAATTGTCGATATCATTCTGCATACCGATGGCGTAAAAAGCTATCATAAGCTGAAAACCAGAAAGATAGGCAACCTAATCGCCATTGATGTGCACGTGCAGTTGCCCCAAGAAATCAGTTTCATTGCTTCGCACGAAGTGGCAACATCCATCGAACGGAGTTTACGCGGGCAGTTTGGCGCACAAACCCAAATTAATATCCATACGGAACCGGTTTAATAGGGTTTCCGTTTTTAAGAAGCTGTTTTTGAAACGGATAAAAGGGAGTTGCTGAAGGAGAAAGAGGGCTGCGGGTTAGGGGTAATATGCTGTAAAAGAATATGGGCTACTTTCCTTTCCTCTGTCACGAATGCTGATGCGAGATAGAACGCTTGAATAACAACTTGCCCTTGATGTTTTATACCGCTTGGTTACACTTTCTATTCTTGTTTATTTATCTCATTAAAAAACAGTTCTGTTGAATTGTCTTTCTATATATTTTGCAGGAACACTGTCTGAGTTGCTTTGGCATTAGTGTTTGTAGGTGTGGCTTGGCAATGTGCTTGAATACCACAATGGCTTATACCTATATCAACGGCAAACCCAACTCTTTCAAAAAAGCATTGTGTTCATCACTGTATTCTTTTATCTTATCGTTTATTTCCATTAGTTTCTTATTTACTTCTCCCAAATCGACAGGCTCTTCCTCTACGGCAGTGTTTACATACCTCGAAATATTCAGATTATAGCCATTCCTTTCAATTTCTTCCATGGATACTTTGCGGGAATAGCGCTCGGTCTCTTTACGAAATTTGTAAGTCTCGACAATTCGGTCGATATGCTCATCTAAAAGTACATTTTGCCTTTTCCCTTTTTCAAAGTGTTCGACGGCATTGATAAAAAGCACATCATCAGTTCGTCTACACTTTTTCAGAACTAAAATACATACGGGAATCCCTGTGGAATAGAATAAATTGGAAGGTAACCCGATTATAGTGTCGATATTGTTATCATTCAACAGTTTGGTGCGAATCTTTTCTTCCGCACCGCCACGGAACAATACGCCATGAGGCAAAATAATAGCCATGGTTCCTTCTTGCGATAAAAAATGCAAGCCATGCAGTAAAAAAGCAAAATCTGCTGCTGACTTTGGAGCCATTCCATAACTTTTAAAGCGGAAATCTTCCGCTAAGGCATCGGTGGGGTCCCAACGCAGGCTAAATGGAGGATTGGCTACAATGGCATCAAACTCCATTTTTTTTGCCGGATTCATCTCCTTTAGCATTTCCCACTGGTTCAACAATGTGTCTCCATGAAATATCTCAAACTCACTGTCTTTCATACCATGCAAAAGCATATTCATTCGGGCAAGGTTGTAGGTGGTGATATTTTTTTCCTGTCCGTAAATTTTCCCGACAGTCCCTTTCGCCTTTATCAATCGGTTTCTTACATTGATCAGCAATGAACCCGAACCACATGCAAAATCCAGCACTTTATTCAATTTAGGTTTGTCTCCCGTTTCAGGGGATTGAGAATCTAAAATCACAATACGGGAAAGGATGGTGGAGATTTGCTGTGGGGTATAGAATTCTCCCGCCTTTTTCCCCGAACCCGCAGCAAACTGCCCTATTAAATATTCGTAGGCATCGCCCAAGGTATCGGTGTCTGTCGAGAAGTCGGCAATACCTTCGGCTATTTTCCGTACGATTTTACAAAGCTTATCATTTCTTTCTTCTTGCGTTTTGCCCAATTTTTCCGAGTTCAGATTAATTTCGGAGAACAGGCCTTTAAAGGTGCGGTCAAACGATTCGTTTTCAATATACCGAAAACCGTCTTGCAAGGTTTGAAGCAACTCCTTATTTTGGGTGCGGGACAATTCAGTGATGTTACTCCAAAGATATTTCGGTTTTATCACATAGTGTACCTTCTTGCGCATCTGTTCTTCAAATGCGTTGACATCTTCTTCGTTTTGGTTGTACCAAATTTCCAATGCCGGAGGAACCACAAAATCAGGTCTTGAATCCGTAGAAGGACTGGATGGATAATCTTTGCCTAACTCTTTTTTGGCTGCTTCTTCGTAATTGAAAGATAAATACCGCAGGAAAAGAAATGAGAGCATATAATCGCGAAAGTCATCGGCATTCATCGCCCCTCTCAGTTCATTGGCAATTGCCCAAAGGGTATCGCCTAATTTCTTATGTTGTTCTTTTTGTGTCATTGATTTATTTTGATTTAAGCGAATATTTCAGGTAGTCGGAATTCGTATTTTTCCAAAAAAGCATTTAATATTCTATTGAATAATTCTTTATTGTCTTGATTCATCTGCATTGGTTGATATATAGAGTATTTACCATGGCTTAAAAGGTTCAGTGCACGGGAAAACAGCACCTCATCTTCAATTCCGCTAATGCAATTTGAAAAATCGTCATAACCGAAAAAGGTTGAGGTTTTTTCCAAAATACTTCTTAACATATTGAAATGATAGGTATTTACACTATTGGTCTCTGAGGCTCTCTTTAATTCGCTTAGTATGGCAACATGATGGAAAAACGGTGTCTCGTTCGTCGGCATTAAAACGTAGCCATTGCTACCGTTTTTATGCAGAAAATGGCTTTTGTTCGCTATTTTCTTCAATTCGTTATACATCACATTGTAAAAGAGAGAATGATGAGAAGAAATAACGACTTTTACTTTGTCTTTGCCCTTTTTCAAAAGCTTGGCCAAGTCACTCGCCACACCGATAGCATTATTATCATCGAGTGAGGAAATAGGATCATCAATATAAATAAACTTCACCCAGTTATAGGGACCATTTCCATCATCGTCTATGGCAAGTTCTGCTATTGCGAGGAATAGACACCAGATAAATATATTTTCTTCACCTCTCGAAATCTTAATATAGTCGCTCCCGTCTCCTTTGCTAAAAGAAATTGTCCAATTGTCGTAATCGATTTTAAAATCGAAATCCGCATAACGTTCCAGAAAATTGAAAATCTTTTCTTCCAACGAAAGTTCTCTCAGCCCTTCAAAAAAACTTGATTCTCTATTTATAATCAAGTATCTTCGGGTGTCATTCTCGAGGTCGTTATTCCAATGAAAAAGATCTTCGGTATAAGCGTTGTAATAAAGAGTATCCGCTTGGGGATTTTTCTTCCGCTTCTTGCCGATGTCTTTAAATTCCATGGAGAGGCGGGTTTTACCGGTTCCATTGTAAGCATACAGCAATACGAAATGATGATTGTTTAAATCATCTCTCAGCCTTACTGCGACCTTTCTTAGTGTCTTATATTTATATGCTTTCATTATACTCGTTTATTTTAGGAAACAATCCTTGCATCAGCCCCTTTTTATGCTGCTTTAGTTGTTCTATTTTTTTGCTTTGTGCCGTAATCAGTTCATCTAAAGAGGAGAGGCAAGAAGCGATTTTTTGTTGCTCTTTTTTTGCAGGAATAGCAATTTTTAGACATTGTAATTGATTTGAATAAAGATGAATAACCGAAATAACCTGTGATATTTGAGCAATTTCTCTCTTTGTTGCAGTGTTCAAATAATAAGAAAAAAAAATGCCATTGATTTTAGGTCTAATAACATTTAAATCTCCACTCAATGCAACTCCATTTTTCATAACACAAGAAGCTGTTGCAATATCTTCATGTGTTTCGCCAG
>JBGYXG010000086.1:0-21945 GCA_041842465.1 Candidatus Limimorpha sp.
AAAGCTCTGCGAGATGGAAAGTGAATAAGTTTTTTAATAAGCATTTAAAGATAACAAAATATGAAAACTACAGGAAAAGTTACAGGAATCATTTCCAACTTGGTTGCCGTTAAGGTGGATGGCAACAGGACGGAAAGCGATATGTGCAAAATATCAGTAAAAAAGCTGATAAATATAAAATATCAGTGAAAAAGCTGATAAATGGTCGATCAGGAAAAAAGTGTACAATACATGGAAAGAGCAACGATTTCGGCTGACATTGTTTCTTCCACCGCGCTGAGCACGGAGGAATTAACATTATTGCAATCGGAGATTCGCCGTTTCCTTGAAGAAGTTTCAGGACGATCGCAGGGCGGAAACTGGGGAAGGCTTTTCAAAGGCGATGCTGTTGAGATTTTCCTGCTTGACCCCCACGAAGCACTTAGGACGGCTTTGCTGCTGAAAGTTTTGGTTAAAAAGACTTTTTCGTGGAAGAAAGAGCCTGATAACAAACGCGAATTGTTCAGAAAATATGGTGTGAGATTAGCCATTGGAATAGGAGAGATGCGCATTGCCGACAAAAAACAGGATGTTTTGGATGGAGAGGCTATTTACTATTCAGGAAGATTGCTGGAAAAGCAAAAACATAATGGAAGCGAAAGGATTGTCCTGAAAAAAAGTATGTTTTTTGGCCATAAAAACGCCGAATTTACTGAACAAATGGATGTGATACTGGAATTGTTGGATGTTCTGTTGAAAAATGCGACATCAAGGCAAAGTGAAGTTGTTTATTATAAATTGTTGGGTAAAAATGAGAAAGAAATAGCCAAGATGCTGAATGTGAGACAACATGCCGTAAACCAATTGAGCAATGCGGTGGGTTGGAAAGCTGTTGAATCAGCGGTCAATTACTTTGAAAAACTGAATTTTGAACCATGATAGTCAAACTCATCATATTGCAGCTATTAGCGCATCTTGTCAGCGATTTTTACTTGCAAACCGAGAAGTCGTGTTCGAGCAAAGCTGACAATGCCTACAAGTCGGTTCATTTGTACATTCACGCTTCGATTACCTTTGCCTGTGCTTGGCTTTTCTCGATGAACCTTGGCTTCTGGTGGGCGGCATTGTTCATTGCCGTACTGCATTTGCTGATCGACGGCCTGAAATCGGTTTTCAAGGAAGTTAAGGGAGCTTTTTTCATAGATCAGTTGCTGCATTGCATCGTCATTGCGGCAGTGTCGGTGATTTATTGCAAGGTGCAGGGTTCCGCTTTCCCCGGATGGCTGCCCGCAACCAATGTCTTGTTGTGGAGTATGGCGTTTGTGTTCTGCTTACGTCCGACAAATTTCATTATCAAGGCGATTTTTAAGGATGCCGCAATCTCTATTCCCGGCACCGGCGATGAAAGCCAAAGCCTGCCCAATGCAGGTCGTGTCATTGGGAATGTGGAAAGGGCGCTTACGCTTGTCTTTGTGCTGTTAGGCCAGTATGAGGCGATAGGCTTCCTCTTGGCGGCCAAGTCGTTGTTGAGGTTTAGGGAAACGGATTCGGTGAAGTCGGAATATGTGTTGGTGGGAACGCTGCTTAGTTTTGCTTTTGCCATCTTGTTAGGCGTAGCGGCGAAATATTTAGGTTTAATGGTTTGAATGAAAATAAGTTTAATGAGTAATATATGAAAACTACAGGAAAAGTTACAGGAATCATTTCCAACTTGGTCACCGTTGAGGTGGATGGCCCTGTGGCTCAGAATGAAATCTGTTTTATCCAATTGGATGATGCGAAGCTCATGGCCGAAGTCATCAAGGTGAACGGCAACAAGGCTTCCGTTCAGGTGTATGAAAGCACACGAGGATTGCAAATCGGCAATCCCGTTGAGTTTCAGGGCTACATGCTTGAAGTCACGTTGGGACCTGGGCTGCTTTCGAGTAATTTCGACGGTTTGCAGAACAACCTTGCTACCATGGAGGGAATCTTCCTGAAAAGAGGTGAATATACCAAGCCGCTCGACGAGAGCCGTCGCTGGGCGTTTGAACCTTTGGCCAAGGTGGGCGAACAAGTTGTTGCCGCCGATTGGCTGGGCGAAGTGAAAGAGGGTTGGCTGCCCCATAAAATCATGGTGCCTTTTAGCTTTGAAGGCACCTATAAGGTGAAATCGGTGGCCGCTCAAGGTGAGTATCTTCTCAACGACACCATCGCTGTCCTGACCAACGAAGCCGGTGAGGATGTTCAGGTGACCATGTTACAGAAATGGCCTGTCAAGGTGGCTATCGGTGGCTATGCCGACAAGCCGCGTCCGTTCAGAGTGATGGAGACCGGCGTGCGTTGTATCGACACCTTGAACCCCATTGCCGAGGGCGGAACGGGATTTATCCCCGGTCCCTTCGGGTGTGGCAAGACGGTGTTGCAACACGCATTGGCGGAACAGGCCGAAGCCGACATCATCATCATGGCGGCTTGTGGCGAACGCGCCAACGAGGTGGTGGAAATCTTTACCGAATTTCCTGAGCTGAAAGACAAGCACACAGGACGTAGCCTGATGGAGCGCACCATCATCATCTGCAACACTTCGAACATGCCGGTAGCTGCTCGTGAAGCCTCTGTTTATACGGCAATGACCCTTGGCGAGTATTACCGCGCCATGGGCATGAAGGTGCTGCTGTTGGCAGATTCCACCTCGCGTTGGGCGCAGGCCTTGCGCGAAATGAGCAACCGCTTGGAGGAATTGCCCGGACAGGACGGTTTTCCGGTTGACCTTTCCGCCATCATCGCCAACTTCTACGCCCGTGCAGGCATTGTCAAGCTGAACAATGGCGCATCAGGTTCCATCACGTTTATTGGAACAGTATCGCCGGCAGGCGGCAACCTGAAGGAGCCCGTAACGGAATCGACCAAAAAGGCGGCACGCTGTTTCTACGGACTGTCGCAAAACCGCGCCGATAAGAAACGCTATCCGGCCGTGGATCCTGTGGATTCTTATTCAAAATACTTGGAATATCCCGAAATCGTTGCCTATCTTGACGAAAAGGTTGAAAAAGGATGGGCCGACAAGGTGACGAAAACAAAATACATCATCCGTAAAGGCAAGGACGCTTACGAACAAATCAACATTCTTGGTGACGACGGTGTGCCGATTGCTTATCATGAGCAATACTGGAAGTCGGAGCTGATTGACTTTGTCATCTTGCAGCAGGACGCTTTTGATGAGATTGACAGTTCCACTCCTTTGGAACGCCAGAAATACATGCTCGACCTCGTCCTTGACATCTGCGATAGATCGTTCAAGTTCGATGATTTCGAACAGTGTGGTACCTATTTTAAGAATATCATCAATATTTGCAAGCAAATGAACTATTCGGAGTTCAAATCGGAAGCATTCAACAACTATATGGAACAGTTAAGGAAGGAGTTATCGCATGAGTGAAAAAGCATTTCAGCGTATCTATACGCAACTGACTGCCATTACCAAAGCCACGGTGACCCTTGAAGCCGATGGCGTGTCGAACGATGAACTGGCCCTTGTGGCGGGTCGTTTGGCACAAGTCGTAAAAATTAGGAACAAGAGCATTACGTTGCAGGTGTTTGGCGGAACGGAAGACATTCCCACCAATGCCGAAGTGGTGTTTTTTGGTGAACCGCCCACGCTTCATGTCAGTGATGACCTTGCCGGTCGTTTCTTCAATGCCTACGGAGAGCCTATCGACGGCGGTCCGGCTGTGGAAGGAGAGAAGCGCATGATCGGAGGTCCGTCCGTGAACCCATACAAGCGCCGCCAGCCTTCACAACTGATTCCTACCGGTATTGCGGGCATCGATTTGAACAACACGTTGGTTTCCGGACAGAAAATCCCGTTCTTTGCCGACCCCGACCAGCCTTATAATCAGGTGATGTCGATGGTGGCCTTGCGTGCCGATGTCGATAAGATTATCCTTGGCGGCATGGGATTGACCAATGACGACTACCTGTTTTTTAAGAATGAGTTTGAGAGTGCCGGTGCTTTGCACAAGATCATCAGCTTTGTCAATACCACCGACCAGCCGCCTGTTGAGCGTCTGCTGATTCCCGACATGGCTTTGACCGCTGCCGAGTATTTCGCGGTGGATAAGAATGAAAAGGTGTTGGTGTTATTGACCGACATGACCCTATATGCCGACGCTTTGAGTATCGTGAGCAACCGCATGGATCAGATTCCATCGAAGGACTCTATGCCCGGATCACTTTATTCCGACTTGGCCAAGATCTACGAGAAAGCCGTGCAACTGCCAGCCGGAGGTTCCATCACCATTATTGCCGTGACAACCTTGAACGATGGCGACATCACCCACGCTATTCCCGACAACACGGGTTACATCACCGAAGGCCAGCTCTTTCTGCGTGCCGATGCCGATTCCGGCAAGGTCATCGTTGACCCTTTCCGCTCGCTGTCGCGTTTGAAACAGCTTGTCCAGAACAAGAAAACCCGTGAAGACCATAGCGCGGTGATGAATACTTCGGTGCGTTTGTATGCCGACGCCGCCAATGCCAAGACCAAATTGGAAAACGGATTCGACCTGAGCGACTACGACCTGCGCTGCCTTGACTATGCCAAGGAGTACGCCACACGTCTGCTCGCCATCGATGTCAACATCTCTATCACCGAGATGCTCGATACGGCGTGGGGATTGTTTGCCAAGTACTTCACCAAAGCCGAAACGGGTCTGAAAGACGCCCTGATTCAAAAATACTGGAAAGGCTGATTATGGCAATCAAGTTCCAATATAACAAGACATCGCTGAACGAGCTGAACAAACAGCTTAAGATTCGGACACGCGCACTTCCCACGCTCAAAAACAAGGAGTCGGCTTTGCGCATGGAAGTGAAAAAAGCAAAAGAGCGTTCCGAAAGTCTTGTCGCACAGCTTGATGCCGAACTGAAGTCCTACGAATACATGGCGCGGTTATGGAATGAGTTTGAACCGGATTTGATTGCCATCACCGATGTAAAGCTGAAAACGGTAAAGATAGCCGGTGTGCCTACGCCAGCTTTGGAGGAGGTGCTGTATGAGGTGAAGGAGGTCAACCTGTTTGCCAAGCCTTTATGGTATGCCGACGGCGTGCAAATCCTGAAAAACCTCGCCCAGCTCGGTATCGAATCGGAAATCTATACCGAAGTGAGCCGTATCTTGGATTTCCAACGGAAAAAGACGACACAAAAGGTCAATCTGTACGAAAAAGTACAGATTCCGGGCTACAATGAAGCCATACGCAAGATCAAACGGTATATGGAAGACGAGGAGAACCTTTCCAAAGCTTCGCAGAAAATCGTGAAGAACAAACATATCTTAGAAGAAGAGGAGGAGAACAATGGTAACTGAAATGACCAAGTATGATTTCATACTGCTGAGCGGCGACATTGATGACTTCTTGAAGAAACTTCAGGCGGTGGGGGTCGTTGACATCACCCGATCGGTAAAACCCATCGACGAAAGTTCGGAGAAAATGTTCTCTCAAGCTGAAATGTTGCGTAAGGCGCTTGCCGTTTTGAAAGGTGTTGAAACGGCTAAGCCTGCGGATGCCAAAGTGAAGAATCCTGCTGCCGAGGTGTTGACTGTGGTGGGTGAGAAAGAAGCCATGAAAGCCCAGTTGCCTCAGCTTCAACGGGAAATTGAAGAAAGAAAACCATGGGGGATTTTCGATCCCAAAGCCACAAAAGCGGTTGAAAAATGCGGACTGAAACTGCATTTTTACAAGGCAAAGACTTCTTCGATGGATCCCGAATGGCAAGAGAAATATGCACTGAATGAGATTTCCTCCGATGGTGCCTATACGTATTTTGTCATCACCACAGATGCTGAAGATTACAGTTTTCCGCTCAAGGAACTTCCTGCTCCTGATGTCAATTTTACCGTCAAGGAAGCGGAGTTGGAAAGTCTGAAGGCGAGTATTCGGCAGCATGACGATCGGTTGACTGTGCTTAAAAGCTATGAATCGGATATTCAGGACGATCTGAATAAGATGCTGTCGGCACTAGACTTGCATTTGGCGAATGTTTCAGGCGCCAAGGCCGCCGAAAACCATCTGACCGTGTTAGAAGGTTTTGCTCCCACCGAAAGTGAGACGGCTTTGCACAACATGCTTGATAACGAGGCGGTGTTTTATTTGTCCGACAAGGCCAAGGAGGACGATAATCCGCCCATCAAGTTGAAAAACAACAGGTTCGTGTCAATGTTCGAGGTGCTTACCGACATGTACGGTCGTCCGAAGTACGATGAATTTGACCCGACGATATGGATTTCTATTTTCTTCATGCTCTTTTTCGCCTTCTGCATGGGCGATGCGGGCTACGGGTTGATTCTGATACTATTGAGTTTCGCTCTGAAGAAGAAAGCCTCCAAACTTTCACCGCTTGTGATGACCCTTGGGCTGGCAACCACTGTCATAGGTTTGTTGTTCCATACGTTTTTCTCGATTGATCTAATGCCCCTTTCGTGGATTCCCGATGGCGTGAAAAAAATCATGCTGCCGGCTACCATTGCAGGTTACGACGGCACCATGGTGCTTGCCATCTTGGTGGGTATCTTCCATATATGCTTGGCCATGATCATTAAAACGGGTCAAGCCACCAAAACCAAGGGCTTTTTCAATTCCTTGGGTACTTGGGGCTGGACCTTGCTGATTGTTGGCGGCGTGGTGGTGGGCGGTCTTGCCTTGATAGGTGCTATCGACAAGGAGATGACCAAGTGGATTGTCATTGTCATCGGCGTGTTGTCGGCATTGGGAATTTTCTTCCTCAACGACTTGCACCGCAATCCCTTGCTGAATGTCGGTTCCGGTTTGTGGGAGACTTACAACACGGCGACGGGGTTGTTGGGCGACATCCTCAGCTATCTGCGTCTCTATGCCCTTGGTTTGGCTGGTGTCAAATTGGGTGAGGCTTTCAATGCAATCGGCTTGCAGGCTTTGGGCGACGGTGGCTTTGGCTGGGTGTTCTTCATCCTCATCGTGGTGGTAGGGCATGTGCTGAATGTCGCCATGTGCGTGCTGGGTGCCTTTGTGCATCCTTTGCGACTTAATTTCCTTGAATTTTTCAAAAACTCCGGTTACGAGGGATCCGGACGCAAGTATAACCCTCTTAAAGAAAACATCAACAATTAAAATAATCAATCATGCTTCAAGTAATTTTAGGTTATCTCGGCTTGGGTCTCGTTTTGGCCCTCGCAGGAATAGGAAGTTCAATCGGCACCACAACTGCCGGTAACGCTGCCGAAGGCGGACTCAAGAAAAGACCCGAGGCTTCGGGAAACTTTATGGTGCTATCCGCACTTCCTGCCACACAGGGTATTTACGGCTTCGTCGCCTTCTTCATGCTGTTGAGCAAGATGAAGGCAGATCCCGCACAGGGTCTTGTCATCTTCGGAGTAGGCCTGAGCGTAGGTTTGGTCTGTATGATTTCAGCCATCCGTCAAGGACAGATTTGTGCCAATGGTATTGTGGGTGTGAGCCAAGGACACAACGTGTTCACCAACACGCTGATTTATGCCGCTCTGCCTGAGTTCTATGCCATTCTGGGTCTTGTCGGCGCACTGATGCTGTAATCTCGGAACCTTAAGAGTAACAGGAGCGGTCATCGTGGCTGCTCCTTTTTTGTCGTTGTGCCAATAGGCTTTTATGATTTGAGTTGGACAAAAGTCCTCGTCCCATTCCAAAATACCCTATCTTTGTAGTCGGATAATGAAGAGAGATAATGAAGAGAAATCAAAAGACACATCCTGGTATTGCTCTTTTTCCGCACGATTGGCAATGTTTCATTGTGTCTGATGATGAAGAAACGTAACAACTCAAATAGGAGATAACGTCATGATTACCTGTTATAGAGACGAACAGTGCTTGTATCTGCGCGATAATTTCAATGAACTCGTCGATCTTATTCAACAGAAACGCGCAGAAGGCTTTTTTATCACCGATTTCGATTTCGGCAACGGGATTTATTCCGTAGTGCTTGAAAAGGGCTGTGAGTTCAAGGATCAGAAGCTGACTTGGGAAGAAACGTTTTCTGAAGACACGATGAAAGAGTTTACCGATTCGGGGTATGATCTCACCAATCTCCTATTTGATGGCAATGACTGGATTTTCGTGTTTTCGCTTATTGAGAAAAGTTTTGGCCAGACTTGGGTGGTGGATGCGGAATTTCCTGAAAAACAGATTACGGAAAAGTGGAAAGGAGGCTATGCCATTACGAAGGTCGCATACGGACAAGACAAATGGGTGGTCGTCTTCTCCAAAGGCATTGATTACGAGAACACCAACTGGATGACCCGCCGCAGCCTTGATTTTGAGGAACTACGTAAGAAAGTCGAGGAAGGCAAGATGATAACAGAGATTGCATACGGCAACGGCGTATGGTGCATCGTATTCAGTACGATTTCGGTATATGGCTTTCAGCGCATCATACAAAGCTCCGAATTTCCGTTGCAACGTGTGCAGGAAATGTGGAACGACGGCTGTGCCGGCTTGTTGTGCGCTTACGGTGCCAATACTTGGGCTGTCATCATGTCGAAATAAGACCTCTTGCTTTTACCATGAAAACAAATGGGCGCCCATCGTCCATTCGATATAGTCGATTTTGTTGGCATGTATTTTCATGGAAGCGCCCACAAAGAAATTCTCGTTTTTCCCCAACATATATCTGAATCCCAGCCGTTCGTAATGCTTTAAATAATGCTTGGGAACGTATTTCGTGGGCTGAACGACGTAATAGGCTCCTGCAATATGGAGGATGAAACGGCCGTAAACGATGTCGAAAGTAGCTACGGGAGCCATGCTGAAGGAGTTCTTCAAAGTGTAGCTGTCCAACTCTCCATGGTGTTCGTACATGATTCTGTTCTCGCCGGTGAAGAGCAGGTCGATGCCGCCACCATAGCGGAAACAGGGATGAAAACTGCGTGTGTAGCCCATCTCAAAAGTGTTGCCGAAACAATACCGGTCGGGGATGGTGTTTGACTCTCTGAATCCGGGAGCCTCGAAAACGTAAATGGCATTTCTCTTTTGAAAGGCGGAGTCAACAGAACTTGTTTTTTCGGGTGCGCGACCGTTCAGATGATAGCGGCAGCCCATTTGTCCGCAAAGAATATTGACACCCTTGTTGGGTAGAATGACCGCTCCGTTGGAGGCATGGGAGAAGGATGCCCTTGCAAAGACATCCCATGATTCGCTTAACCGGAAGACCGGACCGCAATCCACTGTGAGATGAACGGTAAAGGCGGAGCCGATGAGGGGATTGCCATGCTTGGTCCAATAGGAAAGGCCAATGCCCCACGTATAGTCGAATTGGAAACGTTTTCGCTTGACAATATGCCCGTTGCAATAACCGAATACGGAAAGCGCATCGCCTAAGTCCATCAAGCCCGCCTCGGGATGGAGGTAATTCTTCATGGTATTGTGCTCATAACGGACATTAATTCCCACTTTGGGATAGTTGAAAAAACGCTCCCATGCCTTTTCTCCCGTAGTTTGAATCCCATATCTTAAGTCGGCGCAATACACCGGATAGTCGGAGTAAAGTCCAAAAGGGATGTGGTATCCCCATCGGAATGACGGTTCTATGTATCCATACTTGGTGTCGGCTTCTTGCGCCGATGCCGGAAGAAGTTGAAACAAGACGGTGCCGAAAAAGAAGAGCCTCAGTAATAGGAAAAGTTTTGAACATTTCATTGTCTATCCTCGCTTTCCCCCGTCAGATACCCCTTGTGATACATGGTTTCGATCATTTGTTGGCTTTTTCTTCTTCGTTGTCGTACCAGTCAAAATAAGCATTGGCGTAGGCTTTCCCCGATTCCAACAGCTCATTTTTCTTTTTGTCCTTGATGCCGAAGTCAATAGGTTTTACGCCTAAAGTGTCGATATAAACGGTGCGCTGCCAGTCGTCGCTATGCAGGTGGACGTTCATTTGGAAATCGACAAGGGTTGTGAAAAGAGCTTGTGTGTAATCGAAGAAATTGTCTATTTTTCTCACAGGAGGCTCGGCATTGTCGCGGAACATGGAGATTTCTTCTTTGTTGTCTAAACGGAAGCCCAAGGTCTCTTTGTTATAAACATAGTCGGCAATCTTTCTCTTGTTTTTTTTCAGCGAGTCGTTCACCTTTTCATAGTAATCGGTGCGGACCTGGTTTTTCTTCACATATTTTGTCCGGTCGAAAATCTTGATGGGATAGTTGTCGAGCATGCCTCCGTCCACATATACGTCATTACGAACGTTTCGTACTGCGGCGAAAAACAGCGGAATCGACATGGAGACGCGCGCTGCATCGGCTATGCAGTAACGGGGCGTGTGCTCTGCGGAGAACACTTCGGAGTAACCGGTGGAGAGGTTTGTCCCCATTAAATAGATGTCGAGAAAAGGAAGTTTATCCGATCTCATGGCTTCAAGGTCGGCAAAAGTAGAGTTGCTGTTGCCTGTCTTTTTCTTGATGAGGTCGCCGATGAACTGGCGGAAGAAGTCTCCCTTATACCATCCGAATTCCTTGATCAAGCGTTTGCTGTCTCTGGCGATACCCCAAGAATCGTCCATAAAATTCTTGAAGTCAAGGTCCCAGACGATTTTTTTGATTTCTTCCGGCGTGTAGCCTAAGCCTACCAATACGGCGACGATGGCACCTGCAGAAGTGCCGGCCACGCGTTTGATATTCGGCAATATTTTTCTTTCTTGGAGCACTTCGAGTGCACCGGCGTAGGCAATGCCTTTGACGCCGCCACCTTCAAAAACGAGATTTTTAAAGAAATATTTCATGATTATATGGTATTAATTTTGGTGAATATGAAGTGAATTAAATCAAAGTCTTGTTCTTTCCTTGCCCTTCCATTGATGCAGGTTGATGCCGAAACTAAACTCGGCGTAATCGATGACCACTTCGTGGACTTTCATAAAAGATCCCACGTACATGTTTCGGTTTTCTCCTAAATAAAGTTTGAATCCGAGACGTTCATAAAAGGTTCGGTAACATGGAGGCAGATAATAGTCTTCAAATGCACTTTCGGAGCTTTCGCTCAATCCCCAAGTCTTGTTTTCATGGGTGCCATGATAAATGCCGTGCCAGAGGTAGTAGGCGCCGCCAATGCAGAAAGCGAAACGGCCGTAATTGATTTCGAATAGTGCCGATGGCGCAAGGTGAAGTCCTCGTGAGAAGCCGTATTCTAACAATTCCACATCAAGGGCTTCGGAATTGTCGTTATAGTCCTGATGGGCTTTCTCGAACATGCGTTTTGTTTTGCCGGTCCAGCTAAGATCCAGCGCGACATCGCAGCTGAATTTTGGATGAAACTTGCGGTGCATCCCGATTTGAAGAACGTCGGCAAGGTAGATGGGGCGCTCTTGAGGCAGGTCGCTGACCATTTCTCCTGTCGCAGTCTGATAGGTGCGCATGTTTTGATTGGTTTGTACGGCTCCCAACGATTCGGAGACAAATAATGCGGTTGTCTTATGCCACGAGAAAGGCTTTGCAGGTTCCGTCACAGGACGTTGGTTGGGGAAATAACGTACTCCAAGCAGCCAGCTGAATACATTGATACCGCAGTTGGGAAGAGCCAACGCCGCATTTGACGAGTGTGAAAACTGGTAGCGGATACAAACATCGAGGTTGTCTTCGATCATAAAGGTCGGACCGGCATCAATAGCAAGGTGGACGTTGGTGACGGATCCGATAAATTCGTTGAGGTAGCGTGTCCAAAACGACAAGCCTCCCATGATGTCATAGTCGAAAGACCAATATTTGCCACGATACAAATGGCCATTCAGAAAGCCTCCCACAGAATAACAGTCGCCTAACGCTTTCCAATTTTCTTCTTCATAGCCTTGAGCGTTTCGCGTAGTGTACAAAATGCTGTCAACATTGTTTTTTTCCATGCGGATGAAAACCCCGTAGGAAGGTTTGTTGAAAACGCTCTCCCAGAAATTGCTCCCGTCGGTTTGCAGCCCCCATTTTAAGTCAATGCCATACTGTGGCAGTTGCTTCATGTAGGCATGACGCGCTTCAAAAGGGTAATAAAGACCGTAATGTCCGACGGCTTCAAAACAGGAGCGACTGTCTCGGAAAATAGAAGGTTGTTGGGCAAACACAAAACTAAATCCAGACAAGGTGAAGAAAAGGATCAAATAGAGGGCTTTTTTCATATTGTCTGTTTTAGGATGTTGAAAATGAGTATGATAATGGATTATTTCTTGCTCCAGCTTGTGCCATCCTTGCCGTCTTTCAGCACGATGTCGAACTTGGCAAGCTCATCCCGAATCAGATCGCTGGTTGCCCAATCCTTTTTGGTGCGGGCTTCTTTGCGAATGTTGATAATGGTCTGCATCAGACCGTCAACAAGTTGATCATCGCCGCCTGACTCGCTTTCGAGCAATCCGAAGATGTCGAACACAAAGGCTTGGAAAAGCCGGTTGAGCAGCGTCAGTTCTTCTCCATTGATTTTCAGGTTTCCGTCCTTCACGGAATTGGCGATGCGCACAGCCTCAAACAGGGCGGCAATAGCGATAGGACTGTTGAAGTCGTCGTTCATGGCATCGTAGCATTCGTCCATGATCTTCTGAATGCCAAGGTTTTCGGCACCTTCCGTGGCAGAGAGGTTTTGTGCGGTTGCCACGGCAGCCATCAGTCGCTTGTAGCCTTTTTCAGCTGCTTGCAGGGCTTCGTTGCTGAAGTCAAGCGTGCTGCGGTATTGGGCTTGCAGGACGAAGAATCGGATGGTCATGGGGGTGTAGGCCCTTTCGAGCAACGCATGGTTGCCGGTGAAAAAGTCCTCTAACGACATGGCGTTGCCAAGCGACTTGCCCATTTTCTGTCCGTTGATGGTGATCATGTTGTTGTGCATCCAGTAATGTACGGGCTGTTTTCCGTTGGCAGCCATCGATTGGGCGATTTCCGATTCGTGGTGGGGGAACAGCAGGTCCATGCCGCCGCCGTGAATGTCGAACTGCTCGCCGAGATATTTGCATCCCATGGCGGAGCATTCCATGTGCCAGCCCGGAAAACCGTCGCTCCAAGGCGAAGGCCAGCGCATGATGTGTTTAGGCTCGGCTTTCTTCCAAAGTGCGAAATCGACAGGGTTGTGCTTCTCTTCTTGACCCGCCAACTCGCGCGTGTTGTTGATCATCTCCTCGACATTTCTACCCGAAAGAATGCCGTAATGGTAGGTCTGGTTGTATTTGGCAATGTCAAAATAGACGGAACCGTTTTCAATATAGGCGAAGCCTTTGTCTAATATTTTCTGAATCATGGCAATCTGCTCGATGATATGTCCCGAAGCATGCGGCTCGATGGAAGGCCGCAGCACATTGAGCTTGTCCATGCTCTGATGGTAGCGGTTGGTGTAATATTGGGCTACTTCCATCGGCTCGAGGTTTTCAAGACGCGCTTTCTTGACGATTTTGTCTTCGCCTTCGTCGGCATCGTGTTCCAAATGACCCACATCGGTGATGTTGCGCACGTAACGGACTTTATAGCCGAGATGACGCAAATATCTGAAAACCAAATCAAATGTGATGGCGGGACGGGCGTGTCCGAGGTGGGCATCACCATAAACGGTGGGACCGCAAACATACAGCGCGACATGTGGTGGATTGAAAGGCTTGAATAATTCTTTTTGTCTTGATAAACTATTGTAAATGAGAAGATTGTTTTCCATTGTTAGATCGTCTATTTATTTATTGGCAAAAATACAATATTATTGGACACGTTTTGCGCTTTTTTTTTGTTTTGTTATACAGACCAGCATGGTAGCACCGCAATCGGAGGCGGAAAGATGGACTTGATTGCAGGAAAAACGGCGGTGAAACGCCTTACTTTACCTCGCATTGGCCGCCTGCCACTTTCCATAGATAAAGCGAGGCCACGGTACAATAAGGCGAGTAGCGGCGGCGGTAACGTTCGAAACGCGCTTTGGGCATGTCGTTGTGGTGATAAAGCATCTTCATGCCTCGGATAATGGCCAAGTCTTTGTAGCTGAGGATGTCGGGACGCTGCATGGAGAAAATCATCAGCATTTCGGCTGTCCATACGCCGATGCCGTCCAAAGCCGTCAGCCGTTGGCAAACCTCTTCGTCGCTGAGCTTGGAAAGTCCGTCAATGTCGAGTTCTCCATTGCACACTTTGCGGGCAATCGACTTGATGTAGCCGGCTTTTTTGAATGTGATACCAAACTGCTGGATATTTTCAAGCGGCAGGCCGTCTAACTTTTCGGGGGTGATGTCCTTTAAGGAGTCCCTCATGCGTTTGCAAATGGTTTGTTGCGCTTTGGTGGAAATCTGTTGCCCGACAATGGCTTCTGCCAATGCCGAAAACAGGTCGGGATTGCATTCGCGCTGGATCATTCCCACCTTGTCGATGATAGCCGCCAGACGTTTGTCCTTCTTTTTCAGGTAGTCGATTTCGGTTTGCCCGTATTTGAAAAAAAGCTTTTCCATACTACAATGCCGTTCCTTTCCGAGGAATGAAAAAATGACTCATATCCACTTTCTCTATTTTCAATAGCTTGATTTTCTTATCAATACCCGATGCATACCCCGTCAAACTGCCGTTGCTGCCCACCACGCGGTGGCAGGGAACAATGATGCTGATGGGGTTATGTCCCACCGCACCCCCTACGGCTTGTGCCGACATGGCTTTGAGTCCACACTGGCGTGCGATTTCCTGGGCAATGTCACCGTATGTCATGGTGCTGCCGTATGGAATGCCAAGTAATATTTCCCAAACCGCTTTTCTGAACCCCGAACCTTCCATTTGCAAGGGCGGCAAAAAGTCGGGTTGGCGGCCGTTGAAATAAAGGTCGAGCCATTGTCGGGTCTGTTCGAAAACGGGAAGATTCTTTTCTTGGCGATTGCCATGCAGCGGGGCGGTATGGTATTTCTGAGGGTTGAACCACAAACCGGTGAGGTGTTCCCCGTCGCTGTCAAGCGTGAGGTCTCCAAGGGGCGATGGGTAATGAGAAAAATAGGGCATGGATTAAAGGTAAAATAATGATGATTTCCAATTGATGATGCGTTTGGGCTTTTTCATAATGCCGCAGCTAAGACGAGCAGGGTAAAAAAGGCCAATCCAACCAGCATTAAAATGCCTATAGTGGTTCCCAAGCAACCCCATTTGCGTTCACCTTGCGGCAAGGGGGCGGACAGCAGGCAGATGATCAATCCGATGAAGGGCGTTAAGATAACGGAAATCAAGAAAGCCCATCCGAATCCGATTTTTCGTCTTGCACCCAACAATCCCACTAACACCGCTAAAAGCGATCCTGTCAACAAACCGACAAGCAGTAATGAAAAGGCCATAACGTATAATTTGTTGCAAAAATAACACACCTTTTTAATAAAATCTATCCTAAACGGTCAAAAAATGCAT
The DNA here is from genome assembly GCA_041842465.1 of Candidatus Limimorpha sp. Lineage (GTDB taxonomy): Bacteria > Bacteroidota > Bacteroidia > Bacteroidales > F082 > Limimorpha. Next base: position 15,341 of record JBGYXG010000086.1, read on the forward strand.
GTGCATAGCAAATGATTTGTGAGTCAGTTAGTTCTGAATGTTCGACCATTCGGGGGAAAAACCGCCAAAAGACGGACTTTTGCCAACTTTGGACAGAGCAGCGTTACTGAAACATTACTCTATATCTGATAGGGAAGAATGGCAAAAACGGTAACGAACAGGCTGAACCCGAACCGAAATCTGCAAAGATAGCCCGATTAAGGGACAATGGGAAGAAAAAAAGGCAAAAAAATGAGTGCTTGGAATCTTTCTCGTCCGTTCCTGTGACGGCTTTGAGATTTTCGCCCTTTTGCTCCTTGACCAAAAGGACTTCTTGGTCTTTGATTTTTTCGTCCATATTACAATGTATTTTTAATGGCACCAACAGCGGTGCACGGACAAAAGTAAACCAAAGAAACAGTGTGCGTTATAGGTTTGGGATAACTGCGTACTTGTGGCGTCAATATGGATAGAAAGTGGCTTTTTAGGAAGAAAAACAAACCGGATACACCGTTTCCGGCATATCCCGTTCTTAAAAGGAGGAACGTTTCTCACACCCATTTGTCGCGGATGGCGATTTGCACCAGTTCCGCCGCATTCTTGGTGCCGAGCTTCTGGGTGAGGTGCTTGCGGTAGGTCTTGATGGTCTCCACGCTGAGGAACATACGGTCGGCTATTTCCTGATTGGTGCAACCGTCCACGATGTGGCGCAGCAGCTCCTGCTCGCGGACGGTGAGCCATACGGCATGGTTGATGCGCTTCTTCATCATACGGTCGATGTCGCGGCTGAAATAGGTGTCGCCTGCCATGACGGTCTCTATGCCTTTCACCACTTCTTCCGAAAGGGCGTTTTTCTGGATGTAGCCCGATGCTCCGGAGGCAATGGCACGGTTCACCATCGTGTACTCCTCGTAGGTGGTGAGCATCAGAATCTTCATGGCGGGATATGCCTCGTGCATCTCCTTGCAGAAATCGATGCCGCTGCCGTCGGGCATGGAGATGTCCAAAAGCAGCACGTCGGGACGGCGGAACAGGAGTGTCTTGCGGCAGGCGTCGAGCGTATGCGAGGTGTCCACGACCTTAGCCGTGCCCGATTCCTCGATAGCAGCCTGCAAACCTTCGACCAGCATGCGGTGGTCGTCCGCAATGTGTACCTGTATCATGTCGTGAGTTCTATTTCGATGGTTACTTCCGTACCCTCGCCGGGCGAGGAATAGACGTTGATTTTTCCGTTGTAGGAAGCAATGCGGTTGCGCATGTTGGTGAAGCCTGCCCCGTATGCCGCCGTTTCAGGGTCGAAGCCCTTGCCGTCGTCCTGCACGGAAAGCGACACGAGACGTTCGTCCACCGTCAGCTGTACGTTGATGCGTGTGGCTTCGGCATGTTTGATCGCATTGTTGATGAGTTCGTAGGCACAGCGGTAGATGAGCACTTCGAGGCGGCTGCCGAGCCGGAGGTTTTCTCCGAAGAACTGGAAGTTCGCCATCGGGACGGAGCGGCAGAAATCCTCCAGCGAGGTCTTGATGCCGTAACGCGAGAGCGAGTCGGGCATCAGGTTGTGCGCCATGCGGCGAAGCTCCACCGCCAGTTCGTCGAGCATCTCTCGGGCTTTGGCAAGCCGTCCGGCATCCGCTTCCGCCAGCGTGGAGATATTCCTGATGCCGTGCAGGTGCAGTTTGATGACTGAGAGCATGCTGCCCAACCCGTCGTGCAGGTCGCGTGCCAAGCGGGTGCGCTCCGCCGTCTCGCCGTCCAGAAGGGCGAGCGTGGCGACAAGTTGTTTCTCCTGCTCCAGCTGCTTCACCTTCCGCTCGGCGAGTTCACGCTTCCCGCGGTTGAGTCGATGGCGGTAGAAAAGCAATCCGAGGGCGAGCAGGAGGATAAGTGCACCCGACACACCCGTTATGATGTAGAAGTGTTTCTCCTTTTCGAGCGAGGCGATTTGCTGTTGTTTCTTCTCGGTTTCGTACATCACTTCCATCTGCGACAACGCCTCGTGGAAGTTCCTTTCCGTCCGCTCGGTCATCATGCGGTCGTACACCCTGAAGAAACGGGCAGCCTCGCCCCGTCTGCCGAGCATCGCCGAGGAGAAGGCGATGTTGAACGCCGAAACAGGAGCCGTGTTTATCGACACGGAGTCGATGTCCCACGCTTTCAGGGCGGCGGTGCGGCATTCGTCGTAACGACCCTGCGCACGGTAGATGTCGGCATAGAGATTCCATGTGAGTGTGTGGATATACGGGTCTCCCAACCATTCGGCGGCATACTTGCATTCGGCGGCAGATGCGAGGGCTTCCCGGTATTGCCCTTTCATCAGATATGCCTTGACAAGGGCTTCGCAGAGGTCGGCATAATTGACCGGCGCCGTCCGCGCTTTCGGTTTCACTTTCAGCATACATTCCAGTGCCTTGTCCGCATCGCCCGATGCCAGATGCACATAGCCCAGTTCGCGGTACGCCTGTCCGATGCCGGTTATTTCACCGTATCGCTCCGCCAACTCCCGTTCCCGCTCCAAATAATATAACGCCCGCTTCGGATTGGCCATGCGGCGATAGCACTCGCCGATGTTGCCGTGAGCGAGGATATAGTCGCGGCTGCTCTCGTCGCCGTCGAAATGTTTCAGGATGTTGAGGAAACTCTCCACGGCAAGGATGAACTGCCCTTGACGTGCGTAGAGATTGCCTTCGGCCTGATAGGCTTTCTGCACGAGCTTCTTGTTGCCGGAGGCTTTGGCGGCGGCGATTTGCAAGTCGAGATAGACCTTGGCGGTGTCGTAGGAGCAACGGTAGGTGTAGGTCGAGCCGATGTAGTTGTAGAAACGGAATATCAGCGTCTTGTCGTCGCACCGCAGGGCGTGTTCCAAGCCCATCGTGCCGTATTTGAGCGTGTTGGGCATGTCGTGGGCGCAGTACGACTCGGTGGTATCTGCATAGCGTCTTGCCCGTTCGAGGTCGGTCAGCCGTTTCGTCTGCATGGTGTGCAGCAGCGAGTCGGCATAGCGGTTCTCTTCTTCCGCAAAAGCGGAAAGAGCGGCGAGCGCGAGCAGGAATATGGCGACTGTTCTTTTCATCTTGCAGGGGATTTGATGTTTAACGTGTTGCAAAATTAGGTGCCTCAGCCGAAACGCAATACCCCATTTGTGGGAGTATTTGCGACCGGCTGTCGTTTTTCTTACAGCAGTTCCGCCAACTTCCACGCCTGCACGTGACGGATGCCTCCGCGCAGGGGGAGCGTCAGGTCGTCGAGCGAGACGACGATCTTCTCGAAATTGTCGGCGATGGCTTCGAGGGAGGCATATTCACGCTCCACCGTCGCCTCGTCGGCGAGCAGGTAGGCGCATTGCAGGTAGACGACCCTGTCGGCTTTGCAGGCGACGAAATCGACCTCCTTTCCTTTCGTCACGCCCGTATAGACATCGTATCCGGCTCGGCGCAGCTCCAAGTAAACGAGGTTTTCGAGCTGGTAGCCGAAACCGTAGCCATAGCCCGGATAGAGATAGTTCCGGTAGGCAAGGTCGTTGAGGTAGTACTTCGCATTGCCCGCGATGGTGTCCTTGCCCCGTATGTCGTAGCGGTCGCAGCGATGCACCAAAAAGGTATCCTCGATATAGCCGATGTAGTTCGACACGGCATCGTAGCTCGTCTTGCGCCCCCGGCTTTTGAAATAGTTCACGATGCCGCTCACCGAAACGAGGTTCGATGCGTTGTTCGCCAGGAACACGAAGATGTCTTCGAGCAGCTTAGGGTCGCGGATGCTGTGGCGTTGGATAATATCGCGCAGCAGCACTGTGTCCTTTACGGCGGAGATGTAGTTGCGTTTCAGCTCGGGTTGCGACAGGGTGTAGAGTTCGGGCAGTCCTCCGCCGTTCATGTATTCCGTGTAGCACGCCTTGTCCGCCTCCCTACCGCTGATGCCGGCGTATTCCGAAAAGCTGAAGGGGAGTATCTCGAAACAGACGTAGCGCCCCGAGAGCAGCGTGGCGGGTTCGCCCGAAAGCAGGCGGGAGTTGGAGCCGCTCACGAACACCTCGTACTCCTCGGCATAGTCCTGCGAGCAGGAATTGACGGTTTTCTCCCATCCCTCTATCATCTGCACCTCGTCGATGAAGAGATAGACTTTCCCCTTTGGTTTCAGCTCCGACTTGTAGAGCCTGAGCAACTCGTCGAGGTCTTTGTGACTGGCAAGGAAATCAAAATCCGCCAGTTCGCGGTTGATGATGAGTGTGTTTTCCGCCTTCACGCCGTCCGCCACGAGCCGCCGCGCCACTTGGCGCAGCAGGTAGCTCTTGCCTGCGCGCCGCTGTCCCACAAGCACCTTGACAAGGCGGTTGCCCGTGTAAGCCGCGATGTTGTCCGTGTATCCCCTTCGCTCGTACCCGAAGTCGAACGGGGCGGAATCCCACAGGTTGTATTTCCTGAGTGTCTGCAATCTTTCGTCCATAACCGATTATTTTGTTTCAGAAAACCTCTTCCCCTCTTCCTGCTGAAGGTAGAACAACTGCTTCTGGGTTTCTATTTCTGCACGGAGTTCCTCCTCCGAAGGAAGATAGAGCTTGTACTTGGAGGCAAACAACTGTTCGTTCCCGTGAAGGATGGAATACCGGGCGATGTCCTCGTCTGTGTCGGCACAGAGTATGATTCCCATCGTCGGATTATCTCCTTCGTTTCTTTTCAATTCATCATACATCCTGACATACATATCCATCTGTCCTATATCCTGATGACTTACTTTGGTCGTTTTTAAATCGAACAGAAAGAAGCATTTAAGGATATAGTTGTAAAACACAAGGTCTATGTAGTAGTCGTCCTTCCCTGTGTGGATGTGCTGCTGTCTGGCAACAAAGGCAAATCCCTTGCCGAGTTCCATCAGAAACTTCTGGAGATTATTGATAATCGCCGTCTCGAGTTCCGTCTCCGTAAAGTCGGGCAGGGAGGCAAGTCCGAGAAACTCCGCCACGACAGGATTCTTGACAAACTCCAGTTTGTCGGTCTTCTGTAGCGAAGCGGTGATTTGCAGCATCTCTTTCTCGACCAACTCCTTGTGTTGTGATTGCAGGAGACGGTGATAATACTGTGAGGAGATGTTCCTCTGAAGGGTGCGGACACTCCAAGTTTCCCGGATGGCTTCATTCATGTACCACTCCCTTGCAACGGGGTCGGCCACTTGAAGCAGCGTCCTGTAGTGCGACCAATGGAGGGAATTTTCCACACGCGTGCGGAAAATGTCAGGAAAGGCACGGTAGAAGTCCATGAAACTATATAGATTGGTCTTCGTAAAGCCGTTACCGTATTCGGCGGTAAGCTGTCCCGCCAGCTTCTTGATGATTTCCGCGCCATACTTAGCCCTATCTTCTCCTTTCAATGACTCCTCGGATATTCTTTTCCCCAGAAGCCAGTTCCTTTGGACAAGAGTGAGGTTTATCGCAGAGTATGCGGCGGTTCTTGCCTCATCGATGATGTGTCTGGCGTCCGAAAGCAAGTCAATGCTTTTGCTGTAATGAAGAATATGCTTATTGTCTGTCATTTGGCAATCTTTTGTTTTATCTGTTGAGTTTCTACACATGCGTGGAAAATAATTCGCTCGTACCCGAAATCGAACGGGGCGGAATCCCACAGGTTGTATTTCCTGAGTGTCTGCAATCTTTCGTCCATAACCGATTATTTTGTTGCAAAGATACAGTTTTTCGTTCGTAACCGAGAAACTTTTCTCCGATTTCCCGCTTTCAGGTGCATTTTTTTGCCTTCCCACTGTAAAAACTCCCACAAGTGGGGTATTGCGTTTGTGGAGAGGGCTGTAATTTTGCCACATTATTAAGATGTATATATTAAAAATGACAACACTATGAAAAGGATTTGGTTTATCGCCCTTCTGGGCATCATGGCAATGGGACTTGCCTCCTGCGGCAAGGATGAAGTGAAAACGTTCTACACCGTAACCTTCGATGCCGACGGCGGCACGCCCGTGCCGGAGAAGCAAAGCGTGGAAGAAGGCAAGACGGCTGTCGCTCCGTCGCCCGCACCTACGAAAACCGGATTTGTGTTCGTAGCGTGGTCGGCCGACGGCACAAACGCCTATAATTTCCAATTACCCGTAACATGCGACCTTACCCTGCGTGCTAAGTGGCAGGCGGAAGCCGAAGCCGAATACTGGCAGGTAACGTGGGAACTGAACGGCGGTGCATGGTCCTCCGAGGGCGACAACCACGCCACGCAAGTGCTCAAGGGCGGCACGCTGGCAGAACCCGCTCCGCCGACAAAGGCGAACCACACCTTCGAGGGATGGTACAAGGAAGCCGCTCTTTCCAATAAGGTAACCTTTCCCTACGACGTGAGCGGCGTAACGGCAGACTTTACACTGTATGCCAAGTGGAAGAACGAAAACCCACAAAACCCTACAATGGAAGCAGGAGTTTATGTGGCTGGAACAGATTATGTACAACCGTATGGGCAGGTTGCTACTGTATGGAAAGACGGGCAGGTCTTCAAGCAGTTCGTTGAAAACAGGGTCAATCATGCTCGCTCGGTTTTTGTCGGCGAAAGCAATATCTACACTGTGGGAAGCCGTAAAGGAGAGTATTATTCGGCAATGGTTTACGACAACGATGAATCCAAAACCTATCCCCTTTA
>JBGYXG010000087.1:0-8388 GCA_041842465.1 Candidatus Limimorpha sp.
CCTATTGGCAAAGGGTTTCCGGTTAAAGTGGAAATCAAAGCCCTCGCAAAAGGAATTACCATTGTTCTTCTTGAAGAGAAAAGGGAATGGGACAAAGACACCAAACCATTGAACCTTTGTAAAATAAAAATTACCGTAAAATAGATAAGACATGACTGAAACGAATTTACAAAAAAACGAAACGGCATTCAAAATGCCCAAGTTGGGATGGATTCCCGACATCCCCGATGCAAGGGATTACGTTTACGAGGCTCCGCCGAAATTAAGAAGGTCTTTCCCGTCGAAAGTAGATCTCCGAAAGTTTTGCCCGCCGGTATTTAACCAAGGTGAATTGGGAAGTTGTACAGCCAACGCCCTACTGGCGGCTGTGGAGTTCGGGAAGAAAATCAAAGGGCAGAAAACCTGTAGGCTTTCAAGACTCTTTCTGTATTACAACGAACGCGTGATGATGAATACTGTTTTTTCGGACAGCGGTGCCTACCTGCGGGACGGCGTCAAGTCGCTGAACAAGCTGGGCGTATGCCCCGAGAAAGAGTGGCGGTACAGCGCAAAAACAAATCATGGTGCCAGATTCACGAAGAAACCGCCCCAAAAATGCTACGATTCGGCCCTCGACCATCAGATCTTATCTTATTGGCGCATCATGCCCGCCATGCATGACATACGGGCTTGCCTTGCCGACGGATTTCCTTTTGTGTTCGGCTTTTCCGTGTATTCCAGCTTCATGACGGAAGAAGTGCGCAACACCGGCATCATGCCCATGCCTCAACCCGACGAGCAGCAGCTTGGCGGCCATGCGGTAATGGCGGTAGGCTACGATGAAGAAAAGGAAATGCTACTCGTGCGCAACTCTTGGGGGAAGGAATGGGGCGACAAAGGCTATTTCTGGATGCCCTACGACTACATACGCAAGACAAAAAACTGCGCTGACTTCTGGACCATCAGAGAAGTTGAGTAACCGAAAAGAAAAAGCGTCACATTCGATGCGCAACACCATCGGCTTTTCTTAATATGGCGGGGCGAAAACCCCGCCGTTTTCTTTAGTGTGAAACAGATGCAAAATACCATATCTTCATATGATTGACAAACGCCATTTTCTGTTGTTTCTTTGCACCAATGTTTAACCAATTAAATGCAACTTACTATGAAAAAACGAATCTTTACCTTGATGATTGCTCTTGCAGCAATAGGCGTGATGAAGGCACAAGCCCGCTATGGCGAGGATGTGCTCATCAAAGAGTACGGCAGTGAAGTGAAAACTCAGATCAGTGTTGCCGACAACGGCAATATCTATGTGCTTGCCTCTATAGAAAATGAATTTGATTTCTGGGTTTCTTACGATGAGGGTGCCACCTATCAACTGTTGCAACATTATTCCGGACCTTCCATGTACGACATCGACATGGTGGTCACCGGAAATAATGCCAGCAACATCAAGATTTGGTTTGCCATTGCTTACAAAGACGATGAAGGGAGAGCTCTTTTCTTTATCATGAACCTTGATGCCCAAGGGAATCAACAACAATCAAAAGTCGCTAACTTGGGTTATGTTGATGTTACTTCAGTATCCATCGCCACCGACTACCGTTCGCCCGGCAGTGATGGTTCTCCTTTTGCTATTGCAGTGGCTTGCGCCTACCATGAATATGATGATGACGAACTGTACATCGACAGAATCGGGTTCTTTTACTCTTTGGACGGAGGAACGTCTTTTGGTGACAATAAGGTGGTGTATCGGAAAGGAGACGTAGAAGAAAACGAATGGGTGAACGGGATCGACCTTTCGCTCGGCTGCCAAAAAGGATTCACCCCGCAGGGGCGTGCCGGCATTGTGGCTACCACGCATATTGGCCAAAATGTGATGCTCTTTTTAGACAGATACGACTTCAGGTCAACGGCAGGCGGCCCCATACAGCCTATCTGCATCGCTGGGGATTATGGTTCCAGTGATTATGCTCACCCTACCATTCAGATGATGAACGACAACGCTATGCAAACTTCCCAATACTATTTCTTGATTGCGGCCGAATGTGATGATCAAGGGTATCCGGCTGTCGAGTTCTTCTACCCGAAAGAGGGTTTTCATGTAGGTGTTGCCAATCCTGAATCGTATTTCGATTGGTATGGCGAGTTTGATATTTTCGAACCTGATATGTCCTACGATAAGACAAACCACTATTTTCTGTTGACTTACCAAGAATGGGGAGCGTATGATAAATTAATGTATGCCTGTAGGTCTTATCAGAATATATCTCAAGATTTGTCAACTTGGTATTACCCTAATGGAGGTGAATATGCCAATACGGATAATTTGGGATCTGAATCTGTTTTCGTACAGCCCAAGGTCGATATTAATCCAGCAAAAACCAAAGTTTGCTTTACATGGGCTTTATGTGAACAAATGTCGGACACTTGGTACGTTTATGCCGATGCCGAATGGGCAACCGTAGGCGTAGAAGAACGCCCCATGGTGGCCAACAGCCTTGGTTTGGCGCCCGATCCCGCCCACGACAAGACCGTGGTCAAAGTGGAGAAAGAGGACGAATACCAAGGCGTGGTGTACGACCTGCAAGGCCGCAAGGTGATGGGTTTCAGCTTCAGCGGCACGGAGCACAATCTGGATGTGACCGGTCTTCCCGCAGGCGTTTACACCGTGCACCTGCAATCGGATGCCGCTAAATACGCAAGTAAAGTTATTGTAGAATAGTGAGTTTTGCAAATGTCGGGGCGCAAGCGCCCCGACATGAAAGAGAAAGGAAAAACTACATGAAAAAGAATCATGCAATAGCTATACTTTTGCTATGGACTGTATTAATTCCTTGGTCGGGTTGGACGCAACAACATGATTCGGGCTATTTCCCCTTACAAAAGGGACGCTCCATCACTTTCAATCACTACGATGGAAAAGATAGGATTATTGGCTATACCAAGCAGAAGGTGACCGATGTCACCAACACAGCAGACGGATTAAAAGCCGTTTTCAGGTCCGAACATACCGATGCAAAAGGAAACACCGATGCCTCAGGAGAGGTTTACATGAGAAGCAAAGGCAACACCTATTATTTTGATATTCGGAACCTTTTGGATGTCAACACTTTAAAAATGTTTCAAGATCGGGAAATCGAAGGTAAGGGAATGACCTTGAGTTGCCCGTAGCCCTTTCTGTGGGACAAACCCTGCCTGATGCCTCAATAACTGTAAAAATGAGCTTGGACGGTCTTCCCTTACCTTCGATGACCATTCGGGTATTCGACAGACAGGTCGTAGGATTGGAAGAAGTCACTAAACCGGCGGGAACCAATTCCTGCTACAAGATTGACTATCGGACAGAAATAGAATGTGTTTTCACCTCCCGCCTTAAAGCATCGGAATGGGTTGCAAAAAAATGTGGAGATGGTGAAAAGCGAAACCTATAACAAAAAAGACAAATGCATAGGGAAAATGCTGCTTTCACAGTTTGATTGATTTTTTATGGTTAATACGTCATGCCACAGTCCGTTTTTGGCTGTGGCTTTTTTTGCAATCGGGCATGATCCAATGCCTTTCTTCGATCACGGGCACCATGAACCTTCCCCTTTTAGAATTTGCAAAAGAAGCTTGAAAGGTTTTGAACCGGCTTGGGCTTCTTTTTGAAAAAAACGTACCTTTGCGCCATGTTACGCAAGAAGAATGCCATCGCGCCGATATTGGGCTTGTTGATAGTTGCCACGCTGTCGCAGCATTGCGCCAATGTGGTCTCGCCCATAGGAGGTCCAAAGGACATACAACCGCCCATGATAGTGGAAACCCGTCCCGAGAACCGCTCCGTCAATTTTGACGGACAGCGCGTCGATCTTGTCTTCGATGAGTATTTAGTGCTTGACAATGCCAATCAAAACGTACTGATTTCGCCGCCTTTAGCCGTAAGACCAACTATCAAGCTGAACAATAAGACCGTTTCGGTGCGTTTCAACGAAAAACTTGCCACCAACACCACCTATACCATCCACTTTGGCAACGCCATCAAGGACTTGCATGAGGGCAACGTGTTCAAAGACTACGTTTATAGTTTTGCCACAGGAGCTATTCTCGACACCTTTTCCATCGCCGGTAAAGTGGTTTCCGCCCAAGAAAAAAAGCCTGTCGAAGACATTTTTGTGACCCTTTACGATGCCGACCGCAGCGGACTTGACACCCTGCCGCTGACCACGCTTCCCAATCACATCACAAAGACCGACAAAGAAGGCCGCTTCCGTTTCCAAGGGCTGGCAGACAAGGACTATTTTGTCTTTGCCGTCAAAGATGCCAATGCCAACTATTATTTCGACCTTCCCAACGAAGAAGCCGCCTTTCTCGACACTTTGGTTCATGCGGCCTGCCCGAAACCAGCGCCCGCTATCGTCCAGTCTGACACAACGGCATCCTCCTCCGATTCCACCCTGACCGTCCCCTCGGACACGCTTATCCCGACACTTGGCGACACAAAGGCATTGGATCTGACTTTGTACCTGTTTTCGGAAATCGATTCGACCCAAATGCTGCTCGAAAAGAAATTGGTGGATGAAGGACAGTTGCGTTTCGTTTTCCGACATCCTGCTCACGATGTGCGTATCGCCACGCCCGAAATCCTGCCCGACAGTCTGAATCTTGTCAAGGTAGCCTCTCCGCAACACGACACCATCAGTTGGTATTTCACACCGAAAGTGAAAGACAGCCTGTGGGTGAGCATCCAGTACGACACGCTGATCAACGATTCGACCCAGTACAACCTCGTTTGGAAAGACAAGAGAAATCAGACCGGCACCAAGCCTCTCACGGTAAAAAACAACCTCAACGGCAACTGCCTCATGCCGGAAAAAAACCTTATTTTCACTTTTACGGAACCCGTTTTCCGCTATTTAAAGCAGGATTCGGTTTCCTTTGCTGCAGATACGCTGGTCAGCTACGGTGATTTGAACTTTGTAAAAGACGACGAATACGGTTTCCGCTACCGGCTGCAAAAACAACTCGAAGAAGGCGTTGATTACAGCATTTCCCTTCCCGATTCGGCTTTTTTCAGTGTGCGAGGGCGGATCAACAATGCGTTTAACGTACGTTTTCACTGTGCAAGCGACAATGAGTTCGGCAATCTGTTTGTCATGGTCGTTCCCCCTGAAAACATGAAGAAAGTGGTGGTGCTATTGCTCAACGACCGTGGAAATCAGTTGGACAAACAGGTTATCACTGAAAAAACGAAAATGGAGTTCTGGTATCTGCCCCCGGGAAAGTACAAGCTGCAAGCCATTCTTGATGCCGACGGCAACGAAAGATGGAGCACCGGAAACTATCGGGCAGGATTCCTCCCCGAAACCATCATCGATTTTGGAAAAGACTTGGAGATTCGAGGCGGCTGGGACATTGATCTCGATGAAGAATGGATAATTGGAAAGTGATTAGGCAAATTGATGATTGTCAAATGCTTTCATCACCATTGCCCTTCATGGTTCCTCTAATTCGGTAAAAGCAAACCGAGTGACATCGAACAGTCCTTTGTCGCTCAGCTTCAGTTCCGGAATAACAAGCAAAGCCATGAAAGCCAGTGTCATGAACGGTGCCGTCAGCGTGGTGCCGAAATCATGCGCCAGCCGATCGGCAGTTTCGTAACCTTGAGCCACCCTATAGCCATCTTCATTGCTCATCAATCCGGCCACCGACAAGGGCAGCAAAGCTGACCGCTCTGCATCGCACGCCACCACTCCGCCCTTATTTGCGACCAGCAGATTCACAGCTTTTACAATATCCTCATCGCAAGCTCCTACCGCCACGATATTATGGCTGTCGTGCGCCACGCTGCTGGCAATGGCGCCTCGTTTCAGACCGAAGTTGCGGATAAAGGCTATGGCAGGCTTGCCAGACTGGTAACGATTCAACACCATCATTTTCAACAGGTCACGCTCCGGGTCACTCACCATCAAACCGTTGCGTACAGATGGTTTTTCAATAGAACATTTTGTAATCAACTGGCTGTCAATACATTCTATTACTTTGACAGGCTTCCCTTTGTCCGGAACAGCCAAATCTGCAACTTGCAAGTTAGAAGCTTTGAAAAAATTGGGCGTTTCCGTCGTGATGCGTTCCATGCAAGGCTTGCCGTTTTCGGCCACCAACACACCCTTGATATAGGTTTGCAAAACATTGAAGTCGGTCAGATTGTCGGTCACGATGAAATCCGCATCATCGCCTTGTTGCAGCAGACCTACCGGCAGCCCGTAATGGCGGACGGCATTCAGCGAAGCCGCTCTCAGCACGTCCAAAGTGTCGTAGCCCTTGGCAACCGCTCGTTTCACCAATTGGTTGACATGTCCCCTGACCAAATCGTCGGGATGCTTGTCGTCGGAACAAAACATGAGCACACCGGGATGGCTTTTCATAAGCGGAATCAAGGCTTCAAAATTTTTGGCGGCACTGCCTTCGCGAATATGGATCTTCATCCCAAGGCTTATTTTTTCCATGGCTTCGGCTTCGGTAAAACATTCGTGATCAGTGCTGATGCCTGCCGCGACATAGCGTTTCAAATCTTCACCGGAGAGATTGGGAGCATGTCCGTCGATGGGTTTCCCTGTCTGTTTTGCCGCAGCGATTTTACGCAGAATTTCAGCATCTTGCGCCAGCACGCCGGGATAGTTCATCATTTCGGCCAAATAGTAGATGTCGTCCAATTCCATCAGCCGCGCAATATCCTTAGCATCAAGCGTATGTCCCGAAGTCTCGAAGGTGGTCGCCGGCACGCAACTCGGAGCACCGAAAAAGAATTTGAAAGGTACACGCTTTCCGTTGTCTATCATGAACCGAACCCCTTCCATACCAAGCACATTGGCAATTTCATGCGGGTCGCTGACCGTTGCCACCGTCCCGTGGCAAGCAGCCAATCGGGCAAACTCCGAGGGCACAAGCATAGAGCTTTCGATATGGACATGGGCATCGACAAAACCCGGCAAAACATATTGCATCGGGGCAACAGCATTTTCCCTTATCTCTTTGATGACACCGTTTTCAACACAAAGTGTGCCCGGAAAAATTCTGTCAGCCAGCAGATCGACGAGTTGTCCGCTTATCGTAAAAGTCGTATTCATGGCATATCTATTAGATTGCTGCAAAAATAACACTTCTCGATAAAAAACGAGACGTTAGATCATCAAGGCTTCAATTCTTCTCATGGCTTTTCGTGCCGACACCTTTTCATAAAGCACTTGATAAGCCATTTGTGCAATGGGCATTTCCGCCAGATCCTGTGGCGACACGTTGCGAATGAAGTTGGCGGCATAATAGCCTTCAGCGATCATTGTCATTTCGTTCAGGGAGGTTTTCACCGTATTGCCCCGCCCAATGAGCACGCCAAGCTGGCGGTTGCGGCTGTGGCTTGAGTAACAGGTTACCAACAAATCGCCCAATATTGCCGATGGAGCTTGGCAGAAATAATCGAAGCCGTGTTTTTTCAGAAACAGATAGATTTCTTTGGCGGCATTCGACACCAACACGGCAATAAAATTGTCACCGTAACCCAATCCTACCGCGATACCGGCCACCACAGAATAAATGTTTTTCATGACGGCAGACAGTTCCAAGGCGTTCATTTCAGACGTGTGGTTGAGCATGATGAAGTTGTTGCGCAACAGGTCGCCTATCCGCTGTGCATTGTCCAAATCGGATGATGCCACCGTGAGATGGGTCGTCCTGCTGTGCGAGACCTCCTCGGCATGTGCGGGTCCCGAAATAAACGCCAACTGTTGGTAGGGAATTCTGTATTTTTTGTGCATGTAGTCGGTAATGGTCTGAAACTTACCGGGCATCAGACCTTTGATCGTGGACACAACGAACTTATCACGAAGGGATACGGTAAGCGGCTTAAGATAAGTGGTCAAGTAAGCCGCAGGAGAGGCAAGCCAGATGATCTCCGCATTTCCCACCACCTCGTTCAAGTCATCGGAAAAATGAACAAACGACCTGTCAAATTCAACATCGGCAAGGTAGCGGCAGTTTCGCCCTTCGGTTTGCAATGATTCCAACACTTCCTGGTTACGGATATACCATTCCACTTCCAGTTTATTCAACGAAAGCACTTTGACCATGGCCGTGGCCCAGCTTCCATGTCCAATAACGGCACAACGGCCGCTTGTCGCTAATTTAAAACCCAAGATCACTTCTTTTTAATGAGCTGCAAAAATAGTAGAAAAAGGAGAAGTAACGCTATTTTGCAATTTTCGGAAGCTATTTAGATAGTTATTATTGAAAATGAATATCCGCATATTTACCTTTTTTTATGTATCTTTGCCGAAAAAATAAGCAGCATGAATTTAATCGATTTTATAAAGGAATATCCCGATGAAGCGGCTTGCAAGGCAAAATTCAAAGAATACCGCGAGCAAGTCG
>JBGYXG010000088.1:0-36239 GCA_041842465.1 Candidatus Limimorpha sp.
AAAGATAGCTCATACATTTCAGAAGAGATGTTTTTATCCATCTTTCCAGAAATCAGCGAAATTGTTTCTTTACTTGTTGCCATTGTCAAATCCTCCAAAGAGAACAAAAGTTAAAAATGAAAAAGTAAAAATGAGACTCTTATCCATTTTTAATTTTTAACTTTTAATTCTTAATTCTTAATTCAAAGTCCAGTTGGCTGCTTTTTGAAACTCGTCCCAAAGTTTCTTGTAAGCACCGCCTTGGGTTAATAATTCATCGTGCGTACCGCTTTCCGTGATTTTGCCGTGCTCCATCACTAAAATCCTGTCGGCATGAACCACCGTAGAAAGCCGGTGGGCAATCATCAGCGTGGTTTTGTTTTTCGACAATTCCTTGAACGAAGCCTGAATGACATGTTCGTTTTCGGGATCGGCGAAGGCGGTCGCCTCGTCCAGAATCACGAAGTCGGCATCCTTCAGGAGAGCCCTCGCGATGGAAAGCCGTTGGGCTTCGCCTCCAGAAAAATAGGTTCCCTTGGTACCGTAAACCGTGTCCAATCCCTTTTCGAGGTTGTCCACAATCTCCTTGGCGCCGGATTGAACAAGGGCTTGCTCTATCTCCTCGTCGCCGGCGTCGGGCTTGCCCAGCAGCAGGTTCTCGCGCAGGCTCATCTTGAAAAGTCTGGAACTTTGGAACACAAAAGCGATTTTCCTCATCAGCGCCGATTTTTCGTATTCCCTGATGTTTGTTCCTCCGATTAAGATGTCCCCCTCGTCGGCATCGTAGAAGCGGGCTGCCAGACGTGCAACGGTTGTTTTTCCTCCTCCCGAAGCTCCTACCAATGCAACGGTTTCCCCTTTGTTCACCTTGAAAGAGACCTTGTCCAACACCCTCTCTTTTCCGTATGAAAAAGAGACGTTTCTGAACTCCAATCCCTCCCCGACAGCCGTTTGGCTTCCATACTCGAGGTTGTCATACTCCAAAACGGAATCGATTTTATTCAGCGCCAGTTCGGCAAAATAGGTAAAGTTCTGAATGGTCGCATTGCGCATCATGAAGATGCCGAAAACAGGACCTATCAACAAGTAGATGACGGAATTGCCCAGCACCTGACGCATATCGCCTCCCGATGTGAATAGCAGAATGGCAACAGGCACGAGGAAAAATGCCGTTGAACTTGAAACCGCCTCGAACAGCGACATTTTGTTTTTAAAACCCATGCTCCACTGCACCACAAACTCTTTCATTTTCACGATGAGCGAATAGAAACGGTCGAAGCTCTCCACGCTCTGGGCGAAGGTTTTCACCACCGGTATGCCGCGCACGTACTCCACCGACTCGGCGGACAGATTTGCCAGCCCGTCGTTATACGCTTCACGCAGCTTCATGTTCTTTTTAGCGAACATGGTGCCCATCAACAGCATGGTAATCAACATAGGGATAAGGCTCACCAAGCCTAATCGCCAGTCGAAAAGGAAGAAGAAGACCAACAACACGACGGGCGAGACGATGGTCATCGCCAAATCGGGCAACTGGTGCGCCAGCATGGTGTGGGTCTCCGCCGCCCCATCGACGATGGTCTTGCGTAGTTTGCCGCTCTCGCGGTTGGCAAAAAACCCCAAAGGCTTCTCCATCATCTTCTTTGCACTGAGTTTGACGATGTTCGCCTCCACCTCGAAGGCCAAAAGGTGCGACACCATCAGTGCAAAGAAATAGGACAGCAATCCTGCCGCCGCAAAGCATGCCGCCAAAATCGCGTAGTGGCGTATGGAAACTCCATCGACACTGCCGTTCAAAATAATTCCGCTGACAATCTTATGGATATAAACCATAGGCATCAGCACCATCACCCCCGAGATTGCCGACATTACCATTGCCATCGGCAACAGACGGCGTTTGTTCCCCGCGTATGGGAGCAACCGTTTCAACACGGGGGTTTTCTTCTGTTTTTTTGTACTATTCATATAATATTCCTTGTTTTTATTACTTGTTCTTAATCCCGATTACCGTTACCTGCGGCGATTTATGCCGGTGAAACATCTCTACCTTGCCAAACCCGTTGTCAAGCATCATTTGTTGAATCTGTTCGGGGGTATATATGGGCATATCCAGCATTTTCATCCAGATTTCATTCCCTTTCGGGTCTGCAAGTTCGTTGCAAACCACAAAGCGTTCTCCGGCTTTCAACACGAGGCGTTCTTTTTTTATATTATCCATATCTATTTAACTATTTCTTACCTTTTCAACATTATGATTCATTCTTTTCCGGACGATATTTCGGAACACGAATCTCTTAAACGGTCCCAAGTACTGCCTGTGTTCCGCATAAAAGGCATCAGGAGTATCAAAAATGCCCAAATCTCGATTAATACCTCTATCCTGAATGAAAGTATTATTCAAATCCCATTCAATTGGCGGATTTTGCAGGTTGTCGGTATAAATGCCGTAGCCGCAAAACGTCTTACTCGCCATGTTTTGCGATTGTATTTTTGACAAATACGACCTGTCGATAATCACACCTTCGAGAATATACCATTGGTCGTTTACACAGACCTCCACCCAGCTATGGACGATATTCCGAGGCGAGAACAGGTAACAGACACCTATGATCGCCCCTTTTTGAAGAGCCTTG
Organism: Candidatus Limimorpha sp.; assembly: GCA_041842465.1. Taxonomy (GTDB): domain Bacteria; phylum Bacteroidota; class Bacteroidia; order Bacteroidales; family F082; genus Limimorpha. The sequence goes on from JBGYXG010000088.1 coordinate 2,613, forward strand.
TCAATCGTAAAGCCGTGTATTCTGTTCGAAACGCCGGTGGCCCTGAGAAGTGCCATCAGCAAGGTCGCCTTGGTGTTGCATTGTCCGTATCCGTCTTTCAAGACCCCGGAAGCCGGAATATCGTCGGACAAATTGTATCCGAACTTGATTTCATCCCGCACATAGTTATAAATAGACTTGATCCTGGAGACGGTATCCATTCGATTCCAATTTCTGCTTTCGACCAACTTCACTATAGAAGCATTCGAGTAGTCTAGTATCCTTGTTTCCTTCAAATAATCATGCATTGTTTATTCATTTTTAGAAAAACAGAAAATACCGAGGAGTTCTTTTTTTATATGCTAAATATGACTCACCATAGGTCTGCTCGCAATAGCGTTCTTCCTCCAAAATGACATAGTGGCGCAACACAAGATGCAGTACCAATACCACACCCAACAGCCACGAGCGGCAGAGCACTACGATACCGATTTCCATAAAAAGAGCCGATACATAAATGGCATTGCGCGAAAAACGGTACAAGCCTTTGGTAATGGTCTCGTCGGATTTTGAGGAAAAGTAATTATCATAGCTAACAAGCGTACATACGGCACCAAAACCGAACACAAGGCAACCCGTCATCAGCAAAGCGATGGAATCTGTGAGTCGCACAAAAAACGGAACAATGGCAAAAACCGCATAAAAAGCTATCATAACGAACGAAAACCATTTGCCGCGAACGCTGATAAACGAAAAATCGCTCAATCGCTTGAAAGCGGCTTTATCCGCCAATAAGAATGGCAGATAGCTCACCAATAGAAGCAACATTCCCAGCCACCAATAGTATGTTTTAAAATAGGTCATCATGATAGTTTCTTGTTAGTTTTGACTTTGTTTTCATTTGTTTCTTTCCCGAAAATTTTGAATCTGCGGAACAATAGCGGCGTGATGCACAGGTCTGCCAGCAGAGCTGCCAGCATACCGGCTACCGACAAGATGCCCATGTGTCTGAATGAAGTACTTTCGGAAATAATGTAGGCGGCAAAATTCGCCGTGATGATGATACTCGTAAGTACGATGGGAGTTCCCACGATGCGGAACGAACGCAAGATAGCGCCCTTGTAGCTCCGCTGACGGTCGAACTCCAAATGACCGTGGTTGATAAAATGGATGGTGTCGTCCACCGCCAAACCGAGTATCATAGGCATAATAGTGGCAGTCATCATATCGAGCGGATAATTCATCCAGCCCATCAAGCCTCCTACCACAACGGCAGGCATCACATTCGGGATTAATCCGATAAGACCGGTTTTGATACTGCCGAAAACCAGCATCATCAGTGCCCCAATCACCAACAGCGCAATGAAGAACGAGGATATTTGTCCTCTTGCCAAGTACTGCATCATGGTGGTGAACTGGGGCAGAGCACCTACCGGCGATATTTTGGCTCCGGGGAAAAGTTTTTGAGCAAGTTCCGTTACATCTTTCATCTCCTTTTCGGCTTCGCCGGAATTATAGGTGCTGATATCCACTTTCAGACGCAGGCGGCGATAGTCGTAATCGATCCAGTATTCCGATTCGCTGCCTCCCGCCCCTTCGTAGAGCAGCATCTGCTGGGCGACTTCATCGCTGTTGTCGGGAATTGCATAATACTGCTCGTCATTAGCATGCAAGGTGCGATTCAAGTCTTTCAGGATATTCAGGAGGCTGGTCGTGCGCTTGGTGAGCGGGTATTTCTCAACGGCTTTCGCCAACTCATCCAAGGCTTTCAGGTTTTCCGGTTTCTTGGCGGCGCCGTCTTCTTGCAGGTCAACCAACACATCGTACGAATAAATGGAACCCAATTCGCTCTCACCCACTTTCAGAATTTCATCCACGTAATGCACGCCCCTTCCCATGGTGCGTTCCACGTCAAAAGCCGTTTCTATCTTGGTCATCTGGTACAGCAAGAACGCTGTAACGACAATAAACACCGTCCAAACCAATCTTCTCCATTTCAGGATTTTGTTGCCAAAGGCTTCTAACATACGGTCGAGCTTGAAAGTACTCTTTCTTTGAGAAACGGGCACCGGTTCCTTATCCTTACCAAAGCTGAGCATCACGGGCATGATGGTGATGGCAATCAGAAAGGTCAGCATCACGCTGGTGGATGTGGTGATGCCAACAAAGTGCATGGGGACAATAGGGATAACCAAAAACGACAGCAGGGCGGCAAAGGTGGTCAATGCGCTGAATAACACGGGCCATCCCATTTCGCTGATGGTCTCCACAGCCGCCTGCTTGCGTTTGCCGTGAATGCGCATCTGCCGCTTAAAGTACGAATGGACATGAATATTGTAGGCAATCGCCACTGCAAAAGCCAAGAGCATGGGCACCAGCATCATGCCGCTATCGATAGTGAAACGCATGTAACCCACTAAACCATACGCCATAACAATGGAACTTACCGCCGTTATAACAGGAACGATGACTCCTCTGAATGTACGGGTCACAAGGGCGAGAACGATAACGGCCAACAGCATGGCAAGTCCCATCACCCTAGGCATTTCCTTATTGATCCAACTCATTTTTTGTTGGGTCATATAGGGCATACCCGAACCTCTTAGGTGCAACGACGCATATTCGGGCTTGGAGATAATGTGCTCCAGTTCCTCTCCGGTCACCATTTCAGGCGAAACGGCACCTTTCACCTGTTTCCACACCGAGTCGGCGGGGAAAGGTCGCAATTTCAACAATATCCATGTCTGCGTGCCGTCGCTCGACACCAACCGATTGGCAATATATGGTTTCATAAATGCTTTGCGCTTGATTTCGTCCAAGCCTGCGGCATCATCGGGAATCTCCTCTGGGACGATTTGTTCCAACACAATGCCTTCTTCGTTACCCGTCATAAACTCAATATCGGTCAGCGAGGTGATTTTGTCGGCATACGAAAGGCTGTCCAACATTTCGTTGGATAGGCGGCGTATCAATTCAAGATTTTCCTTGGTAAAGGTGTTGTCGCACGTGGTGAGCACCGCGGCGAAATTGTCGTTGCCAAAAATAGCCTTGAAATCGTCGGTCTGCACCAACATAGGGTCGTCTTCGAGGAAATAGTCGTTCCACGAAGTGCTGATGTTCATATACCTAAGTCCGTTAACGCCGCACGCGAGCAGCAGAGCGAAAACCAACAGCACCCACCAGCGCCGCCGGATGATACGTTCGCCCTGAGGGGTGAACCATTGGTTGATTTTTTCTATTTTCATACCGTGTTACTATTAAATTATACTTTCATTACTTGCTTCCATCCCGCCGTAGTAAAAGTAAAATACTCCGTCAGGAAACATTCTATATCATTTTCATTCAATTCTTTATGCGACACTATCTCACAAAGCACGGTCATCATCCATGAGCAATTGATATGAATAAAGAACTCCGATACATCACAATTGATGTGAGGAAACTTTTTGCGCATCGCATCCATATAATTAAGGCTCATTTGGGTCTGTTGGTCGATGAATTTTTCCTTGAACGATTCGAGCGACGAACCTTCCGCACCGAGCAGCAACAGTTTCATCTCGCTTCGAAAACTTTTGAAAATGAGCATAAAGTCATCGATAGAAGTCTGGAGGTAAAAGTCCTTTTCAAACACATCGAGCGAAAGACACTCCTCACCATTGTGCCTAGCCATAAGCTGCTCAAAGGCATCGAGCAAAGGAGCAAGGACTATTTGGAAAATCTCATCCTTATCCTTATAGTAATTGTAAATGTTACCCAAAGAAACTCCAGAAAGCCTGGCTATGGAACGCATGGAAGTATCTTTATAGCCTTTTTTCAAGAACGCCTCTCGCGCCACACGTAAGATGTTTTGCCTGATGACAGTTTTATTTATCTGAACAGTGTTCATCGTTTGAAAATTTTATGTTGCAAAAATATCGTGTCTAAACGGTGTTCATCCTACCAAGAAATAGGGATTTTTGCTTTAATTTATCCCTATTAATGTGGATTTTTTGATGGAAAATAGCCCGACAACACCTATCGCATAATTCAAAAATCCGGATGAAGCCCTTCCCTATTCCAGCATCAAAAACTGTTTTGAACGTCTTTTATCGCTATAATTTTCGGGCGACGGTAACACTTTTGCCCGATGAGGAAAATATTTTCGTTTTTTCAAACACCACTGCAAAACTTTTCTTAGCTTTGCATTTTTGCAATTGAAAATTGGAAATAAAAACCATGTCAAAAGAAAATAAAGGACATATCACCCAAATCATCGGCCCTGTTGTTGACATCATGTTCGGCAGCACTGATTCCGAGCTGCCCAAAATACACGACGCCTTGGAAATCACGCGCAATGACGGCAAAAAGATCATCTTGGAATGCCAGCAGCATATCGGTGAAGATTCGGTGCGTGCCATCGCCATGGATTCGACCGACGGCCTGATGCGCGGCATGGATGTCGTTCCTATTGGCAAGCCCATTTCGATACCCACCGGCCACCAGATCAAAGGACGCTTGATGAATGTTATCGGTGATTCCATCGACGGCATCGGTGTGCTGGATCGCACCAATGAGTCGCCCATACACCGTGAGCCACCTAAGTTTGAAGACCTTGCCACTTCAAAAGAAATCCTTTTCACGGGCATCAAGGTCATCGACCTGTTGGAGCCATATTCCAAAGGTGGCAAGATCGGTTTGTTTGGAGGTGCCGGCGTGGGCAAGACCGTGCTCATCATGGAACTGATCAACAACATTGCCAAAGGGCATAACGGCTATTCGGTGTTTACCGGCGTAGGCGAGCGCACCCGTGAAGGCAACGACCTGCTGCGTGAGATGATACAGTCGGACATTGTCCGCTATGGCGACGCCTTTAAAGAAGCCATGGAAAACGGCGACTGGGACTTGTCGAAAATCGACCATGAAGAATTGGCAAAATCCCAATGCACCATGGTGTTCGGACAAATGAACGAGCCTCCCGGGGCACGTGTGAGCGTTGCGCTTACAGGTCTTACTGTGGCCGAATCGTTCCGCGACGACCCCAACGACGGCATTGACGACATCCTGCTTTTCATCGACAACATATTCCGTTTCACGCAAGCCGGTTCCGAAGTATCGGCCTTGCTCGGACGTATGCCTTCGGCAGTAGGCTACCAGCCCACCTTGGCTACCGAGATGGGACAGATGCAGGAGCGCATCACCTCGACAAAGCACGGTTCTATCACCTCAGTGCAAGCCATTTACGTACCTGCCGACGACCTGACCGACCCCGCCCCTGCCACTACTTTTGCACACTTAGACGCCACCACGGTGCTCAGCCGTAAGATTGCCGAGCTTGGCATCTATCCTGCCGTTGACCCGCTTGATTCCACCTCACGCATCCTCGACCCCAACGTCATCGGAGAAAAACACTACAATACCGCACAACGCGTTATCCAATTGCTGCAACGCAACAAGGAGCTACAGGACATCATCGCCATTCTCGGCATGGAAGAACTGTCGGAAGAAGACAAGACCGTGGTGCACCGCGCCCGCCGCGTGCAACGCTTCCTCTCGCAGCCGTTCCATGTGGCCGAACAGTTTACCGGCATGAAGGGCGTCATGGTGCCCATAGAGGAAACCATACGCGGCTTTAACATGATCATGGACGGAGAAGTCGATCAGTATCCCGAAACAGCATTCAACCTTGTCGGCACCATCGACGAGGCCATTGCCAAAGGAGAAGAATTACTAAAGCAAAGCCGTTGAACGCCATGAAAGTCGAAATCATTTCTCCAACAAAGACACTGTTCTCCGGATCCGTCACCTCAGCCACTGTACCAAGCAAGATGGGACCTTTCACCTTACTCCAGGATCACGCCCCCATCGTCGCCATCTTAGAAGCAGGCAAGGTGACACTGACCGACGAGCATGGAGAAAGACACGAGTTCGATATCAAGAGCGGTTTCGTCGAACAACACGATAACACCTTAATCATCTGCATAGAATCATGAGAAAAAAAACACTGACAACCTACTTAGCCATTTTTTTGGTTACCTGCCTTATCTTGGTGTTCCTGCTGATCGGGCTGTTTTCGGACAAATCATGGTGGAACAACTGGATGGCCATGGTGCCCATGGTCTATATGATTCTCGGCGCTTTATACAGCAACCTGATGATTAAAAACCGTGAAACCAAACCGGTGAAATTGATTTGGCTCTATATTTATAAAGGCATCAAATTGGCGGTTACGGTTATCATCGTCGTGCTTTATCTCATTTTTGCCGACAAAGGCAAAAAAGCATTTTTAATCATCACCATGATTTCGTATCTGGTGGCACTCACCGAAGAAACCTGGATACACTCCCGTTTCTTGAAGCAGTCGAACCCTGACAAAAAAAAGGCTGCGAATCATAACCGTCATCAAAACAAAGATAATCGATGAACCGTCCATTCTGGCATATTATCATTGTTTTCACTGCTATTGCGGCATTACTGCTGCCTCGTATCGCTTTTTCGCAGACCGTTTCCGCCGATACCGTAGCATCCGAAAGCAAAGGCAAGAAATTCGATGCGAAATCGTTCATCTTCGGTCACACGGGAGACTCCTACGAATTCCATATCACTGAAGTCAAGGGGAAACCGATCAGCATTGCACTGCCTGTCATCGTGAAGAGCAAAGAACGCGGGTGGCTTATGTTTTCGTCAAAACACATTTGCCATTTGCATCCTGGCGAAAACTACAAAGGCTTTTTCATTCAGTCGCAAGATGCGGAAAAATACGCCGGCAAACTTGTTGAGACCAACAGCAAGGGCGAAATTGCACGCCCTTTCGACCTGTCGTTCACCAAAAACGCCTTCGGACTGTTTATCTGCTGTGCCTTCCTATTGGCCTTCTTCCTCCCCGCGGCAAGACAGTACAAAAAGAATCCCATGGGCAAGCCCAGCCGCTACCAAGGTTTGGTGGAGTGGCTTACCTTGATGGTGCTTGACGGCATTATCAAGCCTTCCATCAACGAGAAGAAGTACCGCAAGTTCGCACCCTATCTGCTGACGGTGTTCTTCTTTATCTTTTTCAACAACCTGTTCGGGCTGATACCCTTCTTCCCTTTCGGGGCTAACGTTACAGGCAACCTTGCCGTCACCATGGTGCTGGCATTGATTACCTACTTCTTTATCAACGTGTTGGGCAGCAAACATTACTGGAAGGACATCCTTTGGCCCGATGTGCCCGTCTTTCTGAAAGTGCCCATTCCGCTGATGCCCATTATAGAGCTGATTTCCACCCTCACCAAGCCTTTCGCCTTGATGATCCGTTTGTTTGCCAACATTTTAGCCGGACATATCATCATCATGGTGCTTATGGCCTTGATTTTCATTCTTGGAGGCATGTACGGTGCCGGCATGGGCTTCGGCATTTCGTTCATCTCCATCTTCATGACCATTTTCATGACTGCCCTAGAAATGTTAGTGGCCTATATTCAGGCTTATGTCTTTACCATGCTTTCGGCCATTTTCATCGGGCTGGCACAAGAAGAACCTGAAAAACCTAAGGAAAAAATTCAACACATACCCATACAACAATCATCAAATTAAATTCAAATAATCATGTTAGCAACAATTTTAGCCATCATTCTTGAGATTAGCTACGTCCCGGCAATCGCTGCCATTTCTGCAGCTATTGCGGTATTCGGTGCCGCATTCGGCATTGGAAAAATAGGCACCTCCGCCATGGAAGCCATCGCCCGACAGCCCGAAACTGCCGCCAACGTGCGTTCCAGTATGATTATCGCAGGTGCACTTATCGAAGGAGCCACTTTGTTTGCCATTGTCGTCTGTGTTTTAGCAGTCATCTGATACCGCCGAAACGGTACAATTCGACAACAAACTATTTACAATAGCATTATCTATGGATCTGTTTCTTCCCGAAAGCGGTCTGGTCATCTGGATGCTGATAGCATTTCTGATTGTCTTTGCCATCCTTGCCAAGGCGGGCTGGCCGATGATCATGAATGCTGTGGATAAGCGCAACCAGCACATCAGCGATGCGATGTCGGCAGCAAAAGAAGCCAACGAAGCATTGGCCGGTGTCGAACAGAAACGCAAAGAAGTGCTGGCCGACACACAGGCCGAGCAACTCCGGATTATGAAGGAGAGCCAGGAGCTAAAGACGCAAATCGTTGAGGAAGCCAAAGAGCAAGCCCGAAAGGAATCGGAAAAAATCGTTGCCGAGGCTCACGCCCGTATCAAGAAAGAACAGGACGAAGCCATGGCGCAAATCAAAAGCGAAGTGGTCGCCCTTTCGGTCAGCATTGCTGAAAAGCTGCTCAAGAAAGAACTCGACGATAAGCAGGCTCAAAACGACTTTATTGAAAAACTTCTCAACAACAGTAAAAACATTCAGGCCTAACCATGGAAGACGGAAAGATATCGGTCAGATATGCAAGAGCCTTGTATGGCTTCGCAGTTGAAAACCACTGCGAGGACGAAATCTATCAAAGCCTGAAACGTTTCTGCAACAATGTCAACGGTGGCATCGGCAAGTTATGCAACGTACTCAGCAATCCGGTATTAGACGACAACAACAAGATTGCGCTCATTGAAACAGCCATCGGAAAACCCATTCACGACTGTCTGAAACGTTTTGTGCGTTTCGTTGTGAGTCACAAGCGTGAAAACAAAATGGTTTTCATCGCCCTAAAATATCAGGACATCTACCGCAGCGAGAAGCACCTGTTGAAGACGAAAATCACGACAGCCGCCGAACTGCCAGAGGCAACCATTGAACGCATCAAAAGTTTTGTCGCAACAACATTCAAATCCGATATTGAAGCCGAAATTGAAATCGACCCGAACCTTATCGGCGGTTTTATGATCGACATCGAAAACAACCGGCTTGACGCCAGTGTCATCGGACAACTGAACCAGTTGAAAGAATCGCTGTTGCGAAAAAGCTGACGGACCGACCTATTAAAATCATTTTTGAACGTTGACCCCATGGTCACCACTCACTGCTAATAACCAACGAATTATGTCAGACATTAAGCCAAGCGAAATATCAAGCATACTGCAAATGCAACTTCAGGAAATGAGCGACAAGATGCGCTTCGAGGAAATCGGGAAAGTGCTTCAAGTCAGCGACGGTGTGGCACGCGTGTATGGTCTCGACCGCGTACAGTCCAACGAATTGGTGGAGTTTGAATGCGGCACCATGGGTGTCGTGCTCAATCTTGAAGAAGACAATGTAGGTGTCGTTCTGTTAGGTCCAACCGAAAACATCAAGGAAGGCGAAACCGTCAAGCGCACGCAGCGTATCGCTTCCGTCTTTGCGGGTGAGGGTTTGCTGGGGCGTGTTGTCAACGGCTTAGGCAATCCTATCGACGGGAAAGGCCCCATCCAGGGAAAGACCTACGAGATGCCCTTGGAGCGCAAGGCTCCCGGTGTCATCTTCCGTCAGCCTGTGAGCCAGCCCCTGCAAACAGGCTTGAAAGCCATCGATGCCATGATACCCATCGGTCGCGGACAACGTGAACTGATTATCGGCGACCGTCAAACCGGCAAGACCGCCATCGCCATCGACACCATCATCAACCAACGGGAGAATTTCAAGAACGGCGACCCTGTCTATTGCGTTTATGTGGCCATCGGTCAAAAAGGTTCTACCGTTGCCAATATTGTCAATACGTTAGAGCAGCACGGAGCCATGGACTACACCATTGTCGTTTCCGCCACGGCATCCGACCCTGCCGCCATGCAATTCTACGCCCCGTATGCCGGTGTTGCCATTGCCGAGTATTTCCGCGACACGGGCAGACATGCACTCATCATCTACGACGATTTGTCGAAGCAAGCGGTCTCATACCGCGAGGTATCGCTCATTCTTCGTCGTCCCCCAGGGCGTGAAGCCTATCCCGGCGACATTTTCTACTTGCATTCACGCCTGCTTGAAAGGGCGGCAAAAATCATTGGCAACGATGATGTGGCGCGTCAGATGAACGATTTGCCGGAATCCATCAAGGACATTGTCAAGGGCGGCGGATCCATCACCGCACTGCCCATCATCGAAACCCAGTCGGGCGACGTATCAGCCTACATCCCTACCAACGTAATTTCCATCACCGACGGTCAAATCTTTTTGGAAACCGACCTGTTCAACGCCGGTGTGCGTCCTGCCATCAACGTCGGCATCTCCGTTTCGCGTGTGGGCGGCAATGCACAAATCAAATCCATGAAAAAAGTGGCCGGCACACTGAAACTCGACCAAGCGCAATTCAGAGAGATGGAAGCCTTCTCGAAATTCGGAGCCGAACTCGACACCGCCACGCTTGCCATCATTGACAAAGGCACGAAAAACGTAGAACTGCTCAAACAGCCTCAGTACAATCCCGTTCCGGTTGAAAAACAAATCGCCATCATCTTTTGCGGCACCAATGGACTGCTCAACAAAGTGCCTGCCGACAAAGTGCGCGATTTTGAAAAACAATACTTAGACATCCTTGAGACCAAACACAAAAACGATGTGCTTGAAAAACTCAAAGCCGGGCTCATCGACGACAATATCAAGGACATTCTGCGTGCTGAAGCGGCTACACTGAGCCAACACTTTTGCAGTTAAGGAGACGACGACATGCCCTCACTGAAAGAAATACGTGCCAGGATCAATTCGGTCGCCTCGACGCAGAAAATCACCAACGCCATGAAAATGGTATCGGCGGCCAAACTGAAGAAAGCCGAATCGACCACGGAGCGGTTCATGCCCTACAAGCATAAACTCCATGAGACCCTTTCCAATTACTTGAACACCTTGGAAGAAACCCTCAACATTCCATTGTGCGAAAAACGCCAAGTGAAAAAGGTCATGCTGATGGCTTTTTCGTCCGACAACGGACTATGCGGCGTTTACAACGCCAACATCGACAGACTTCTCAAAGAAACCTATTCGGAATATGTGGCGCAGTTGGGCAAGGACAATGTCATGGTATATCTCGCTGGAAAAAAAGTGGGCGATTACGCCAAACGGATGAGAATCCCCGTTGTAAAAAACCTTTTGGAAATCAGTGCCAAACCCACTTATGAGGACGCCTGCACGTTATGCGACTTATTCACCAAGCTATTTCTTGAAGGATCTATCGACAAAGTAGAGTTGATTTACAACCATTACAAGAACACGGGGGTACAGATACCGCAACGCGAAGTTCTACTGCCCCTGCAAGTCGCCATGCCGGATAATACCAATGACATGAGCTACCGTGACTACATCGTTGAGCCTTCAAAAGAAGAATTTGTCAACGAAATGGTTCCCAAAGTCCTGCGTACCAATCTTTTTTCCATCATGCTCGATGTTCATACCGCTGAACATGGCGCCCGGACTACCGCCATGCACATCGCCTCCGATAATGCCGAACAGCTCTCGCAAGAACTAAGGATCGTGTACAACAAAGCCCGTCAGGAAGTCATCACCAACGAGCTTATGGATATTGTCGGTGGTGCAGAGGCTTTGAGCAAATAAGAAAAGCGTGACTGTTTATTGTGACTTTCAACCTTATACGTATTGAATTACCCCAATTCGTATTGCCTCAACAAAATTATCATTATTTTTGCAACCCGATCGGCCACACTCCGTGTTCGATGTTATCTTATCCATAACGCTGCACCATCATAATGAAAGACCTGGTTTTTACAAATCGACAAAATCGCATTGCCTTAATAGCTCTGTTTTCTGCTGCTGGCATTCTGTTTTGTCTGATCTCCTTTGTCAACCACTATCTTTTTAAAACCTACGCCCTCGATTTAGGGCTGTACACCCATGTGATGTACGACTACATGCATTTTTCCTTTGACGATTGCAGCATGTTCAAGCCTTTGCCCCAAAACATTTTGAGTGATCATTTCGACCTCTATCTCATGATTTTTTCGCCATTGGTTTTGATTTTTGGCAGCTACACATTACTCATCGTGCAAATCGCCGCCGTCCTATTGGGCGGATGGGGTATTTACAAACTCATTACGCTTTACACCGACAATAACCTGATGCCACTGCCAGCCACTGCCACATTCTTTTTTTCTTTCGGCATCATACAAGCCCTAGCCTTCGATTATCACTCCAATGTAGTGACAGCCATGATGTTGCCATGGCTACTTTATTTCATCAAGAAAAAGAATTTCGGTCTATCTTCACTGTTCGTCGTGTTGTTTGTCATTGGCAAGGAAAACATGTCGCTATGGTTGTTTTTTGTTGCCATCGGCTTGATGTGGGACTACCGTAAAGATAAAAAAACATTGTGGTATTTATTAGGCTATGCCATTTTTGCCATCACCTATTTCATTTTGATCAACATGCTGGTGATGCCCAGCTTGGGAGGTGCAGGCGGTGGTTTTGATCGATATACTTATCTTGGCGACAATTACATGGAAATTGCAAAAAATGCGTTCACCCATCCTGTAGAAATGCTAAGAATCCTATTTAACAATACAACAGGTAATCCTGATTATGACGGCATTAAAGCAGAATTCTATTATTGCATCTTGACTACCGGCATGATTTTCACGCTATTCAAGCCGAATTATCTATTCATGGTAATACCGCTTATTGCACAGAAAATGCTGGCTACAGAGCGTTTCTTCTGGGGAATCTCCTTCCAATATTCCATCGAATTCATGCCCGTTTTCATCATCGCCTCTTTCTTGGTATTTTTCAAACTGAAAAAACAAGTTTTGCGCTTAGGATTAGCCACCGCTTTATTCATTTCCACACTACTGACGACATTCTACACCATCGGACTCCCGAAATCATTCATCTTCATAGATCAGCTCTGCGTGTATCAGAAACGACATTACCAACAGAGCCATTTTGATGCGCATTACGCACGGCAACTGATCAAGCAAATCCCCCAAGACGCCTCGGTATGTGCTTCATCGATGTTTGTCCCGCATTTAGCCATGCGTCCTGAAATCTATGATTTTGAATGGAATCTAAAAACTGATGCGTGCTATTATTTGGTCACAAAACAAAATCTATATAGTGATAGAGAAGAGGCAAAACAGCTTTCCAATCAAGATGAATTCGAAATAGTAGCTTCAGACAGCACAGTGTATTTGCTGCATCGGATCAAGGAATAACCATTTGAGAAACAAGGCATATAGGTCAAAAAAAGACAGCCTTTTATCTACCAATGACAATAAGTCTTGTTATTGTAACAGCAAACCACTATATAAAAAGGACCGGCAGATGCCGGTCCTTTTTTATAGAAACACGCATTAACTAATTCACGTATTAACTAATTATTCACCTTCGGCTTTTTGCTTCAGGTTTTCATAGTCTGCGCGTGAAGCGACAATAAGATCGTCGTATTCATGCAAGCCTGTTCCAGCAGGAATCTTGTGACCAACGATAACATTTTCTTTCATGCCGAGCAAGAAGTCCGACTTGGCGGCAATCGAAGCATTGGTCAGCACCTTTGTAGTCTCCTGGAACGATGCAGCAGAGATAAAGCTCTCGGTCTGCAATGCTGCGCGGGTGATGCCTTGCAGCACTTGGCTTGCCGTCGCCGGATCGGCCGGACGGGTCTGCACTGTCTTCAGGTCGCGGCGTTTCAGCTGCGAGTTTTCATCGCGCAACTTCATGGCCGTAATGATCTGACCTTCGACAAGGTTTTCCGAATCGCCTTTGTCTGTAACCACCAATTTGCCGTAAATGTCGTCATTCTCTTCCTGGAATATCAGTTTGTTCACCAACTCGCCTTCAAGGAAACGGGTATCGCCCGGATCGATGATTTCGACCTTGCGCATCATTTGACGCACAATGACTTCAAAGTGTTTGTCGTTGATCACCACACCTTGCGAACGATACACGCTCTGCACCTCGTTGACGATATATTCCTGCACCTTCATCGGTCCCATGATGGCCAAAATGCTGGACGGTGTAATGGCACCCTCCGAAAGCGGCTGTCCTGCCTTGACAAAGTCGTTTTCCTGAGCCAGAATCTGTTTTGACGTAGCAATGAGATAGCGTTTCTGTTCTCCCGTCTTGGAAGTAACCACCACCTCACGGTTGCCACGCTTCAGTTTCTTCTCCATTGAAACGATACCGTCGATTTCGGAAACCACAGCTGGGTCGGAAGGATTACGGGCTTCGAACAGCTCGGTGACACGCGGCAGACCGCCAGTGATATCGCCACCGCCCGAAACGTTACGTGGAATTCTCACCAAGTTGTCACCCGCATTGACCATATCGTCTTCGTCAACAATAACGTGAGCATCAACAGGAAGGTCGTATGACACCCTGACTTCATCATGTTCATCAAGAATCTCGATAAGCGGGTTTTTAGCACCTCTCCTGCCTTCAACAATAACACGTTCCTTGTATCCGGTTTCAGCGATGGTCTCTTCACGATAGGTGACACCTTCGATGACATTCTGGAAACGTACCTTACCGGGATATTCCGAAACGATTGTGGCGTTATAGGGATCCCATTCGCAAATCTTATCACCTTTCTTCACCGCACTGCCATCTTTGAAATACAGCTTGGCTCCGTAAGGAATATTCGTGGTCATTAATACCACACCTGTGTTGTTGTCATGCAGTTTCAACTCAGCGGAACGACCGATAACAATCTGGCATTTCACGCCGTCACGTTCGGCTTCTACGGAACGTAACTCTTCGATTTCAAGGTATCCGTCATACTTGGCCTCGGTATTTGACACCACAAGACCTTTCGATGCCTTACCACCTTGGTGGAAGGTACGCAGAGTGAGCTGCGTGCCAGGCTCACCGATGGACTGTGCGGCAATCACACCCACAGCCTCACCTTTCTGAACCAGCTTGCTCGATGCAAGGTTGCGGCCATAACAGTTGGCGCAAACACCGCGCTTCGATTCGCAAGTCAGCACGGAACGGATTTCCACGTTATCAATCGGAGATTCATCGATGACTTCTGCCAATTCCTCGTTGATTTCCTGTCCACCGGAAATGATCAGTTCACCTGTCTGAGGATGGGAAATATCGTGCAATGCCACACGGCCCAAAATGCGGTCATACAGCAACGAATGCTTGCCGGGTTCTTTGATTTCCTCACCTCTCGACACCGTCAAGCCGCGCAATGTGCCACAGTCTTTTTCAGTGATGATGACGTCATGCGCCACGTCAACGAGACGACGGGTCAGGTAACCGGCGTCGGCGGTCTTCAAAGCGGTATCGGCCAAACCCTTACGGGCACCGTGTGTGGAAATAAAGTATTCCAACACCGACAGACCTTCCTTGAAGTTCGACAAAATCGGGTTTTCAATGATTTCAGCACCCGACGAACCGGCTTTCATCGGCTTCGCCATCAGACCACGCATACCGCATAGCTGAGAGACCTGAGCCTCGGAACCGCGAGCACCGGAGTGCAGCATCATATACACCGGGTTGAATCCTTGATCATCGGATGAAAGCATATCCATCACCTCCCTTGTAAGACGTGAGTTGACGTCTGTCCAAAGGTCAACGATCTGGTTGTAACGCTCGTTGGGGCCCATGAAGCCCATGTGTTCGTATTGACGGATTTCAGCAGCCTTATCATTGGCTTCCTGAATCAGCGTTTCTTTCGCAGGCGGAATAAGGACATTACCAAGGTTGAACGAAAGTCCTCCCTTGAAAGCCATCTTATAACCCATGTTCTTAATGTCATCAAGGAACTTGGTAGAGATGGCGGTACCCATCAAGCGCACCATGTTACCCACAATGCTTCGCAACGACTTCTTAGTCAACAACTCGTTGATAAAGCCGTATTCTTCGGGCACCACTTGGTTGAAGTAAACGCGACCGACAGTGGTTTCGATAAGTTTGCTGACAAGTTTCTCATTCTCACGCACTTTCACGCGCACTTTAATCTGAGCGTGCAAATCCACACGTTTTTCATTCAATGCGATGATGACTTCTTCCGGAGAATAGAACGACATTCCCTCTCCCTTCACAGCATGATCTGCAGTGCTGGGACGAGGTTTGGTGATATAGTACAAACCGAGAACCATGTCCTGCGAAGGCAGCGTGATAGGAGCTCCATTTGAAGGGTTCAAGATGTTGTGGGATGCCAGCATGAGGATTTGAGCCTCCAATACGGCGGCATTACCCAGCGGAACGTGAACAGCCATCTGGTCACCGTCAAAGTCAGCGTTGAAAGCCGTACACACCAGCGGATGCAGACGTATGGCCTTGCCTTCCACCATCTTAGGCTGGAAAGCCTGAATACCCAAACGGTGCAACGTAGGGGCACGGTTGAGCAGGATGGGGTGACCTTTCAGGATGTTTTCCAAAATATCCCACACAACGGGATCTTTGCGATCGACAATCTTCTTGGCCGACTTGACCGTCTTGACAATACCTCTCTCTATCATCTTGCGGATGACAAAAGGCTTGAACAGCTCGGCAGCCATTTCTTTCGGCAGTCCGCATTCGTTCATCTTCAGGTCAGGACCGACCACGATAACGGAACGGCCCGAATAGTCCACACGTTTACCCAACAGGTTTTGGCGGAAACGGCCTTGTTTTCCTTTCAAGCTGTCGCTCAACGACTTCAGCGGTCTGTTCGACTCCGACTTCACGGCACTCGACTTACGAGAGTTGTCGAGGAGTGAGTCAACGGCTTCCTGCAACATACGCTTTTCGTTGCGCATGATGACATCGGGAGCGTTGATTTCGATTAATCGTTTCAGACGGTTGTTACGGATGATGACCCGACGGTAAAGGTCGTTAAGGTCGGAGGTGGCAAAACGTCCACCATCTAACGGCACCAACGGACGCAACTCAGGCGGAATAACGGGAACCACCTTGATAATCATCCATTCCGGTCGGTTTTCAATCGTTTTGTTGGCCTCACGAAAAGCTTCAAACACCTGCAGACGCTTCAAGGCGTCCTGCTTGCGCTGTTGCGATTTATCCGTACTGGCTTTGTGACGAAGCTCAAACGATTCCTTATCCAAGTCAAGACGTGAAAGGAGGTCGTAAATCGCTTCCGCACCCATCTTGGCGATAAACTTATTGGGGTCATCGTCAGGAAGGTATTGGTTTTCAAGTGGCAGAGTCTCTGAAAGATCAAGGTACTCTTCTTCACTCAAAAATTCCAATTTGGTCACCACGCGTCCTGTGGTGTCGTTCGGAATCTCATGACCTTCGAGCAGACCGCCTTGAATCACCACATAACGTTCGTAATAGATAATAGAATCAAGTTTCTTTGTCGGAATACCGAGCAAAGCACCTATTTTATTGGGAAGGGAACGGAAATACCAAATATGAGCTACAGGCACCACCAAAGAGATGTGTCCCATGCGCTCTCTTCTGACTTTCTTTTCAGTAACCTCAACACCGCAACGGTCACAGATGATATTCTTATAGCGGATGCGTTTGTATTTTCCGCAATGGCATTCCCAGTCCTTCACAGGACCAAAAATCCGCTCACAGAACAAACCGTCACGTTCGGGTTTATAAGTACGGTAGTTGATAGTTTCCGGCTTGAGCACTTCACCATGTGAACGGGCAAGGATGGCTTCCGGAGAAGCTAAGCTGACCGTAATACTGTTGAAGCCGCTGTTTATTGTATTATTGACCATAATAATCCCTTGTGTTAATTTCGTAACTTAAATTAGTTCAGAACGTTGCCGTCTTTATCCTTAAAAGTAATCTCCAGACCAAGCCCACGCAACTCATGTACAAGCACATTGAACGATTCCGGTATTCCCGGCGTCGGCATGTTATCGCCCTTGACGATGGCTTCGTAAGCCTTGGCACGGCCATTGACATCGTCCGACTTAACGGTCAAAATCTCTTGCAGCACATTACTGGCGCCAAAGGCTTCCAGTGCCCAGACTTCCATTTCACCGAAACGCTGACCGCCGAACTGGGCTTTACCTCCGAGAGGTTGTTGTGTAATCAGTGAATAGGGTCCTATGGAACGTGCGTGCATCTTGTCGTCCACCATGTGATGGAGTTTCAGCATATAGATATAACCTACCGTGGCAGGCTGGTCGAATGGTTCTCCCGTTCCACCGTCGTAAAGCTGAACACTTCCGTTTTCAGGCAATCCGGCCTGCTTCATATAATCGTTGATTTCTTCCAAAGTAGCACCGTCAAAGATAGGCGTGGCGAACTTCAAACCAAGCTCCTTGCCTGCCCATCCGAGCACGGTCTCGTAAATCTGTCCCAGATTCATACGAGAAGGCACTCCCAACGGGTTCAAGACAATATCAACCGGTTTTCCATCGGCGAGGAAAGGCATGTCCTCGGGACGAACGATGCGCGAAACGATACCTTTGTTACCGTGACGGCCCGACATCTTGTCGCCAATCATCAGCTTGCGTTTCTTGGCCACATACACTTTCGCCATTTGGATGATTCCGCTCGGCAGCTCGTCGCCAACACTGGTCACAAACTTCTGACGGTTGTACTTGCCTTGGATTTCCTTGAAACGGAATGAGTAGTTATCGATCACCGAAACAATCATGCTATTGGTCTTCTCGTCCGAAGTCCACTTGTTCGGGTTCACAATGGAGTAATCGATTTCCAACAATACTTTTTGGGTAAACTTGGCCTTCTTGGGGACAAGCACCTCCTTGAAGTTATTGTTCACGCCGGCAGAAACGCGACCATTCAGGATGATCAACAGTTTATCGACGAGTTTATTCTTCAGTTCGGTCAACTCCTTATTGGCTTCCGCATCGATACGGGCAAGGTCTTCCTTGTCCTTGGCGCGCGCCTTACGGTCTTTTTGCGCTCTCGAGAACAAGTGTTTGCCGATGACAACGCCCTTCATGGAAGGACCTGCCTTCAACGAAGCGTTTTTCACATCGCCAGCCTTGTCGCCGAAGATGGCACGCAGCAGTTTTTCTTCCGGTGTGGGGTCGCTTTCTCCCTTAGGCGTGATCTTACCAATGAGGATATCGCCTTCCTTCACTTCAACAC
The DNA here is from genome assembly GCA_041842465.1 of Candidatus Limimorpha sp. Taxonomy (GTDB): domain Bacteria; phylum Bacteroidota; class Bacteroidia; order Bacteroidales; family F082; genus Limimorpha. The sequence continues at coordinate 21,481 of JBGYXG010000088.1, forward strand.
CTACCCTCACCAGACCATGTTCATCAAGATCCTTGGTAGCATCGGCGCTGACGTTGGGAATATCGTTGGTCAGTTCTTCAAGACCGCGTTTCGTATCACGCACTTCGAGCGTAAACTCTTCGATATGAATCGATGTAAACAGGTCTTCGCGGACAATGCGTTCTGAAATCACAATGGCATCCTCGTAGTTGTAACCCTGCCACGGCATGAAAGCCACTTTCAGGTTGCGTCCCAATGCGAGGTCGCCGCCCTGCGTACCATAACCTTCGGTCATGATCTGACCTTTGGTCACGCGCTGGCCCTTACGAACCATCGGCTTGATATTAATGCTCGTATTCTGGTTGGTACGGGCATACTTGATGAGGTCGTAATTTTTGACATCATCGTCAAAGCTCACCAAACGTTCGTCATCAGTACGGTCGTAGCGCACTGTGATTTTCTTTGAATCGACAAAAATGACTTCGCCCTCGCCTTCCGCAGCGATAAGAACGCGAGAATCCTTGGCAACATTGCGTTCAATACCGGTACCTACGATAGGGGCTTCGGGATTCATCAACGGGACAGCCTGACGCATCATGTTCGATCCCATCAGGGCGCGGTTGGCGTCATCATGCTCCAAGAAAGGAATAAGAGACGCAGCAATAGATGCAATCTGGTTGGGTCCCACGTCGATTAATTCAATCTCCTGCGGGGTGACAATAGGATAATCCGCCACAAAGCGTGCTTTGATATTTTCCTCTGACAAAGCGCCATTATCATCCATAGGGGTAATGGCCTGAGCAATGATTTTATCTTCCTCTTCTTCCGCCGTCAAGAACACCGGTGGATTGTCAAAATCGACCACACCATTCTTCACTTCACGATAAGGTGTTTCGATAAAGCCAAGTTCATTGATCTTGGCGAACACGCAAAGTGAAGAAATCAGTCCGATGTTAGGACCTTCGGGCGTTTCAATCGTACAGAGACGGCCATAGTGCGTGTAGTGAACGTCACGCACTTCGAATCCGGCACGTTCGCGCGACAAACCACCGGGACCCAAAGCGGAAATACGGCGTTTGTGCGTCACCTCCGACAACGGGTTGGTCTGGTCCATGAACTGCGACAACTGGTTGGTCCCGAAGAAAGAATTAATCACCGACGACAATGTTTTTGCATTGATCAAGTCGGTCGGTGTAAACACCTCGTTATCGCGCACGTTCATGCGTTCGCGGATGGTGCGTGCCATACGAGCCAATCCGACACCAAACTGTGAGTAAAGCTGTTCGCCCACCGTACGGATACGACGGTTGCTCAAGTGGTCGATATCGTCGACGTCGGCCTTGCTGCTAAGAAGTTCCACCAAATATTTAATAATAGCGATGATGTCTTCCTTGGTCAACACCTTGACATCGGCAGGGATATCGAGGTTCAGTTTCCGGTTGATACGGAAACGGCCCACGGCTCCCAGGTCATATCGTTTATCCGAGAAGAACAGTTTTTCGATAATGCCGCGCGCTGTTTCTTCATCGGGCGGATCGGCATTGCGCAATTGACGATAGATGTATTCGACAGCTTCCTTTTCGGAGTTACAGGTATCCTTATTCAAGGTGTTGAAAATCACCGAATAGTCGGTAATTCTGTCGCTTTCGTCACGAACAACTTCACGGTGAAGCAGGATGTTTTTCACTCCTGCATCAAGAATTTGCTGTATATGTTGCTCTTCGAGCACGGTTTCACGCTCGATGATCACTTCGTTACGTTCTATTGAAACGCACTCGCCAGTGTCTTCATTCACGAAATCTTCGAAATACGAATGCAGCACGCGGGCGGCAAGACGGCGACCAAGCACACGCTTCAATCCCGCTTTGCTCACTTTGACTTCCTCTGCAAGGTTAAATATTTCGAGAATATCTTTGTCGGTTTCAAATCCGATGGCACGCAAGAGAGTGGTAATGGGAAGCTTCTTTCTACGGTCGATGTAGGCATACATCACGTTGTTAATATCCGTAGAAAACTCCATCCACGATCCTTTGAAGGGAATGATACGTGCCGAATACAAAATAGTTCCATTGGTATGGGTGCTACGTCCGAAGAACACGCCGGGCGAACGGTGCAGCTGGGAAACCACAACACGTTCTGCGCCATTAATGACAAACGTACCGCGCGGCGTCATATAAGGGATCATGCCCAAATAGACATCCTGCACGACGGTCTCAAAGTCTTCATGTTCGGCATCGGTGCACGAAAGCTTGAGTTTGGCTTTGAGCGGCACACTGTAGGTCAAGCCGCGTTCGATGCATTCCTCAATGTCGTATCGAGGTGCATCGATGTAGTAGTCAAGAAACTCAAGAATAAAATTATTTCTTGCGTCAGTAATGGGAAAGTTTTCCGCGAAAACTTGAAACAGTCCCTCATGTTTCCTGTTATCAGGATTGGTTTCCAGTTGAAAGAAATCTTGAAACGACTGAAGCTGAATATCCAAGAAGTCAGGATATTCATAAGGGTGTTTTATCGACGCAAAGCTGATTCTTTCTAATGTTTTTGTTGCCAAGGTGCTTTATATTTATAGGTGTATTTTAAAGAACGAAAAGCTGCGAGCTAAAGCGCGTGCAATTAGAGCGAAAAATAGGCACAAACCTCAGTCCCATGACATAGTTCGGGACTGAGGTTGAAGTGCCACAGTGGTTGTGGGATGATATGTCCCTTATTTGATTTCGACTTCTGCACCTGCTTCTTCGAGCTGAGATTTGAGTGCATTGGCTTCGTCCTTGCTCACACCTTCCTTGATAGCTTTAGGAGCAGCGTCAACTAATTCTTTAGCTTCCTTGAGGCCGAGGCTGGTCAGTTCTTTCACCAGTTTCACGACACCCAGCTTAGCTGCGCCAGCTGATTTAAGGATAACATCGAAAGAAGTCTTTTCTTCTGCGGCAGCGGCACCAGCGGCACCAGCAGCAGGACCGGCGACTGCAACAGCAGCGGCGGCGGGTTCAATACCGTATTCTTCTTTCAAAATGGTGGCGAGTTCGTTTACTTCCTTAACGGTAAGGTTCACTAATTGTTCAGCAAAAGCTTTTAAATCTGCCATTTTAATTCTATTTTTTAAGTTCTACAAATTTATTCTTTATCTTTTCGAATGTTCAATTATCATTCAGCTTTTTCGGATAACGTCTCTAAAATGCCCGAGAGCTTGTGTCCGCCAGACTGGAGGCCCGAAATAACGTTCTTCATCGGCGACTGTAGCAAGGCCACGATGTCGGCAATGAGTTCGTTCTTCGACTTGATGCTGACCAAAGTGTCGAGCATGTCGTCGCCGACATAGCAGCACTCTTCAATGTAAGCACCCTTCAGAATGGGACGGTCACAGGCAGCACGGAAACTCTTGATCAGTTTAGCAGGAGCGTTGCCTGTCTCGCAAAGCATGACAGCCGACTGTCCTTTGAGCACATCGTAAAGCGGGTCATAATCCTTACCCATCTGTTTCATAGCCTTATGGAGCAGCGTGTTCTTTACGACGATCAACTTGATGCCGCTATTGAAGCACTGTCTTCTCAGCTGACTGGTCTTTTCGGCGTTGAGATCCGAAATGTCGGTCAGATAAAAGTTAGGGCAACTTTGCAATGCGCCAAGTATGGAGTCGATAACGGTCTGTTTATCTTCTTTTCTCATTGATAAATCCTTTCCAATTAAATGGTTACTGACTTAACATCAATCTGAACACCTGGGCTCATGGTACTCGAGATGAAGAGACTCTTCACATAAGTACCCTTTGCAGCAGCGGGTTTCAACTTGATAACGGTCTGGATCAATTCCTTCGCGTTATCGAAGATCTGTTCTGAAGTGAAGCTTGCCTTGGCGACAGCGGCATTGATGATGCCGTACTTGTCAACCTTGAAGTCGATCTTACCAGCCTTTACTTCTTGAACAGCCTTACCCACATCCATGGTTACAGTGCCTGTCTTCGGGTTGGGCATCAATCCGCGGGGACCGAGGATGCGACCAAGAGCACCGACCTTAGGCATGATATTAGGAGTTGTGATAATAACGTCAACATCGGTCCAGCCATCCTTAATCTTCTGGATGTACTCATCCAGTCCGACGAAGTCGGCGCCAGCTTCTTTAGCTTCTTGTTCCTTGTCGGGGTTGCAGAGAACCAGGACACGGACGACCTTACCGGTACCGTGAGGGAGCGTAACCGAACCGCGCACCATTTGATTGGCCTTGCGGGGGTCAACACCCAAACGGATGTTCAGGTCAACGGAAGCATCAAACTTGGTGTAAGTAATTTGCTTGACGATGTCAACCGCTTCATTCAAGGAGTAACTCTTGCTTTTGTCGAACTTAGCCAAAGCCGCTTTCTTTTGTTTAGAAATTCTTGACATTTAACTTACTTTTTTGTGTTCTACAAATGCACGAAGACATTAGTCTTTCTTTAAAGGTGATTCGCCTACTACCTTCACGCCCATACTACGGGCCGTTCCAGCAACCATCGACATGGCTGCCTCAACGGTGAAGCAATTCAAATCCTTCATCTTGTCAGTAGCAATCTGACGGACTTGGTCCCAAGTCAACGAACCGACTTTCGAACGGTTAGGTTCCTTTGAACCGCCCTTCAGCTTTGCTGCTTCAATAACGGAGACCGCCACGGGCGAAGCCTTGACAATGAAATCGAAAGACTTGTCCTTGTAAACAGTGATGATGACCGGCAATACTTTGCCAGCCTGATCCTGTGTACGGGCGTTGAATTGCTTGCAAAACTCCATAATGTTCACACCTTTTGAACCTAAAGCGGGTCCAACCGGCGGAGCGGGGTTTGCGGCTCCTCCTTTGATTTGCAGTTTAATTAATCCACTTACTTCTTTTGCCATTTTTTCAATCCTTAATTAAACAGTAATAAGGAAAACTCGTCACGACACGAGGCTTATTCCAAAATCACCTGAAAGTAACTCAGCTCCAACGGAGTCTTGCGACCGAAAATCTTAACGCTAACTTTGAGTTTCTTCTTCTCTTCGTTGACCTCTTCGACCACGCCGCTAAAACTTTTAAACGGTCCGTCGTTGACGATGACCGATTGTCCGACAAGAAACGAAACATCATTACCCTCACCCATCTCCTGGAGTTCATCCATCCTGCCAAGAATGCGATTTACTTCGGCAGGGCGAAGCGGGTCCGGGTCGCCTTTCGTTCCTAAAAAGCCAAGTACATTAGGCACATTACGGATGACATGAGCAACTTCTCCCACAAGAGCGGCTTCTATAAGGACATAGCCCGGCAAGTAATTGCGCTCCTTGGAGACTTTCTTGCCGTTCTTCACCTCATAGTACTTCTCGGTAGGGATAAGCACTTGAGAGATCTGGTCATGCAGATTCAAGCGATCAATCTCGGATTCAAGGTATTCCTTTACCTTTTTCTCCTTGCCACTGATAGCTTTTACTACATACCATTTCTTTTCAATTTCACTCATTGCGTCAAATCCTTTTGGTTACACCTAAATGTTAGTGACGACACAAAACTCAATCTTATCCGCGGAAAAGTCCATAGAACCCTTCCAACAGATGTTGAAAAGAAAAGTCCATCAAGAAAACCACCAAAGCGATAATCAGGGAAGCAATGGACACAACAATAACGCTACTTTGTAATTCTTTCCAAGTAGGCCAAGTTACCTTTTCCTTTAACTCGGTGTAGCATTCTTTAACGTAGTTTACAATTTTCATCTTCGATTGAACCTTATGTTTGCACGGGCGGAAAGGCTCGAACTCTCGACACTCGGTTTTGGAGACCGATGCTCTACCAACTGAGCTACGCCCGTAAAACGGGGAGGCATGGCCTCCCCATTGATAAGTTTAGTCAACAAGCTCGATCACCTGACCTGAGCCAACGGTACGGCCACCTTCACGGATAGCGAAACGGAGACCCTTGTCCATAGCGATTTGAGCAATCAGCTGTACGTCGATGGTGACGTGGTCGCCAGGCATAACCATTTCCATTCCTTCAGGAAGGGTGATTTCACCGGTAACGTCAGTAGTTCTGAAATAGAACTGAGGACGATACTTGTTTCTGAACGGAGTGTGACGGCCACCTTCTTCTTTTGACAGAACGTAAACCTGTCCCTTGAAGTGATCGTGAGGCTTCACCGAACCGGGCTTGGCAATCACCATACCGCGACGGATCTCGTCCTTGTCGATACCCCGGAGCAACAGACCGGCGTTGTCGCCTGCTTCACCTTCGTCAAGAATTCTGCGGAACATTTCAACACCTGTAACAACGGATTTCAGCTTTTCAGCACCCATACCGATGATGTCAACAGGATCACCAATCTTAATGATACCGGTCTCAATTCTTCCAGTGGCAACAGTACCACGGCCAGTGATGGAGAACACGTCTTCGATAGGCATCAGGAACGGTTTGTCAACGGCTCTTTCCGGTTCAGGAATCCAAGTGTCGCAAGCTTCCATCAGTTCGTCAATGGAGGCAGACCATTTCGGATCGTCGTTCAAAGCACCAAGAGCGGAACCGCGGATGATAGGCGTGTTGTCGCCATCAAATTCGTACTTGCTCAGCAAGTCGCGGACTTCCATTTCAACAAGCTCAAGAAGCTCTTCGTCGTCAACGAGGTCACATTTGTTCAGGAAAACGACCAAGCGGGGAACGCCAACCTGACGGGCGAGCAGGATGTGCTCACGGGTTTGAGGCATGGGACCGTCTGTAGCTGCAACAACAATGATAGCACCGTCCATCTGGGCAGCACCCGTAACCATATTCTTCACATAGTCGGCGTGGCCAGGGCAGTCAACGTGTGCATAGTGACGCTTTTCAGTCTGATATTCAACGTGTGACGTGTTGATGGTGATACCTCTTTCTTTTTCTTCAGGAGCTGAGTCAATGGAGTCGAAACTCTTGATTTCAGACAGACCTTTCTTTGCAAGGTGCAAGGTGATAGCAGCAGTCAAAGTGGTCTTGCCGTGGTCAACGTGACCGATAGTACCGATGTTGACGTGCGGTTTTGTTCTTTCGAATTTTTCTTTTGCCATTTTACTATTTGTATTTATTTAAGGTTACTACTTGTTGTATCATAAATAATCGAGCCGATGGGGAGAATTGAACTCCCGACCCCTTCCTTACCAAGGAAGTGCTCTACCACTGAGCTACATCGGCTTGTCCCTGAGCGGAAGACGGGGCTCGAACCCGCCACCTAAAGCTTGGAAGGCTTTCGCTCTGCCAAATGAGCTACTTCCGCTTGTATTGTGGGGGAAGGTGGACTCGAACCACCGAACTCATCCGAGGACAGATTTACAGTCTGTTGCAATTGCCACTATGCGACTCCCCCAGGTTTACCAACCCGAGCCGGTAGACGGACTCGAACCGCCGACAGGCTGATTACAAATCAGCTACTCTACCAACTGAGTTATACCGGCATTCTGACAAAGAACTTCTGCTAAAAAGCACACTCTTCCGTTTCAGAAAGAGTGTGCAAAAATAGATAATTTTCTCAAAACCACAATGCTATTCGGGCATTTTTTTTGAGAAAAAATCAAATTATTCCGTATCTAACTGATTACCAGAACCATATTTTTTCGTGTATTTACCCTTGAATTTCTCCAATTGCTTCTTTAAGGCATCTACAGCCGTGTCAACCGATTCTTCGAAGCTCTTCGATTGCTTGCTGGCAAAAAGATCATCACCTTTCAGCACCAATCGGATGTCGGCAATCTTGTTTTCCGGCTCTTCGGTGTTCTCAAGCTTAAAGGTCACTTCAGCATTGATAACATCGGCATACTTCGCACAAATCTTTTCAATCTTGTGCGTCGTGAAATCTTCAAGTTTTTGGTCAGCCTTGAAGTGAACTGAATTGATCATAACTTTCATGATAACTCCTTTCTTTGTTTTACTCACCTTTCGGGTGAGCTTGTTTATGTATCTTTTTAAGTTGTTCTATCGTATTATGGGCATAAATCTGTGTCGTTTGCAGATTGGCATGACCCAGCATCTTCTGTATGGCGACCAAACCGGCTCCTTCGTCAAGCAGATGCGTGGCAAAAGTATGTCGCAACACATGGGGGCTTTTCTGCCTGAGGGTGGTCACCTCGCTAAGCATGGCATGCACCTTGGCATAAACGAAGTAGGGCGACATCTCACGGCCATGGTCGTCAACCAACAGCCTGTCGGCATGATCCTCAAAAGCGGCATCCCGCAACTGCCGGTAGCGTGCCACCATCTGCAACAGCTCCAGCCCCAATGGGACAAACCGTTCCTTGTCACGCTTGCCGAAGATCTTGACACGCATCTCGCGGCTATCAATATCAGCATCTCTGAGATGACACAACTCCGCCTTTCGCATACCCGTCTGATACAGAATCTCGAAAATAAGCCGGTCGCGATAAGTGGAAAAATCCTCCCTATCGACAAATGTCACCTTATTAATATTATGCTGCGGAACAAAACCGACAAGTCGTTTGGGCTGCCTGAGCGACTTGATGCCAAACATCGGGGTGCACGACACAAGCCCCTCACGCATGCAGTACTTGAAAAAGGTCTTCAACGTGGACAACATGCGGTTGATACTGCGGCTCGAAAGCCCGGCATCTTTCAAAAACACAACAAACGACTTGATCATCGTCGTGTCGGCCTGCTGCAATTCATCGACATCGTATGTCTCCTTCAGGTAAGAGGAAAAACGATCAAGGTCACGCCGATAGGCCGAAACCGTAAGAGGCGAATAGCGTTTCTCCGCAGAGAGGTATGTCAAAAATTGCTCGATCAACATGACAAAAAACTTCGTTGTAAAAGTAATAATTTTTACTTTACAACGAAGTCTTTGCAAAAAAATTATTTTTCCTAAACGGCGATCAAAGATTTTCTTCTGCCTGACGGAGCTTTTGCACATACACAGCCTTCATATGAGCTGCACGTTTGAGAACCGATGGTTTCGTGAATTTCTGACGCTCGCGCAATTCTTTCATCACGCCGGTCTTCTCATACTTTCTCTTGTAGCGCTTCAAAGCTCTATCGATGCTTTCGCCTTCTTTTACAGGAATAATAATCATTTAAAACACTTCCTTCTTTTAATTGTTAGTAACTGAATTTGCGCGGCAAAAGTAGTACTTTTTTCCTTACGAAGCATCTGAATACGATTTTTTTTACAATATACGCGAAAAAAGCACCTCTCCTCCCGCCATCATGCGAAAAGGGCGGGGATGCGACCGACACCCCTGCCCTTTTTCCACACCCATGCCTATTGCGCTGCGTCAGGCGAAAACACGATTTTCAGCAATTGGCATGAAAATCATTTGTTCTTCTCTCCCAACAAATGCTCAAACAGGAAGTTGTCAATCTTGTTGAACAGGTGCATCCGGCATTCGCCGTCGCCATATTCGTAGCCGCCGTAAATGCCGTGGTTTTTGTTGGGGTAAATCATCAGGTCGAACGACTTGCCGTTAGAAACCATGGCCTTGATAAGTTCCATGGCGTTCTGATAATGCACGTTGTCGTCGCCGCTACCGTGGCAAAGCAGGTAGTTGCCTTTGATGAGGGCCGTGTTGTGCACAGGCGAATTGTCGTCGTAGCCGTCGGGATTCTCCTGTGGCGTACGCATGAAACGCTCGGTGTAGATGTTGTCGTAATAACGCCAGTTGGTCACCGGTGCCACCGACACGGCGGTACTGATGACCTCGGCGCCCTTGGTGATGCCGTTGGCCGCCATGAATCCGCCGTAGCTCCATCCGTAGATACCGATATGTTCCGCATCGACATACGGCTTGCGTGCCATGTATTTCGCCAGGTTGATCATATCCTCCGTTTCGTATTTACCCAACTGCAAGTAGGTCATCTTCTTGAAGACTTCGCCTTGCGCGCCACTGCCACGGTTGTTGATGGACACCGTGATGATGCCGTGTTGCGCCAGCAACTGTGTCCACGCAAAGTCGGAATGTCCCCATTGGTTCATGACCGTCTGGTGACCGGGACCGCCATACACATAAATCAGAACCGGATATTTCTTGTTGGGGTCGAAATCAGGAGGAAGCACTTCCCAAGCGTCGATGGCCACCGGCTTGCCGTCGGGCATGACAAAGGCGGGATCGTTGATTTGGAAGAAACGCTTCTCGCCCATGTTGTACTGCTTCAATCGCTCCACCAAATCGTGGTTGTCTTCGAGCACACGCACCGTCTTGCCCTTGTTGTCGCACAGCACATATTGATTCGGCTGGGCGGCCGTCGAGTTGATGTTGATCAGGTAATTGTAGTTGGTGCTGAAATTGGCGCGGTTCACGCCCACCTTATTAATAATTTCGCGCATCTTGCCTTTCAAGCTGACGGCATAAACCTCACGTTCGATGGGGCTGTTTTTAGCCGCTTGGAAATACACTTCCTTGCGTTTGGCATCGAAACCGTAAACGGCAGTCACATCCCATTCGCCTTGGGTGAGCTGTTTGGGCTGCGAATCGTCCAAAGGGCAAAGATAAACATGGTTGTAGCCGCTCCGCTCTGAGGTCATCAGGAACGATTTTCCATCCTCGAGGAAGGTCCAGTCGTCGGTGATGTCGATATAGTATTCATTCGTCTCGTCATAGACAACACGGCTCTTGCCCGACACGGCATCGGCAACAAGGATTTCAAGATGATTCTGATGGCGGTTCATGCGTTGTATGGCCAGCATGTTGTCGGTTTCGGTCCACTTGACACGCGGCAAATAAATATCGGTTTCGGTACCGGTATCCATCTTAACGCTCTTTTGCGCGGCGAGGTCATACACAAACACTTCCACAACGGAGTTGTCCTCTCCCGCCTTGGGATACTTAAAGCTGTACCAGTCGGGATAAAGCCCCTCAAACTCCTCCATCCAGTACTCCTTCACCTTTGATTCGTCAAACTTGTAATAGGCGATTTTCGCACCGTCGGGCGACCAGAAGAAACCCTGCGAAAAACCGAACTCCTCCTCATACACCCAGTCGGGCGCACCATTAATAATATGGTTGTACAAACCGTCGTCGGTGAATTGCGTTTCCTTTCCAGAACTCAAATCCTTAATAAACAGATTATTATCGCGCATAAAAGCGACTTTTGAAGCATCGGGCGAGAAAGTGGCCAAACGCTGTTTGCCATTCTCGGAAAGCGGTTGCAGGGTCTTGGCTTTCAAGTCGTAAATGAAATAGTTGGCATGGAATGAATGTCGGTAAATGTACTCCACATCGGTCATGAGCAACGCCTTTTGTTCGTTCCCGCTCAATTCATAATCCGCAATTCTGATGGGCGTGGTGTCGCCTTCGGGAATAAGGTCGTCAAGGACAAAAAGCGTATTGATGACCTTACCCGTTTTGTAATCAAAGACACAAAGAGCGCCTTTCTCGAAAGCGGCGTAGGTGTTGCCGTCTTTCATCGGGTTCATACCCCGAACCCCTTTCGATGAAAAGGCAGGACGTTCATAAAGATCGGACAACTCGAAGTTTTTCTTTTCCTGAGCCGTTGCCGATAAAGTTGTTAATACAACCAATAAACTGATTATCAGATTTTTAAAACTCATAGTATGGTAATTTGATGGGCAAAGATAAGGAATAATGGTAAATGATTGGATGAAAAATCTCACCCTTCAGGCATCGGGACACCGGAAATGGCAAACAACAAAGCGACACGTTCCAAAGAAATCTTTGGCTCCGTGGATGTTAGGGGTTTTTATTTCCTTGGCACTTTTGACCCAATCAATAACAAGCTTCCCACAAAAGCCATGCCTATAAGAATGGCCAGTCCTATCCATAACAAGTCTTCCCAAGAAAGTTTTCCTACAAACACAAAAATGATCAAGCAGAAGAGCATTCCACCCAAACCGGCAAAGAATCCTTTTGCGATTTTCCGTTGTTCTTTCGTCATCACCATGATAGATTGCTTTTTTGTTACAAATTACAGCGGTAAAAATACTACTTATTTCGGTAAAATATGAACTTTTTCGCCTATCTTCGCCACGTTTTTTCACATTTTAAATCATCCATCAAAGTAAACATATGTCTATGAAAAAACTACAAGACAAACATTACATCATCCTACTCATCGTGTGTGTCATCATTATGGTTGGCATCGTCGCGCTTACCAAGGGTAAAGCTCTTGCCTTAAGCACCCTTATTGCGGGAATCGGCGGCGTTGCCGGTCTTACAATCGGCACCGTCATCAGAAAGAAAACGAATGTTGGCAAGGCCGTGGACGAACTGAATCCAAAAGCCCATCGTCAACTGACTGTTTTTCTCATCCTTGGAGCTTTGCTGACAATGGCGGGAATCGTTCTGTTGGTGCTCCATCTTAAATAAAAATACAAGGACATTGCGCACCTCAACCGGCACCTTGAAAATCTTTCCGCAAAACGACTCCGAAGGTTTCAGGAATCCACGGGGCTGCTGTTGAGCCGCCCTGTGGGATAAGAGAAATTTTCAACAGCATGCGAGCACTTCACCGACAATTGGTAAATGATAAAATGACAAAGCAGAGTATCATCATAAAAAACAGCATCAAACAAGTAACTGTTTTTCAAATTGTTACAATATCACAACAAATATTATGCGATTTTTTTGCGAAAAAAGATGGCTACGATAAAGAAAAACACTATTTTTGCAGCCGCAAATGGGACGGTAGCTCAGTTGGTTTAGAGCGCATGCTTGACAGGCATGAGGTCACAAGTTCGATCCTTGTTCGCCCCACACCCAACGCCGCAAGGGCGTTTTTTTATCACCTGCAAGGGACGTTAGCCCAGTTGGTTTAGAGCGCTGCCTTCACACGGCAGAGGTCACTGGTTCGAGTCCAGTACGTCCCACAAAGCACTGAAAACCTTTTTGTTATCAACAAAAGAATAGGATAAGTGCCACAGAAATGACACAGGTTTTTATTCGCCATTTGTCCACGAGACAAAAGGAGAAAAAAAAATGTCTGACACTAATTCAAGATCACAGCTCAACTATGTTCCTGCAGTTTTGAGACATCAGCCTTCTCACGGTTGGTCGATTGAATATTATGTGCTTGACGGCGCAGGCAATATGCGCCGGATGGTGATTCGCATGAACGCACTTAGGAAGCGCTTCCAACGTGTTGCAGAATTTAAAACGCACTGCAACCAAGTCATCTGCAACATTAATGTAAAACTAGCAGGAGGATGGACTCCATTTGGAGAACAGCAAAATACGAGATTGTTTACGCCTATTCAAGACGTGCTTGACGATTACATTTATGAAAAGTCTTCCGAGCTTCGCCCTGATTCAGTGATTAATTATAAGTCGTTTAGCAAAGTGCTGAAGGAATGGTTGTCTGAAAATTACCCCCAAGCACCATGTTCTTCTTTCAACAAGGTGCTTGCGGTAAGGTTTATGGACTATATACATTACAAAAAGGGATTATCAGGGCGGTCGTACAATAACCGTCTGAAACAAGCACGCGCCTTTTTCTCATGGGCCGTGGAAAAATGCTACACGAAGGAAAACCCATTCTCCACGATGAAGACGAAACGCGAGGAATCCAAGAAACGCATCCTTATTCCAGCAAGTTCTAGAGCGAAAATCTCAGCATATTTCCAAGAGAAAGAGCCCAACTATCTCGTTCTGTGCCAGTTGGTTTTCAGCGCCTTGGTCAGGCCGAAGGAAGCTTGGCGGTTGCGGGTCTGCGACATCCATCTTTCTGAGGGCTACATCTATGTGACTTCTGACGAATCCAAGACCCATTATGACCGAATCGCAACACTTACGCCTTCCATCCGTGAAAGCATTGGAAGGATGACAGCAAATGCCAGACCGAATGATTATCTGTTTGGTACTGGCTATAAAACTGGAAAGAAGCAAATCGTCTATAGTCGTTTCCGAAAAGATTGGGACACCATGCGCACTGAACTTAAACTGCCGAAAGAAATGCAGCTATATTCGTTGAGGGACACCGGCATCAACGAGATGCTGAAAAGCGGCATCGACCCGCTCACAGTGATGCAGCACGCCGACCACCACGACCTTTCGATGACCACGCGCTACGCCAATCATGTGGACCCGCATTTGGTGGAAATCATCAGCACGAAGGCGCCACAGTTTTGATTTATGACACAGTCATTACCATCCCGCCGATTACCGTTCCAGCGATTCCGGCGATCACGTCACCCCATGACGCGACACCGCCTTTTGAAATCATGTCGAACACTTCCTTCGCTCCGCAGGCCGTCAGCGTTACGGCTGCCGAGACGAGCAATCCCATCGGCTTGCCCGTGCCGCGGAAGGACGCAAGAAACAGCACCTCCACCGTCACCAAGGCGACGACGGCGTGCAGCCACTTATCCGGCTTGATGCCGTAGAGCCAAGTCATGAATCTCCTTATCATGTCTAAAACAATCGACACCATCCGGACAAAAGCCCGATGATAACGGCCATAATGACGCCTACCGCAATGCCAATCACAATCGAAAACCAGTACCACGGATTCCATTTTTCGCGTTTCGCCAGAGCGATCGCTCCCGCCGCAACAGGCGGAATAAACGTTCCCCCAAGGCACATTACGGACATGAGCCATACGAATTTGTTTCCGACCCATCCGAATGCGCCGAACACAGACATGATTACCACCGTAAAGACAATGCACCAAAGATGCAGCACGGTGTCCTTTCCTCCGCTGCCTAGCACGTATCCGTGCTACGACAGCCATTTAGCTAATTTCTTTAATGAATATCCGCATATTTACCTTTTTTTATGTATCTTTGCCGAAAAAATAAGCAGCATGAATTTAATCGATTTTATAAAGGAATATCCCGATGAAGCGGCTTGCAAGGCAAAATT
>JBGYXG010000089.1:0-23208 GCA_041842465.1 Candidatus Limimorpha sp.
CTCATCATACAGCGGGTGAAACCCATCGAGATTGTGAGGGGAACCTTGCGTTTCAAGACTAAGACTACCTACAGCAAGGTGATTATTGTCGTTCAAAACGTGGTGACCGTGGTCATGCTCATTGCCGCTTTGACCATGTTTCTGCAAGTGCGGAGCATGATCAACGCTCCGTTGGGCTACAACACCAAGGACATTTTGAATATCGACAATCAGTATGGAAAAAAACCGGAGCTGGCGGAACTGTTGGAGAAGCTTCGCGCCCAGCCCTTTGTAGAGGAGGTGGGACTTGGCGAAGGGATTCCGCTTCAAGGCACCAACAACTGGACCACACAAGTTACGGAAGGCCAGTGGTGTTCTTTCCAGATGATAAAGGGCGACTCCTGCTATTTCAACATGCTGGGGATACGGGTCAAGCAGGACAACCACAGCCCCAACAACTACTGGCTCAATGAATACGCTTTTGGGCAGTTAGGCATTGACGAAACGGCAACTGAGTTTAAGTTGATGAGAAAAGACGGTGTTGAAACCATGCAGATAGGCGGCATTTACCATGATTTCAAGATTTTCCCTTTGTTGGAAAGGCAGTCGGCAGCCCTTATTTACAACTATGGCGAGTACCCCGACAAGTGGCCTTGGAACATCTTTGTGAAAGTCAACGGCGACCACAAGGAAGCGTATCAGCAAATCGAAGCACTTGTAAACAAGGTGTTTCCGGGCAAACTGTTCGAGGCGGAATATATTGAGGAAGCGGTTGCGAACTGTTTTTCCGAACAGCGCTTGGTGCTGAAAATCGTGGGTATGTTTGCCTTGCTCTCGCTTTTTGTATCGGCTTTGGGACTGATAGCCATGAGTTCCTACTACCTACAGCAGGAGCGGCGTTCGGTGGCCTTGAAAAAGGTGTTCGGTGCGCCCCGTAAGCAGGTGCTCAACGAGTTGGTGTTTTCCTTCCTGAAAATGGTGGGCATCGCCATACTGATCGCCTTCCCCATCGCTTACTTCCTGATGAAACGATGGCTGCAGGATTTCAGCTATAAAATCGACCTGTATTGGTGGATTTTTGCCGTTGCCAGCCTTGTCGTGGTTGTAGTGGCCATGCTTGCCGTGCTTTGGCAAAGTCTCAAAACAGCCAACACCAATCCGGTGGAGGCACTTAAGAAAGAATAAAGGCGTATAGGTCAAATTGAAGGATGGAAATTGAGCCACGATACAGCAATGATTTTTATCTTTGCGCTGTTGCCTGAAGCGTAGTGTGGCTCTACCGGGGAGCAATCTCATGAGGAATAAGACGAAGAAGATGCGACGAACATGAGGGGAGTCATCCTATGGTTAGCTCCTTTCACTTCATGCTAAGAGATTTTTCCAATGTCAAGAAAAACCCACTGATGAACGGCTTGTGAAAAAGGTCGAGAAAGTTAGACTGCCATACTACTGAAAAAACTCTCATGCGCAAGGAAATTTTTTTCTTTTTGTTTGTTTTTCTATTTTTTTTTATTTATCTTTGTCCCGAAATCAATATTGAGTTCGTAACTAAAACAATTTATTATGATTAAGCTAAAAAAACAAATTTGTGTAGCCGCTATTGTGGCAGTTGTGATTTGCTTGTTTGGCATTGGGGCATGCAAGAAAACCGAAAACAATGCCAGAACTTCATACAATGCGTTAGCTTTCGCTAAAGCGATTGACTCTACCAACCTCGGCCAGTTTGAGTTTCTGAGGTTGTACACCATTAGTGATGATGGTAATGGATGTGGAATGGTCTTTCTTGAAGATGGTTCGCTTGCAAACAGCGAAAACGGTCACATAGGAAGTGTCTCTACTCTGAAGGGCAAACATGAGACCTTGACTGATTCCAAAAGGTTGGCCAAGCATTTCCCTGACTTTGTGAAGCGTGTCCATGAAACTAATGATTACCTGATCACCTGCTTTGAGACATTTTATCTGGATAATGCCGAGGTTTTTCAGGTTGAGTATGTTATCAACCACGATTTCGGCAATCCTGAAAGTGCGTTGTATGTCACCAGGTTTGGTGAATCAAAAGAGCCTCCAACGATAATTGTGAAATGTATGGGATCGTGCATAAAACCGACAGAGGATTGTGTTGAGGTTTATAATTTCGTTACAAACGAAGCCAGATGTAGCTGTCAAAGCGACAATTGCTCGATGCAAATTGAGTATGTAAAGTGAGAATGATTCTCTTGAGAAAGAAAATGTGCCAATCAATCCAAATTGGCACATTTTTTTTGTTTCAAGTACTCGTATTTGACTATTTTGCTTGCCGTATCTAACATCACGGTTAGGTCAACGCCGGGACAGTTGTTCTGGACATTTTGATGGACTTTCTCTCCCTCCTTTGGCAGACTTTAATAGCAGCGAATACCAATCCGGTGGAGGCACTTAAGAAAGAATAGTATGTATGGAAGCGAAATGATCCAAATATCGATTCAAGGCGTTCAGGTCGGCAATGTCGCCGGCAAGAAAGGCAGCACAGAAAACTTCGCGAAAACGACATATTTCACGAAGAAAAGAACTGCGCATAGCCGGAGAAGCATCTATGCGTCCGTATTTGATGGTCAGGTCGATAAGTTCCTGTGCCCTCTCAAAAGCCTCTTCCGCCTTGTCGTTTCTGCCTTTAGAAAGCCATTTTACCACGCGGTAAGTTTCGCTTCCAATATTCGCAAATTGCTGAGAAATGGGAAGTTGAACCCAAGCTCCATTGCTGAGAGTTTTGTGCTGCATCATAGTACAATGAATTTATTCACTATGTTACAAATCTTTTCACGCACCGCCTCATCTTCCACATCACGACTGCGATTGCCCTGCCATGCACGAATGTTGATAAGCGAATCAAATTCTATGAAATCCTCTCCTGTTTCATCAGGATATAAATTGATGCCCCATAAATCTTCCTGTCGTGAGCCGTTTTCCAATAGCAGACATTCAAGGTCGGAATGTAATTCCGCATCTAAAGCCACAATGCCTTTGCTTACGTCAACCACACCTTTTATCATATCGACAAAAGTATTGTCCGCCAACGATTTAAGTTGGACTATTGATATTTTATCATCAAGAATTACCATGTTTTTTTCATTTTTGCAAAAATAGATAAAAAATACAAATATGAAAAGCTGTCTCGATTTTCTGTCAGGAAATCTCCAATTCAACACATAAATGCAACTTTTGCGGAGACACGCAGTGATTCATAATCATGAAGCATCAGGGATGCAACGATACTTGTTGATGCCTATGGTCGTAGCGGCCTTTGAATGGCTGATCACTGTAAAGTTTCTTTACACCCCTGTAAAGAAACTTTACACTTTTTTTGTATGGTGATTTTGCAAATTATTGATTATAAAATAATTGTGTTTTTGGCATGAGATATGCTCTGGGATAAGGTATTCAATATGGAAAAACTCGAATGTCAATGTCAAAACTTGATTGTCGCCATGAAAACTTATAATGAATTTACGGTCGGAAGAGAAGCGTTGCAGCACAAACGGGCAAGTGCGTTTTGTCCATCTTTTTGAAATATTGTCATGCGAATCAGGAAATTTGAATATTTATTATAAATACTTAAATATCAACATATTATGTTTAAGAATTTCATTATCACCTTAAAGCGTTTCAACACCTCGTCGCTGCTCAATATCTTGGGTCTGGGAGTGGCGTTTGTAACGGCTTACCTGATTCTGGTGCAGTTGCACTATGACTTTTCCTTCAACGAGAGCATCCAGGATGCGGATAGGGTTTTTCTCATCGAAATGAAATCGAGTTATGAAGATGACAAATACCATTCTTTCTTGTCGCGTCCGGTAGGCGAGGCTTTTTGCAAGGACAATCCGACCGTTGAAAAATACGGAATGGCTCCTCCTTACAGCATGAGCAGTCCTGTCGTGTTGCAGGAGGGTACGGAGTATAGCCGCGGAACCTTGGGCTATACTTGGGGAGCCACGGCATCGTCGCTCGACGTGTTGGGGGTCAGTGCCATTAGTGGTATGCTCGACAAGTTGAAAGAAAGCCGTCAGAACATCGTGCTCACCGAGTCGGCGTCAGCCCGTTTGGGGCTTGACGTGGGCGGAACGTTTTGTTTTGGAGAAGAATGGAATCCCGATGGCGTACTTACGGTGGTCGCCATCATTCCTGACTTTCCTGTCAATTCCGATTGGAAAGGTATAGAATCACTTAGTGATTTTGGGGATCAGTTCATTGACAATACCAGCGAATGGAGTTTTCCCTATTACATCAAACTGCATTCCGCCGATGACACGGCTGCCTGTTTGGAAGTGGGGAGGAACAAGGTCAAGGAGTTTTTGAAAAACAAAGCCGACCCCCGATGAAGCCGCTTCGGAAGCAGAAGCGGATGAAGATTACGCCGATATTATCCGCATTGTGCCCATTTCCGACCTCTATTTTATGTCGGACAGCGAAAGCGGAGCCAAAGGCAACAAAGCCACTAGCCTGACCTTGCTTGCCATCGCCATATTGGTGATAGCCATCGCATTTATCAACTTCATCAACTTTTTCATGGCCATGGTGCCCCAGCGTTTGCGTGGGGTCAACACCCATAGGGTGTATGGCTGCTCGCTCTTGAAAATGCGCCTGAATATCCTGTTGGAATCTTTTGGCTTGGTGCTGATAGGCCTCGTGGTGGCACTCTTGCTGTTGCTCTTGCTGCGTACATCGTCCATCGGCGATTTCGTTTCCGCCTCGATACGCCTGAGCGACAATGTGGGCTTGGCGTTGCTGCTGGCTGGTGCAAGCCTGTTGGTCGCCCTTGCGGTAGGTGTCTATCCGGCCTATTACATCACTTCCTTCCCCTTGGCGATGGCTTCAAAGGGCAGTTTCATGTCGTCGAAGGCGGGGCAGCATTTGCGCAAGGTGCTGGTCGGGGTGCAGTTCTTCATTTCCATATCCTTGATTATCTGTTCATTATTTGTCAAGTTGCAGCACGACTACATGATGCGCTACGACATGGGCTTCAATAAGTCGCATCTGCTTTGCGGAAGCGTTCCTTGGAGGGTGGTCAATAGCTTTGAAGATCGCGAAGCCTTTGCCGCAGAACTGAATAAAAACCCCCAGATTGTCGATGTGGCCTACGCCAACGGTCCTTTGGTGGCGCAGGGACGCATGGGTTGGGGAAGACGCTATAAAGAAGATAACATCAGTTTCCAGTGTTATCCGGTATCGTACAACTTCTTGGATTTCTTGGGAATAGAAATAGAAGAAGGGACGGATTTTTCCAAGGCCGACGAAATGGACACATCAGGTGTCTTTATCTTCAACCGTTGTGCCCAACAAGAGTTCGGATTGAGCCTCGAAGATAAGTTACAGGGACATAATGGCAATACAAGGATAGCAGGCTTTTGTAAGGATTTCAATTACAGACCCTTGCAGTATAAAAACATGCCTTTCGCTTTTTATGTCTTTGGTCCCAAATCATGGAAAAGCCTCAACCAACTGTATGTGCGCATCGCCGAACATGCCGATATTCCTCAAGTCATCAGTTACATCAAGGACGTGGTGGTGAAATTTTCGCCCAACACCGACCCCAACGAACTCAATTTCGATTTCTTCGATAAGGAGTTGGGACGCAACTATAGTAAAGAGCATAAACTTACTAACTTAATCGCCTTGTTCTCATTGGTTTCCATCATCATTTCGCTGATGGGGGTGTTCGGCTTGGTGCTTTTCGAAACACAATACCGCCGCAAGGAGATCGGCATACGTCGCGTGCACGGAAGCAGTATTCATGCGATATTGGTTATGTTCAACACCAAATTCGTGCGTATCGTGTTGATATGTTTCGTGCTGGCCGTTCCGGTGAGTATATTCATCATGAACCGTTGGCTGAACGGCTTTGCCTACCGCATGCCCTTGTATTGGTGGGTGTTCGTCATGGCGTTGTTGGTCGTGCTGCTCATCACTGTGGCTACCGTAACCGTCAGGAGCTGGAGAACCGCCGCCGGCAATCCTGTGGAAGCGATAAAGAGCGAGTGATAAGCGATGAGTGATGATGGATTTATGATTTTAGCCGTTGACTGTTGGTGTGTTGCGTTGGGGAGTTCTATGAAGAATGGATGGCAATAAGCTGATTACTAATGGATAAAGAATAACATTCAATGGATCGTCGATCGGAAATGTTTTTTCGGCAGTTTTTTCGGTAATATGAGAATTTGAAGTATCTTTGCCGTAAGCAACTTGGAGTTGTGAAGAAGGATAAAAGGGTCAATCCGGTTAGAATCTCCGGTTAGAATCTTGAGAAAGATGACATTTTGCTGTCCCGGGACAGAATGATTGGAAGATAGATGAAGAGGATTTATGTCGAAACTGAAATCGAAAATATTAGTTGTTGACGACAATGTTGGCATTCGCGCCGCGCTGAATATTCTGTTGTCGCAGCATTTCGGGGAAGTGGAGCTGTTGTCTTCCCCCAAGGAGTTGTTGTCGCGGGTCAGGAGCAACCGCCCTGATGTGGTGCTGTTGGACATGAATTTTGAATCAGACATCAACACGGGCAACGAAGGGCTTTTCTGGCTTTCGGAGTTGAAACGCAACTATCCCGATGTTGAGGTGGTGCTCTTTACGGCTTACGCCGACATTGCCTTGGCGGTGGAAGGGATGAAACGCGGGGCGTTCGATTTCGTGGTGAAACCTTGGGACAATGCTAAGCTGCTCGGCATTCTTGAAGAAGCGGCAAACAAAGGCAAGAAGGCTTCAAAGGCGGTCGTCGCAGTCACGTCGCCTACCATGCTGTGGGGTCTTAGTCCCGCCATGACCGACATGCGCCGCATGGTGGAAAAGATTGCGCCTACCGAAGCCGCCGTGTTGATTACCGGCGAGAATGGAACGGGTAAAGACGTGTTGGCCAATGAGATACATCGGCTTTCGTTGCGTTCAGGGAAGCCCATGGTGGGGGTTGACATCGGGGCCATCACCGAGACTTTGTTTGAGAGCGAGTTGTTCGGTCATGTGAAAGGTGCTTTTACCGATGCCTGTTCCGACCATGTCGGGAAATTTGAACAAGCCAACGGAACGACGCTCTTTCTCGATGAAATCGGCAACATTCCGCTCAGCCTACAAGCCAAGCTGTTGCGTGTGCTGCAAAACCGATGTCTCAACAAGGTGGGCGACACGAAATCGGTTCCCATCGACATCCGCCTGATTTGCGCCACCAACATGGACTTGCCCAAGATGGTCAGGGAAGGGCGTTTCCGCGAAGATTTGTATTACCGCATCAATACGGTGACTTTGCAATTGCCGCCCTTGCGTGAGCGGACGGATGAAATCCCTTCGCTGGCTGCGCTCTTTGTGGAACGGTTCGCCCGGAAATACCATCGCGAGGTGAAAGGACTGTCCGAAGATGCCGTACAGATGTTGCAACGCTGCCGTTGGGACGGCAATATCAGGGAACTGCAAAATTGCATCGAAAAGATTGTGATCCTTTCCGACGGCTCTCAAATCGGTGCCCGGGACTTACAGGAGCATGTAGAGCAACTGCAATGCGTGGCGATGACGGATCTTAGCACTGTTGAAACCCTTGGCGAGGCCGAGGAGCGCACCATACGCGCAGTCATGGAACAATGCGCAGGAAACCTGTCTATGGTTGCCAAAACTTTGAATATCAGTAGGCCGACATTGTATAGCAAATTAAAAAAATACGGAATTTGACCCTCTTTCACACCATACTGATCGCTCTTTGTGCCGCAGCCGTTGCTTTTTTTGTGGCTGCCGTTTATTTCACACGGCGTACCCAGAAAAAAGTGAGCTATATGCTTGATGCGCTCGAAGACAAAGAGACCAATTTCCGTTTCCAGGACACCAAGACCATCGGGCGGCGTTTCAACAGGACGTTGAACCGTATCCGCACCATTTTCGACAGGGAATCGGAAGAAATCAAGGAGCAGGAAAGGTATTACGGGCAGATGTTGGACCATGTGCTGACGGGAACCGTTGTTTATGAACCGGTTACGGAGCGTGTGGTCTATTCCAACCAGCAGGCCTTGGATTTGTTGGGTTTCTCGACCTTGAGCAACCTGAGGCAGTTGAAAGTGCTGTCCGAAGAGGTGTATGCCGCTTTTCGACGTGCTTCGGCGGAAAATGCGCAGAAAGCCACTTTTTACACCGATCGCCTCACCCGGCGCGTTTCGCTGTTGGCGACAGAGACCACCCTCAAGGGACGACAAGTCAAAATAGTGACGTTCAATGATATGGGAGAGGAAATGGATGAGAATGAAGCGGAATCGTGGACACGTTTGATACGTGTGCTGACCCATGAAATCATGAATACGGTGTCGCCCATCGCCTCTCTGTCGGAAACCTTGCAAACGTATGTGAATCAGAATGATAATAGCGAAAATCGCGCAAGTTCCGTGGATTTGAAGACCGGGTTGGAAACCATATCGGCTTCTTCGCGGGGGCTGATCCGTTTTGTGGAATCGTACAGAAACGTGCTTCGCATCGCGACACCTGTTCGTAAAGCGTTGTACGTCAGAGATGTGGTTGACAATGTCATCAAGTTGGCGGAGCCTTTCGGACTGACGATACGGTTTGTCGAAAAATCCGATGATGTGCTCCTCTATGCCGATGAAGGTCAAATCACCCAAATCCTGATTAATTTGGTCAAGAATGCGGCGCAAGCCAAGGCAAGTCGTGTGGAAATATCGGCGGAAATCGACAGGTACGACGCGGTGGTGATTACGGTAGCCAACAATGGTGTACCCATCAGTGAGGCCTCGCGGGAAGAGATTTTCGTTCCGTTTTACACCACCAAACAAGAGGGGTCGGGCATCGGTCTGAGCCTGTCGCGGCAAATCATGCGTTTGCACGGTGGCTCTCTTACTCTAAAGGGAAGCGACGATACGGGAACGGTTTTTGTGCTTGTTTTTAAATGAAAATGCAACTTAAAAAGAAAGAAATGAGGAATAAACATGTACGCGGGGGAAAATGGTTTTCCTCGAAACCACAAAGAAGTTGGCGGGTGGCATTGCTTTTATTATTTGCCATCGTTCAGGTGCAGTGCCAGTCTGTTTCATATACGCATAGGACTTTTGGGAAAGGTAGCGCCATTGTGCATTACTACGCGGTTTGGCAGGAATCAAAGCCATCGCTGTTGGTTACGGTGGAATCGGATAAGATGGTCTTTGATGAACACCCCGTGCTGCAATTGCGGTTTTTCGGAGTTGATGAGCCTTTGCGGGTGGAAGGGGAGCAGCTTCCTCCCATAGTCGTTGAAGACCAAGGCATGATTAGGGCCAAATTCCCGCTTGACGAAGAAGATGTGGAGTTGTTTGCAAAGGGTGTCAGCAAGGTGCGTTTGTCCACCATGCCTTATACCCATGAAAAGACTTTCAAACGGGATGGAATTGGCAAACGGCTGTTTCGGGAATTTCAAAAGGCAAAAGCAAAAGACACTGATTTTTAATTTGTTAAATAATAATGCCTTGTATGATGAAAAAAAAACCTTCTTGTTATTAGCCATGTTGGTTTCGGTTTCCGGCTTTGCCCAAAACATCGATTTGGTGAAACAAATTCCTCAAATTGAAGGTTCTTGGCAATGGAGGCATACCGTAGTAGGAGGATTTGTAGGGATTGTCAGACTGAGCAATGACGAAAGTTTTATCCTTACCATTGGCACCGGAAATAAGATGAGCCTGTCGTACAATGGCGAAATGCTCGTTTCGGAGGCGACTTTTGAGGTTGCGGTTTCAAAAGACAATAGTCTCGGACAATATGTCATTGTCTTTCCCGAAGATGTGAGAATCCCAATAGAGGAAAAATTGAAAAAAGCTCATATTCAGGTTGTTACATCGGGTTGTGTGGCCGTAAAAAGGGCGTTTACGAAAGACGAGGCCGAGAGCCTTATGATTTCGACAACCGATGGGGTGAACATAGGCGGTGAAGGCGGCCCCGATTTCCACCGCACCTCCTTGTTTTATCCTATCCAACAAGGGAAATAAGGCACCATCTGGATTTGTGCGCGATAATTGCGCGTTTTACCATGCAATACACGTGAGATATTCCGTATTTTTGCCGAAAAGATTTGCCATGCAAGAAGATAATCTGGAAAAATTCAAGAGCCGTGTGGAGGAAGCTGCACTGCAAAACACCATGGTCAAGATGACATTGAGCAAGCCCAAGGCGAAGCAGGACGAATTGCGCAATGTCTATGTCAAGCCGGTACTGATCAAGGACAAGAGGCTGTTTGCATTTACTTATCGCTACGAGCGTCGCGATGAAGTGAAAAACTACGATGCCGCACAACTGATGGAGTTGCTTGGCGAGTTGCTTCCCGCACGTTTCCGGAATGCGGTATTGTTTACTTTGTCGGAAGACTGTACTTTGTTGGTTTCGTCCAAGGGAAAGGCCTCGCTGCAAACCAAGAAAGTGCAGGAGAGCCGCGAGCAGGATTTGTCGCACGACAAGCAGAAAAAACGCCTTATCGATCCGGCTAACCCTTGGTGGTATCAGCTTGGACTGACCACTCGCGAAGGCAAGGTGACGGCGGACATGCAGCATAAGTTCAAGCAGATTTGCAAATACACCGAAATCGTTGAAGGGCTGCTGAAACCCATGCGGTTCAACGGTGTGGTGCATATTGCCGACATGGGGGCGGGGAAGGGCTACCTTACTTTCGCACTGCACGAGTACCTGACCCAAAACCTGCACCTTGAGGTCGATATGAAGGGGGTGGAAATTCGTCCCGACTTAGTGTTGAAAATCAACGAAATCATCAAGACCTCGAATTTAAAAGGCTTGGAGTTTGTGGAAAGCAGCATCGAGGCATATCATCCCGAGAAGTTGGACGTGCTGATCGCCCTTCATGCCTGTAATACGGCCACCGATGATGCCATAGTTTCGGGCGTTCGTTCCGGTGCGCAACTGATTGTATGTGCGCCATGCTGCCACAAGCAGATCCGGCAGGAGATGGAGAAGTCGGGTCTCACCAATTCCATCACGCAATACGGCATTTTCATGGAACGTCAGGCGGTGATGATTACCGATGCCATTTGCGCTCTCATTTTCGAATATTTCGGCTACAAGACTCAAATCATGGAGTTTATTGAGACGGAGCACACCCCGAAGAACGTGCTGTTGGTTGGAAGGAAAGTGGGGAAGGCGGTCGATACGTCAGATATAGCCGAGAAAATCAGCAGATTGAAACGTGAATACGGTATAGGGCGGCACTATTTGGAATCGGCATTGGGAGTGGATTTTTGAATTTTTAGAGAAAAAAGGATGAGCGTATCGCTTTTTTGTGTAATTTCGTGCAACTTTTCAAAAGCAATTACATTACTTTAAAAATAGGATTATCATGCAAAACATTGATTGGGCCAATTTAGCATTTGGCTATCATCCAACAAATTACAACGTTCGTTGCTATTTCAGAAACGGACAATGGGGCGAATTAGAAGTGAGCTCCGAGACTTCTATCAACATCCACATGGCAGCTACCTGCCTGCACTACGGTCAAGAGGCTTTCGAAGGCTTGAAGGCTTTCCGTGGCAAAGACGGCAAGGTGCGTGTGTTCCGCATGGAAGAAAACGGCAAGCGTTTGCAGTCGTCGAGCGAAGGCATTATGATGGCCAAACTGCCCGTTGAGAAGTTTGAAGAAGCCGTTAAGAAGGTGGTGAGACTCAACGCTGAGTTTATTCCTCCTTACGAGACCGGTGCATCGCTTTATATCCGTCCGTTGTTGATTGGCACGGGTGCCCGTGTTGGTGTGAGTCCCGCCGATGAGTATCTGTTTATCGTCTTTGTAACGCCCGTTGGACCTTACTTCAAGGGGGGCTTCATGGCTAACCCCTACGTCATTACACGTAAATACGACCGTTCCGCTCCGTTGGGAACCGGTATCTACAAGGTCGGCGGAAACTACGCCGCCAGTATGCGCGCCCATACCGAGGCCTGCCATGGTGGTCAGTATGCCTGTGAGTTCTATCTTGACGCCAAGGAGAAGAAATTCATCGACGAAGCCGGTGCTGCCAACTTCTTCGGTATCAAGAATGACACTTATATCACGCCGAAATCGACCTCCATTCTGCCTTCTATCACCAACAAGAGCCTCATGCAGCTCGCCGAGAGCTTGGGTATGAAAGTGGAACGCCGCGCTATTCCCGAAGAGGAACTCGCCACGTTTGAAGAAGCCGGTGCTTGCGGCACGGCTGCCGTGATCAGCCCCATCTCACGTATCGATGACCCCGAGAC
Organism: Candidatus Limimorpha sp.; assembly: GCA_041842465.1. Lineage (GTDB taxonomy): Bacteria > Bacteroidota > Bacteroidia > Bacteroidales > F082 > Limimorpha. The sequence goes on from JBGYXG010000089.1 coordinate 12,202, forward strand.
GGGAAAATCATACCAGTTTGGCGACGGAAAACCCGGCAAGTGGAGCGAAAAGCTGTACAACAAACTGCGTGGCATTCAGTATGGCACTGAACCCGATGAGTTTGGCTGGACTACCATCATCGAAGGCATTTGATGCCGGATGAATAACATTCGTCTTGAAACTTGAAATATGCGTCCTGAGCGTTTCGGGACGCATATTTTATTCGATATCTTTCTAACCCTCACCAAGATTTCGGGAATTGTAGTATTTTTGCAGCATTATTCAATATCGTTCAATCATCTTAATTAATTTCTATGAAAAAACAGCTTTATTTATCACTTTTGGCATTGTTGGCGTTTGCTTTCCCGTTGCATGCACAGCAGTTTGTTTCCACAGAACCTTCCAATAGAAACGTAATATTGGAAGAATTTACAGGAAGGAATTGTGGCTATTGTCCTGATGGACATGTTATTGCAAATCAGATCATGGCTAATAACCCGGGCAGGGTGTGGGCAATTAATGTGCATGGCGGAACCTATTCGCCTACTTCTTTTCCTAACCTTAACACTTCAGACGGCTTGACAATACAGTCAGGATTTAATATTAGCGGTTTCCCAGCAGGTGTTGCCAATCGTTCAACCGCATCGGCGCAAGGCAGAGGTGCATGGATGAGTTTATGCAATGCGCAGTTGGCTCAGCCTTCTGAGCTGAATGTTGGCGGACAGGCCGTTATCAACCCGGTCACAAGGGTTGCAACAGTCACCGTTGAGGTGTATTATACCGGCAATAGCTCGTCAGAAGAGAACTATCTCACAGTAGCCATGCTACAGGACAGCATCATGGGCAGTCAGTCAGGCGGATCGACCAATCCTTCACAATGGATTAATGGGCAATACTGCCACATGCATGCGCTTCGCGACATTATTACACCCAGCACTTGGGGCGATGGTATTAGCCCGACAACAGCGGGCACGCTGATTACGAAAACCTACGAATATCAGATTCCCGAGTCTATCGGAAGTCCGAATGGGGTAGCGGTCAATCTTGACCATATTTTCTTCTTGGCTTGGGTGAGCGAAAAATTTCAAGGCACTCCCACACGCCCCATTCTTTCGGCTTGTGAACTGGGTCAGATGATTGGCACGGAAAATCCCATCTATCCGATGATTTCACAGGTGACCATGACCAATGCGACGAGTTGTGTACAACAGAAAAACTTTTCCATGCGTATTGAGAATGCCGGTCTTCAAGCACTGACAGAGATCAAGTTTAAGGCGGAATGCGAAGGAGCAACCACGGAATACACATGGACAGGCAACCTGGCTTCATATTCCAGTTCCAATATTAATATGGCTGTGAATCTTCCTTTTGGCACTCACAATGTCAAGTTCAGTATTGTTGAAGCCAACGGACAGCCTTATGATCATTCCAAAACCATTTCCGCCACCTGTGGCGAATGGGTGAATCTCGACATGCAGGGAGACGAAGAAGAACTGAAAATCCATATTATGCAGGATAAGTTCGGCAACCAGACTACGTGGAAAGTGTTTGCTTCCGATATGACGGTGCTTGCTTCCGGTGGACCTTATTCCACGCTGATCGGTGGAACAGCCACACAGCTTCATGTTGAAAAAGTTGTCGTTCCCAAGAATGAATGCATTAACTTCGTCATTTATGATTCGCAAGGCGACGGTATCTGTTGCTCGAATGGAAACGGTTATTATAAGATTTTTGATAGCAATAACAACTTGTTGGTTGATGGCAATGGTGCTTTCGGCGAAGAAGCTTCTCATTTGATTTCCACGCTCCAAGGAACGGGTGAGCTTACCGTCACAACGGTTGAAGTGAGAAATATTACCGCTACAAGCGCTACTTTTGTGGGTAAGGTGATGGGTGGCATTGCCGATGCGGTTGGTTTTGAATATCGCAAAGTGACGTCACCTACGGTTTATACCGCAGCAGGCGTGATGAATGGCAATATGTTTACTGCCGATGTGAACGACTTGAATCCCAGCACGATCTACATGGTTCGTGCTTATGCCGAACTCAATGGAGAAAAGATTTACGGTGAAGATCTGACGTTTACCACAACGCCGGATGGAGTAGGTGAAATCTACAGCCAGATCCTTATTTATCCGAATCCGGCTTCCGACAAGCTGAATGTTAAAGGCAAAAGCCTGACAGATGTTGAAGTTTTCAACACCATGGGACAGCGCGTATTGTCGCAGCAGGTTTCCGAAGATTCGGTACAGCTTGAACTTGATGGGCTGAGCAATGGCGTTTATTTTGTCCGTGTCCGCATGGAAAATGGAGCCGTAGTAAGCCATCGCTTTGCAGTGTCAAAGTAAATCTTGCTTTTATCGGAACGAAAAAAAGCCACCGCAAGGTGGCTTTTTCCATGATAGATGGTAGCGATGATCACTCGTGTTATACCAATCCGTTTTCTTTCAAGATGACAGCCATTTGGCTTTGCAGTTTTTGCGATTCTTCTCCCGCTCTAACGGCAAAATCGCTGCCATTGGAGGCGTAGATGATGCCTCTTGAAGAGTTGACCAATAAGCCGCATTCATTGTTGAGACCATTTTTGGCAACCGCTTGCAAGTCACCGCCTTGTGCGCCGACGCCGGGAACAAGGAAGAAGTAATCGGGCAATTGCTTTCTGATGCCACCGAGTTCTTCGGGATGGGTGGCGCCTACCACAAACATCATCTGTTCGGAAGAAGCCCATTCGGTGGAGGTTTGAAGCACTTGCTGGTGGAGCAGCCGGTCACCGACGTTCAGGTATTGAAAGTCCTTGGACCCGACATTAGATGTCAGGGCAAGCAAGATGACCCATTTGCCGTCGAAATTCAAGAAAGGCGTAACGGAATCTTTTCCCATATAGGGCGCTACGGTGAGCGCATCAACTTTAAGGTTGTTGAAGAATGCTTTGGCATAGTTGGCGGAGGTGTTGCCAATATCACCGCGCTTGGCATCGGCAATGATGAAGATGTCGGGATGGTTGTTGCGGATGTATTGGATTGTATGTTCCAAACTTAGCCAGCCCTTGGAGCCATTCACTTCGTAAAAAGCCGTGTTGGGTTTGTAGGCCACCGCATATTGTGCAGTGTGGTTGATGATTTGTTTGTTGAACTCAAAGGCGGGGTCGTCGGTGGCCAACAGTTCCTGTGGAATTTTGTCGAGGTCGGTGTCCAATCCTACGCAAAGAAAGGACTGCTTTTTCTTGATTTGTTCAAAAAGTTGATTTTTGTCCATGGTTATTCTAAGTTTTCTTTCATTTTTTCCGCATTCTCTGCCATTTGCAGCCTGTTGATGATTTCGTCAATGTCTCCATCCATGACGGCAGCTAAGTTATAGACCGTCAGACCTTCCACACGGTGGTCGGTGACACGGCCTTGCGGGAAGTTATAGGTTCTGATTTTAGCCGAACGGTCGCCGGTAGAGACCATGGTTTTGCGTTTGGCGGAGATGTCGTTGATGTATTTTTGGTATTCCAAGTCGTAGATGCGTGTGCGCAGGCGCGACAAGGCCCTTTCCTTATTCTTGGGTTGGTCGCGGGTTTCGGTGCATTCGATAAGGATTTCTTCGGCAACGCCTGTGTTGGGATTTTTCCAGACATAACGCAGGCGCACCCCTGATTCCACCTTGTTCACGTTTTGTCCACCGGCGCCACTGGAACGGAAAGTGTCCCATTTGATTTCACCTTCGCTGATGTCCACGTCGAACTCTTCGGCTTCGGGCAAAACAGCCACCGATGCGGCTGAGGTGTGGATGCGTCCTTGCGCTTCGGTTTTCGGCACCCGCTGCACGCGGTGCACCCCCGATTCAAATTTCAGGATGCCATAACAGCCGTCGCCTGAAACAGTGAAATCGATTTCCTTGTAACCGCCACTGCTGCCTTCGCTGACAGAGCTAATCTCAATCTTCCAACCTTTTGTTTCGCAGTATTTTACATACATCCGGAACAAATCGCCGGCAAACAGACAGGCTTCGTCACCTCCAGTACCGGCACGGATTTCCATGCAGGCGTTCTTGCTGTCTTGCGGGTCCTTGGGAATCATCATCAGGCGGATGTCTTGCTCCAGTTGCTCGATGCGGTCTTGGGCATTGTCGATTTCTTCAACCGCCATCTTGCGCAATTCATCATCTTTCTCCGATTCAAGCATGACACGTGCTTCCTCCAAATTGCCTTGTAGCAAACGGTATTCTTTATAAGCCTTTACTAAAGGTTCAAGGTCTTTGTAGTCTTTGTTCAGCTTGACGTAGCGTTTCATGTCGGCAACGACAGCGGGGTCGGCCAACTGTTCGCCCATCTCTTCCCAACGATGCTTGATAACTTCTAGTTTTTCGGTGATGTCCACAGGTCGAAAATCGCTTTTGTTGTTGATATTAGGGTGCAAAAGTACGCTTTTATTGCTTATCCCGGCAGCGATTATTGTGGAAGTGGTTCGTTTTCTTGCATGACACGTAGAAAGTTTTCTTGCGGAACGGGTTTTTATCATGCAAAAATCTCAAAATATGCAGAATGTTCTTTGTGCTATGTCGAAGAAAAACATTCCGAAGATGCTACGCATTTTGCGTAATGCATTTTTTGCCTGAAAAACTGAATAAACCGGTATTCTTTGCATCCGAAGATTGCGGTGGGACACAACCTCAATGCTGCGTGATGTGTTTCAATATTCAAACACGCCGTATTTGCTCCGAATTGTCAGCTGTTTTCTGTTAGAATCTTCCACATGTCCGATGATTTGGCTTTCGATATGGAATGATTTGGCAATTTCCATCATCTCGTTGGCGGATTTTTCATCGGTATAGATTTCCAAGCGGTGGCCCACATTGAACACCTTGTACATCTCGTGCCAGTCGGTGTGCGAGGCTTCCTGAATCATGCGGAAAAGGGGAGGCAACTCGAAAAGGTTGTCTTTCACGATGTGCAGCTTGTCCACAAAATGCAGCACCTTGGTCTGTGCGCCGCCGCTGCAATGGATGATGCCGTGTATCTGCTTCCTGAACGATTGCAGGATGGGTATCATCAGCGGAGCGTAAGTGCGGGTGGGGGATAGGATAAGTTTACCCACGTCAACGCCTTCAATTTCGGTCGGTTCGGTGAGTTGGTGAGGACCGGCATATACCAAATCTTCGGGTATGCTGTGGTCGTAGCTCTCGGCGTATTTTTCTGCCAGATAATGCCCAAGCACATCGTGGCGGGCCGAAGTAAGTCCGTTGCTGCCCATGCCTCCGTTGTAGCTGTCCTCGTAACTGGCTTGCCCGAATGAAGCAAAGGCCACAATGACATCCTTGGGCTGTATGTGGTTCTCAATGACCTCGTTACGCTTTATTCTTGTGGTTACAGTACTGTCAACGATGACGGTGCGTACCAAGTCGCCCACATCGGCAGTCTCGCCGCCTGTGAGGTGGATGCCGATGCCGAGCTGGCGCAGCTTTTCCAAGAAATGCTCTGTTCCGTTGATGAGGGCGGAGATGACTTCGCCGGGAATAAGATTCTTGTTTCGGCCAATGGTAGAGGAGAGCAGCATGTTGTCGGTGGCTCCAACGCAAATCAGGTCGTCGGTGTTCATCACCACGGCATCCTGAGCCACGCCTTCCCACACCGACATGTCGCCGGTTTCCTTCCAATAAAGGTAGGCCAATGAGGACTTGGTCCCGGCACCATCGGCGTGCATGATGTTGCAATATTCCGGATCATTGCCGAGAATGTCGGGGATGATCTTGCAGAACGCATTGGGATAGAGACCTTTGTCAAGGTTCTTGATGGCATTGTGTATGTCTTCTTTTTCGGCGGAAACGCCTCTGAGACGGTATCGTTGATTGTCCATTAGTTGAATATGAGTTTCTTGGTCTTTGTGTCGAATTGATAGTTGCCGAACTGTTTCAAGGTCTTTTGTCCGATGACCCATTCCTCGACCATGCGTTTTCTAACCTTGACTTCCACGTTGTAAATGCTACGTCCGGCAAGGCGCATCTCTTTCACGGTGAAAACGGCACCTTCGGCAATGCTGCCCGTTCCGAGAATTTCTTCCGTGTTGCCCTTGAAATTGTCGCGGTTGATCCGCCCTTCTTTAAGGAGTTTCAAAGCCTGGGCCTCCGAAATGAGCAGGTCGGCATTCTGGCTGTAGGTGAATGTTTCGCCGTAACCGTCTACATTGACGTTGAAGTAGAAATAGCCCGCTTTGTTCTGGTTGAACAAAACGAAATTCTCTTCCTGGGGATTGATGGCGATGTGTACCGACTGGTTGTCACCGATATTGTCTCTTGGGACAAAGTCCTTGCTCAGGATGCGAAATTCCGTGCGTCGGTTCATTTGGTGTGCGGCTTCCTTGGCATCGTTGCTCGATAGACTATTGATAAAGGCTTCGTTCAAAACAGTGCCGGCCTTGAAAGCGTGTCCGTGAACCTTGACATCTTTTTGCAATGTGCGAGGAACCCTTTCGCCATAGCCTTTTGCGGTCAGTCGTAATGGATCTATTCCTCTGATAATCAGATAATCTACGACTGATTGTGCGCGCTTTTGAGAGAGAATGTCATTGCGTTCCTCCGTGTCGCGGCTGTCGGTGTGCGAAGCCAACTCGATGGTTATGGTCGGGTTGATTTGCAGTGTTTCGATCAATCCTTGTAAGGAGTCTTCAAACTGTGGCTTCAAATCCCATTTTCCCAAATCGTACAGGATGTCGGGCAGCATGATGGGGTCTTCGGGAATCGGCTCAATGACGTATTCCTTTTCGAAGTCCTTGCTAAACTCAAGACCGACAGTGGTTTCCGTAGCGTTATAGGTGAAGTAGTTGGCTTTGTCGATGGTGATTTCGTAGTTGGTATTGCCTTTCAGTTGGCTTTCGCTGAAACTGAAAAATCCTTTGCTGTTGGTGCGTGTCATCATGCTCGATCCGTCGGAGCCGACCATACGGACGTTCGCGTTTTCGACAAATTGATTCGTTTTTTCGTCTTTGACGGTTCCAGAGAAGGTGAACAGAATGGCGGGCTGTTCGAAATAATAGATGTTGTCAACGCCGCGCGTGTTGCCACGGTTGCTGGAGATGAAGCCACGTTCCTCGGTGGGGTGGAAGATGATGGCGAAGTCGTCGCTGGTGGAGTTGATAGGTGATTTCAGGTTGACGGGTTCACCCCAGTTGCCGGAAGTGTCGATGGTGACCATGAAAATGTCGAGGCCACCCATGCCGCCGTGTCCGTTCGAGGCGAAGTAAAGCGTGGTGTCATTACGCAGGAAGGGAAAAAGCTCGTCGCCAGCCGTGTTGATGGTGGGGCCGACGTTGAAAGGGCGCTCAAAGGCGTCGTTGGTCGATTTGCGCGTGGTGACCCAAATGTCTTTTTCGCCAAAGCCCCCCTTGCGATCCGAGGAGAAATACATGATCAATTCGTCGTCGGAGAGTGTGGGGTGCCCCACAATGTCGAGGGTATCGATGCCTTTGATTTCAACGGGACGGGCGTTGGCAAACGCACCACCGCTCTTTGCAGCCACCATGATTTGGCAGCCGTTTTTGCGGTGTTCGCCGTTCTGACAGCGCGTGTAGTACATCCTGGTGTACTTCGAGTTGAAGAAAGGCGCACCTTCGCTGGCTTTCGTGTTCACGTTTTCGCTTTCATCGGCAATGACGGGCGTGCTCCAGTCGCCTTTACGGTCTTGTTTCGACATGAAAAAGTCGGCAAAACGCTGACCGTTAATGGCATCCTTTTCCTTGCCGGTGGCACCGTCGCGGGAGGAGGTGAAGATGATTTCGTTGTAGTTCGAGTTGGACCATACGGCACAAAAGTCGGAATATCGTGTCGTGTTGAGTTTTTTCATCTCTTTCAACTCGTATTTCGACGGATTTTCAATCCAATCTTTGATCATGGCAGCCGTTTCAGCGCCTATCTTTCCGCGGTTGTCGGTCGGCACCAGCTGCGAGTACCGGTTGTAGCATTCTATGGCGTCGTCGAATTTTTCATTCATCTTGTACGTTTCGCCAAGGGAGAGATAAACCTCGGGGTGTGCATTCGGATAATCGGATTTCAACACGCGTTTATAATAAGGTTCGGCGCGCTTGGGAAGCCCGATGTGACGGTAGCATTCACCCATCTGAAAACTGATGCGGTTGCGCTCTTCCTTGTTGCGTCTGCTTTTTTTATAGGCTTTTTTATAGCGGTCAACGGCTTCGGAATACTGCTTGCGTCCGAAGGCGAGATCGGCATTCTTGGCGGGATTGCGGCGTTGGGCGTACAGTTCAATGTCCGTCATCACGAACAACAAGGCCAAAAGAATCAATATGTATTTTTTCATTGTGTAGTGGTTGTCGATGTAAAAACGCATAAAGCCGCTTTTTATTTTGACGGCATCAACCGACAAAAGTACAAATATTGTCTGAATGTGTTACGCTGACATAGAAAAACTCCATGCCTTTTTTGAAGAGAGAAGTCGATCGAAGCGGAGGAATTGCCGAACGATCTCTTGCAAGTGTCGGATTGCATGAATGTTACAAAATAGGTGTTGCAAGGTGCGATGAGGCTATGTCGTTGATATTGTTTGTCTTAGACAATGCGCATGCTTAAACGATATTGGAACACTTCGTTTTGGGTAAGACCTGTCAGGTGGTGAGAATGATGCCAGCCCCATGTGGTAATGGAAATCCTTCAAATGAAGGTTTTCAATCTTTGGTCGGTTGCAATAAAAAACGCTTTCGGTTACGAAATAAATGCTACTTTTACACTTTCTTTCGATAGCGTTCAAAGTGGACGCAGGACCGAAGAATAGATTTTCTAACAACATAAACACTTAAAATTCATGGTATGAAAAACTTTTTTGTATTTATTATTTGCGTTTTTTTCTCGTCACAGCTTTTTGCTGGAAGTTTGGTCATGATGTCGTATCAATCGCAAGAGGAACTTGAGAGTTTATTCCGGCGTGACGACCTTTCCATTCATCATTATTCGAATGATTGGGTGATAGCTACTGCCGAAGCATTCAATGCGGAGGAGATGGTATTGCTCGAAGAAAAGGCTTTTGAGGAAACGGATGTGTACTGTTTGGTATATTGCTGTGCAGATAGGCAGGAAAGCTATTTGCAACGTGAACGGCAAAATGGCCATTGCTTGTATCGAAATGAAGATTTTTTGGTGATGAAGCCTGTTGACAAGGCGCTTCGTCCCTATAAAAATGATGGAATGGTGGCCGTTTTCAATAATGAGGCCGCTTTGCCTCGTTTGACCCGCGATTTCCCAGTCGTTTCTGCGGAAAATCCAAATATTCGTCAAATGATGGATCAAGTCAACAAAGACTCTATTACGGCCACGGTTTCTTATTTGCAGTCCTTGCAAAACCGTATTTATGACTCTGAAGGGGCGTACACGGCTTTGGCGTGGATCAAGGCTAAGTTCCAAGCCTTGGGATTAGAGGTGGAGTTGCAGCCTTTTACCGTGTGGGGTGGGGCTTCTTCGCCCAATGTGATTGCCATACAGCGCGGCACATTGTATCCTGACAGTTATGTGGTTTGCGGCAGTCACTACGATTCATACGCATTCTACGGTTCTTGTCCCGGAGCCGACGACAATGCCACAGGTGTGGCAAGTGTGCTTGAAACGGCCAGAATCATGACACAGCATAAATTCGAGTATTCCATTGTGTATTGCACTTTTTCGGCGGAAGAAGTGGGGTTGGTTGGGAGTGAAGCCTATGCTTCGCGCTGCCAGTCGCAAGGTATGGACATTCTTGGCTATTTCAACAACGACATGAATGGTTATCTTTACGGAGACATCCACATCGATTGTATTTATCCGAACACGGTGGAACCGATAGGCGCCTATTATAGAAACATAGGTGAAGTGTATTTCCCGCAAATGCCGATTCGGCATGTTAACTTCACGCAGGGTGACAGCGACCACACCTCTTTTAATAATCATGGCTATATGGGGATTTATCCATTTGAGGATTTGACACATTACAGTCCTTATATTCATACCTCAGGCGATACGATTGGAACCAGTGTCAACAGTTGGGAGATGTCGCAGCGTTACTGCCAGATGAATATGGCTTGTTTGGCTGAGATTGCTAAACCGACAGATGGTCCTGTGGTTACTTGCGACCCTGCAGTTGATTTTATGGTGGAAAACGTTACCCCTGAAGGAAGGGATACTTTGTGTCCTGTGCTGTTGTCTTGGAAAGCTCCAATGGCAGGATCGACGGGCAATGTGGTGCGATTCAATGTTTACCGTGATGGTGCCGTCTTGGGACAAGTGCCATTTGAAGCCGGTCAGACGCCTTATTCTTTTGACGACAATGTGCTTGTTGGTGATACTGCTAATTACCACATTGTTACGGTTTATGACAATGCTTGCGAGGCTTCAACCGATACGCTTTCTATTGTAGGCATCTATAATCCTGATGACATTGGGGAGTTTGGCGAGCATTCTATTGTAGTGTTCCCGAATCCGGCGGAAAAAATCGTTGTGTTGAAAGGAAACGTTGCCGATTGCCGTTGCTTTGACATGTTCGGAAGGGAGCTTGCCGTGCGTCGTGATGACAATAATATCAATGTGTCGGAATGGAGGGAAGGTGTTTACGTCTTGATCATTACGACCGCTGATGGCCATAGAGAAGTGCAGAAGCTGATTGTCAATAGACGATAAGGTGGTAACTGCTGTGGATTTCAACAGGTGACCGGAAGAGAGCCGATTGCCGTTGGCATTTGGTCTCTACGACGACTTCTACATCTAAGTAATTATAAAACAATATCATAGATGATTATCTGTGGTATTGTTTTTTTGCTATTTTACATATAATACTGGTTGTCAATTTATTGTTGACTATTTTCTTATCTTCCGAAAGTAGGCATTGCAATGGTGTTTTTGAACGATAAGTTCGGAAGAAAGTACGGAAACCCTTTATATATGTAATAGTTGTTTTCTTATTTTGATGTTTTTCCTTTGTTTTTTTCTTCGTATCCGTTTTTCGGTCCGTATTTTCGTGTAGGTATTGTAATTTTACCGTACTGTATGTCAGTTTGTTGCGGTATTTTTCA
>JBGYXG010000090.1:0-3339 GCA_041842465.1 Candidatus Limimorpha sp.
GGCGGAAGCGATGATGTGTCGTTGTGTCATGATTTTATCGGATTATCAATTAGTTTTCAGACGGCAAAGGTAGTGTTTTTTTGTAAAATGGGCGTGATTGTTACAAAACAAGAAGCCATAGATTCAACATGCAGATTGTGAATGAATTGCATTTTTTCAAAAAAACAGCAAAAATACTTGACAAATGAAAAAATAATGCGTAATATTGCAGTGACAAACCTTTTTGAAAGGAAACGGTCATGAAGCCATGTCTGTCAATAGGAAAGTTTCCGGTATCGCCCATTGAAAAAGCGAGAAGGCAGGATTATTGTCCGTTTCGAGCATCATTTTCCCCATTCTATTGGCAACAAATCATTCCACAACCATCTCTTCGGATGAAGGCAAGGTGTATGCCTTGCCGTTTGCCGGAAGGGGATGCCATGGCAGGAAACAGCCTTTCATTTGGGTGCTGGGCAAGAACAGGTTCATTCGAGTTGCGGCCTCCGTTGCCTGAAGCATTTCAGGCGGCGGCTCCGGCAAGGGTGGCATTTTATTCGCCTTGCGGGATGTCCGAGATGGGCAGGCAAATGGAATAGCTGTTTTTGGCTTCGCAAATCAAAGCCGACGGATGTTTTCAATTGAAATATTAACCATCAAATTTTAATGAAATGAAAAATATTGTTAGAAAAACCATGTTTGTCCTGGCTTTCCTGGGACTGTTCACATTCGCCGCACCAAAGCAGGTGAAGGCTGCAGATAATCCTTGTCATACCATCATTGTGTGCTGTTCTGAAAACGACTGTCATTATTGCATAGTTTGCAATTTGGGAGATTTGCAGGCTGCATACGAAGTACTTTGCGGTATTCACATTGAAGACTGATCATGAGTAATACGGTGATGGTGAGGAGACGAAAATACATATCTCCTCGCCATCACAATTCGTAGTTTGTTTATAAAATGACTAAATTTTAATACCAATATATTATGAAAAACAGAAGTATTTACCTAATCGTCATTATATCGCTTGCTGCATGTTTTCAGGTCGAAGCACAATTGCAATGGTTCGCTCCTTTGAAAGAGCTTGACAACGCCAAGTTGATGGTAACCTATCGATTGAAATATCACGAGGACACCACTGATTTTCAACGGACTGGCACCGAAAAAATGGTACTGCTCATTGGCAACACGATTAGCAATTTTCAAAGTTATAGAAAATATGAATGTGAACGGATTGGCAGGCAGAAACAAAACGAAGGCTTGCTCCTCCAATGGGTGCAGAGCGGAGCAGTGAAAGATTATGCGTGCAGGTACCAATATTCCATCTACAAGAATTATCCGGATGGAGAGATGACGATAACGGATCAATTGTTTTTGGGCGATCTTTACGAGTATAAGGAAAAATTATATCCGTTCGAGTGGGAGATCTTGGACGATATGGCATATATAGAGGGTTATCTGTGCCAGAAAGCCATTTGCAATTTCGGCGGACGCACTTGGAAGGCGTGGTTTACGAATGAGTTGCCTTTCAATGATGGTCCGTATAAATTCGGTGGATTGCCGGGGCTTATCATGAATATAAGTGACACGCAAGATCATTACCGTTTCGAATTCCTTTCCATAGAAACCCTGCCTGAACAGACCGTGATCGGTTGGGAAGAAAAGGATTTCATAAAAACGACCAAGCAAGACTTTTTTAATGCGACACATTCCCATTCAAACACTTTGGAATTTGACGACAGGCTGGATGATGACATGGCAAAAAGAGTCCATACTGCTCTGAAATCACGGAACAATCCGATAGAACTAAAATGATTGCATCTGCTTTCCCTTACCACGACATTATATATGCTTATGTTTGTTGGCAGCGATTGGGTACCGAAAGAGGATTCTTCAAAGGCGGAACAGGTTTTGTGCAGGAAAGCCGCAAGTGTTTTGACTAACATATAAGCGTATAACATAGCGTTCGCTTTTTAATAAAAAAAACCGATAGCACCGATATCTTAAAGATATAAAAAATGAAAAAAGCACTTCCCTTGTTGCTAATCGCTCTGTTGCCGGTTCAAGCTTTGATAGCCCAGACCTTGCTCAGCGGTCGTGTGAGCGACACCGCCAACCTGCCCCTACCCAATATCAACGTGATGGTATATGCCGTTGATAGCCGTAGCATGGCGGCTTTCGGCGTCAGCGACGGAGACGGCAACTACAAAATCAGCGTCGAGCTGCCAGGCGACAGTTTGGAATTAAAAGTCAATTCGGCTTTCTTTGAGAAAAAGTCGCTTCGCATCGCCAACCGCAGCCAAACCGTAAATTTCTGTTTACACGATGAAATACAACAGCTCAAGGGGGTTACCGTCCGTGCCCGAAGTATCGAGCAAAAAGGCGATACCTTGGAATACATCGTCGGCTCTTTCGTGCAGAAACAAGACAAGAGCATCGAAGACGTGCTGAAACGAATGCCCGGCATTGAGGTGGAGGACAACGGCAAAATCACCTACCAAGGCCTTCCCATACAAAAGTTCTACGTGGAGGGCATGGACCTGATGGACGGCAACTACACCGCCGTGAGCAAAAACCTCCCCCATCAATCCGTTTCGTCAGTCGAGGTCTATGAGAACCACCAGCCCATCAAGATGTTGGAAGACCGTGTCGGTTCGGAGCAGGCTTCCATCAACATCAAGCTGTCGAAAAACATAGCCCTCACTGGCTCCGCCAAGGTGGGCGTAGGAGCATGGCCTTTCCTCTGGAACCTCGACCTGACCCCCATGCTGTTTTCAGGCAAAGCCCAGTTTTTGGCGGCCTATCGTACCAACAACACAGGCGATGACCTGAGTCACTATACGATGAGATTCAGCTACGACCCCGGAGCCGAAGAACGCCCCCAAGCCTTGGGCGAAGAACTGAGCCTCAAGTCGGCTTCTACACCGCTTTTCAATGCCAAACGCTACTTGGACAACCGCCCCCACCTGCTCAACCTGAACACGCTAACGCCCCTCAACAGCAAGACCCAACTTCGGGTCAACCTGTACTATATCAACGATTTGCAGCGACATTCCGTCGGTCAGCACAACACCTTTTACCTGGCTGCCGACACCTTGTTCTACACCGAGCAAATCGACAACCGCTACCGCGACAACCGCCTTTTCGGCACCATCACGCTCAACCGCAACGACGAAGGCTTTTACATAGACAACAAGACCCGTTTCTCGCGCCAGTGGAACCATGCCTTAGGCACCGACCTGAACAACGGCAGCCTCGTCGCCCAAAACCTGCAAACCCCGACCGCCTCCATCGACAACGATTTAAGGCTGCTCTTCCCCGTCGGGAAACGGATTTTCGACTTCGTTTCCTATATCGGTTAC
>JBGYXG010000091.1:0-28870 GCA_041842465.1 Candidatus Limimorpha sp.
AACAAGAAACAATAAAATTAGCGCTTCTATGGAGGAAACTGCAAAAACAAAATATGAAATTACGAGCGCAAAAATCAAAAAAATCATTTGTATTTTTCTTGATTTTGTAGCAAAAAATGTTGAATGCTCACAAAAACAGATAATAATATATGTAATTCTAATAAAACAGGTGTTTCGCTGATGCTATGGTATTGTTGTCAGTTCCCTTCAAACCGAGAGAGTAAAAGGGTTGTGCCGTATCAAAGCCAAACCACTTGCGGTCAATAAAAAGTCATGATCATAAAGGTTACAATAGGAAAAATGATACTTTTGCAAAGAAATGATGCAGTCCGACTTGTTTGGGAAGAAAGATGAGTTGTCGGACGTTTGATGTGTAATGCAATGTAATACAATATATTATGAAAACAAAGACTCTACTTCGAATCCTTTTAGGCTTGCTTGTCGCCGCCTTGATTGCCGGTGTGATATATCTGAACAGCCTGATGTGTATCATCACGGGCTATGCGGCGAAAAACCTTTGTTCTGCGGTGTTTGTTTCCGGCCGTAATGCCGATTCCGTGGAGCAGTTAGACCTGAAATTCTCGTTCATACGGTTCACGCGCAACAAGGTGGATTATGAGGCGAAAACCGTTACCAGCCGTTTCCTTTGGAGCAAGTCGGTGGCGGTGTGTCGCGACGGTTTCGGGGCAACGTTGCTCTGTGATGCCAATACGGACGATTTTAGACGACAAACTTTTCCCTTGCAGCTACGACCGCCTTACAATCCGGATACGACCTGCTGGCCTTTGGGAGACCGTATTGCCGACAGCCTCGTGGATTCGGCTTGTGTGGCACGCCTTGCTCCCATAGCCAAGGCTTTTATCGACGATCAAGCCTACAGCGGCACTCCTTTCGCCTTTGTCGTGCTGCACCATGGCGTTCCGGTGGCCGAACGCTATCGGCAGGGCTTCGATGCCCATACTCTGCTGCTGAGCTGGAGCATGGCGAAGAGCTTTACCAACGCTATTGCCGGACTGATGGCTTCCGACGGAATGATTGACATTTATGCGCCGATGGACGTCCCACAATGGCAAGACGACGGACGAAAAGCCATCACACTGAACAGCCTGATGCAGATGCAGAGCGGTTTGGAATGGAACGAGTCATACGGCAGCCGTTCCGATGTCAACCTCATGTTGCATAGGGAAGCCGACATGGGACGTTATGCCATGGAAAAACCACTTGAATATGAGCCAAATACGCATTGGTATTATTCGTCAGGATCTTCCAATATCGTTTGCCGTTATCTGAAAGAACGTTTTCCCTCGGATTCGATGTTCTATGCTTATATCTGGCATCGGCTGTTTTATCCGATAGGCATCACCACGGCACGTTTTGAAGTCGATATGGCGGGCACGCCTGTCGGCTCTTCGTATTTGTATGCTACGGCACGCGACTACGCCCGTTTCGGGCAGTTGTTTTTAGACAAAGGCCGTTTTGCCGGACAGCAGGTGCTTCCCGCCGAGTGGGTGGACTATTCCGTGACGTCGGCATCCGACAGCAGAGGCAAATACGGGGCGTTCTTCTGGCTCAACAGAGGCGGCAGCCTGCCCGATGTGCCGCGTGACATGTTCGCCTGTGACGGACACGACGGACAGCAGATTTATATCATTCCTTCAAAAGACCTTGTCGTTGTGGTGCTTGGCTACTCGCCCAAGCCCGATAGGGTCATCGATTTCAACCGCCTGCTTGCCGATGTGATGGAAAGGCTGTGAGAAAGGAGGGGCGATGGAGTTTTGTCACTGACAGACAATAGAATGCCGATTGTGATTTTGTTGTATAAATGGTTAATTTTGTCTTCAAATAAAATGCTATGAAAAAATCATCTGTAATCATGATGCTGGCAGTCGTGTTCTTTGTGGCTTGTACGCCTCCTGACGATCCGTTTGGTGGCGGTGAGGAACCTGATTTGCCAACTTATTCGGTAGGCGACTTTTACCAAAAAGGAGGAGTGGAAGGCGTTGTTTTTCAGACCCATTCCGGTGGGGCACACGGCAAGTTGCTTTCGCTTGATGAGACCCATGCCGTTTGGTGCGACGACTTACATGCCCATGTTGCCACCGAAGCCACGAATCGTAACAATGGCTGGAGCAATGCCAATATCATCAGAGACAACTTCGACTTGTCGGGTTTTCCTGCTGTCGGGTGGGGCGTGGCGAAAAACGACCTTCTTGTCGGCGAGCAGCTCACCTTTCGCCACTGGTACGTTCCTTCTTCCAATGAGTTGCGCTCGCTGTTGCTCCATTATCAAGAGCTGAATGTGGTGCTGAAAGCCCATGATTTGCCCACGCTGGAGGGGAAGTCCTATTGGTCGAGCACGGAGTTTGAAGGCAACAAGGATATGGCTGTCGCATTCCGGTATGAAGAAGGAGACAGCACTATCCATGCTGCCGATTCCATCAAAACCGGAACACACTGTGTGCGGGCTATCCGGGAATTTTGATCACTTCCCTTCCGACTCGTGCATGGCGAAGGCATAGGCGCCGATTGCAACGGCTGACGAGGTGCCCAATCGGGTGATGCCTACACCGGTACGTTTGCTGGCATCGTACCACACTTCTTTGTCGCCAAACGGCACTTTGACCATCTTTCCGGTCTTTTCCGTAAAGCGGAGCTGGTCGGCGCGGTCTTGCAGGTTGAACACTTGCAACTCGGTACGTGCAAAGCTATTGCCATTCAGGTCGGTGAACGGCTGCCGCATTTTTTCGATGAGCGTAGGCATGAAAACCGGCCATGCGCCTGACAAACCGCCTCCAATGACAATCAGGCCGTCGATCAGGGTGACGGTATTGGCCAAGATGTCGCCCAATACGGTGGCTAACTCTTCCCAGGCTTTCAAGGCGGCGGCTTTATCGCCTTCCTTGCGTCCCATGGCGATTTCAAAGAGGTCGGCTGGTTCTGGGGCTTGTTCAAAGGCAATATGCGCTTCGCGGGCATACACCCGTCGCACGGCACGGATGGTGACACTGTCTTCGGCATTGCTGGCGGGGTAGAGGCTGTTGCGTGTGCACCAGATCTCGCCTCCTGCCGAGTTGTCACCGTCGAGCAGTACTCCGTTGAGGACGATACCGCCGCCGAAGCCCGTGCCCAAGGTCACGCCGATCAGGTTTCTGTAGCGTTTGGGGTTGCCTTCGCGTTCGAGCATCTTGTTGATCTCGGGCAGGAAACCGCCCAAAGCCTCTCCGTAGGCAAACAAGTCACCGTCGTTGTTGATGAAGACGGGTACCTGAAAGATCTCTTCGAGCATCGGCTTCAACGCCACACCGCCGCGGAAAGTGGGCAGGTTGCCCAAGTCGCCGATAATGCCGTTGCGGTAATCGGCAGGGCCGGGGAAGCTGAAACTGATGGCGCGGGGACGGCAGCCGCAGCTTTCTTCCGTCATGCGGAAGCCTTGGATGATTTTGTGCAGCACCGCGTCGAGGCTGTCGGCAGCCGAAGGAATGGTGAAGGTGTCGATGATCTGGCGAAAATCGCGCATGGCATTGAACTTGAATCCGGTTCCGCCGGCGTCCAAGACAAAAATGGTGTTGTTGGTATCGTTCATCGTATTGGGTTTTGTTGCGTTGAAAAGCAGGTCAGGGGCCCTGTAATGCCTGTTCGTTCTTATTTGTTTTTTTTCGCTTGGGATGTACAAAGACTTCCACCCAGAGCACCCACATCAGGAATATCATGAAATAGAAAAACGCCTTGAAGACATAGTCGTGGGTGATGTGGAAGGAGTTGGGCCAATGTACCAATGCTGTGAAAATGCCACAAACGCGGACAACATTGGTCCATTCGATAATGACAAGTCCGATGGGAATGTACCAAGCCTTGTGCTTCCATGGTCCGGGAAAGAGCAGCATCAGAAAAAGCCAGTGCAGCCATTGTTTCAGGCTGGCGCATTCGGCGATGACACCAACGTGAACCCAGCTTCCGTTGCGGTCGAGTGCGAAAATCATCCCTTCGGAACTCTTAGTGGTGATATCGATGCCGACGACATGCTCTAAACACCAGCATGACTGCCGGTACAGCAGGTCGGATGCCCACTGCATTAAAGCGTTGATGGTGCGTTGGATGGGCCAATAGCCGATGGCCTGCCAGCCGAGGTAGATGAAATGAAAGGCAAGGATTAGTAGTATGAAAAGCCCCGCGTCGATCAGGCTGGTGTAGCGCGGGTTGCGGTAAAGTGCCGTTATTTTTTTTGCGAGCGTCATGGTCAGTGTTTTTTCTTCTTGTCGAGGTCGGTTTTCTGTGACAGTATTTCGGCGAACACATTCTTAAGTGCTTGTTCTTCCATACTTTCTAATTCTTCTATGGCTTGTTCTTCGCCATGTTCGGCGGCTTTTCTGAGCCATTGCAGTGCCTTTTTCAAGTCGTTGCCTGCCTTTTCATTGGCGTAGTAATAGTAGAGCATCAGCTCGGCTGTGGATTCTCCCTTTGCCGCGGCTTTGTCCCACCAGTGCGCGGCGGCATCGATATTGGGCTCCAGCCCGCTCCCCGACGCCAGCATCATGCCCAACTGTGTCTGTGCCTCCGGCACATCTTGCTGGGCGGCTTTGATAAACCATTTGGCGGCTTCGGCATCTGAAAGCTCCACCCCTTGTCCAAGCAGATAACACTGAGCGATGTAATATTGCGAAAGGCCGTCGCCTTGTTGTGCGAAGGGCAGAAATAGGGCGAAGGCTTTTTTGTAGTTCTTCCGTGTGCCTAAGCCATGATAATATAGGTTGGCAAGTAACAGCTTTGCGTTTTCAATCTCACTTTCTTCGGCTTTCTTGGCCCATTTTAATGCCTCTTTGTAGTCGATTTCGATGCCTGTTCCGGTGAAAAAAGCCCATGCGAGGTTGCTCATGGCGTAAGGGCTTCCCAATTGTGCCGCCTGAGCGTAGTATCGGTACGCCTTTTCGTCGGAGGGTTCCACGCCGTCGCCATGGGTGTAGATGAGACCGAGAAAGTTGAAGGCTTCGGCATACTGCTGTTCGGCGGCGCAACGCACCCAATACAGCGATTGGGCGGGGTCGGCGACGATGCCGAGCTGCTTGCTGCCTGTTCCATAAAGACGGGCGATTTCATATTGTGCCTCTGCTTCGCCGGCATCGGCATTGTTCAGATACCTTTCAAAGTCGGCTTGCGTGCGGATAGGGCTTTCTTTTGCTGGGCTTCCCTTTTTTGAGGTCATGGTGGTGCTATTTCATGGTGCAATATTAGCAAAATTGTTGTAATGGTGGGCTTGGGGCCTTTTTTTTGATTACGTATCACTATTGTGAAACGTTGGTTTGAAACGGGGCAATCGGGGCGCTTGCATAGCAGTATGGGAACGAAAGGCTCCGTCCCCATACTTCAGCAGTTTCTAACAAACTCAAAAACTCATTCTAAAACATTAGTTGACAAAAATCAAATGCAAAGATGGGGCTGTCGCTTCATTCCGCCCCCTCCCTATTAGTTGGGATTTTTCAGTGTGAGAATCCCATTTAATAGGGAGAGAGGGTGTTATTCGAAGTGATGAAGAAGCTGTTTAGGATTCCCTCGCGTGGGAATAGGTCTGTTTTCATGTCCGTAAAATTCAGTAATTTTGCCGGACAATTTTTTCAGGTATGCCGACATTTGCAGATGACATTTTGACCCAGACAAACAACGTTGTGAAAGACAGTACTTTATCAAACTTGGAAGAAGCGGTACAGGTGTTCAAAGAAGCGCCCGCGACCGATTGGATTCCCATGTTGCTGAAAAACTATTTGGTGCCCTTAGGCATCCGTGTCATAGCCGCTGTACTTGTTTTTATCGTTTGCAGATGGGCGATTAAGTTGATACGTAATGCGGTAGAAAGAAGAATGGAACGGCGCCAAACCGATGTGTCGTTGCGCAGCTTTTTATCCAGCCTGATCCGTGTGGTGCTCAACTTTATCATGATCATCTTTGTCATCGGTATCTTGGGCATCAACACTTCATCGCTTGTCGCCTTGCTGGCTTCGGCGGGGCTGGCCGTTGGCATGGCTTTGAGCGGTACGTTGCAGAACTTTGCCGGTGGCGTGATGATTGTGCTTTTCAAACCGTTCAAAGTGGGCGATTTCATCGAGGCACAAGGCACGTCGGGCACGGTGAAGGACATCCAGATTTTCAACACCATATTGCTTACCGTTGACAATAAGACCGTTATTGTTCCCAATGGTCCGCTATCGACCAATATCATGACCAATTATTCCACGGCGGAAAACCGTCGTGTCGATTGGACTTTCACCATTTCCTACGGTGATGATTTTGACAAGGCGAGGCGGGTGCTGCTGCAACTGTGCGAGGATGAAGAGCGTATTCTAAAGCAGCCTGCGGTAGCCATAGGCCTGAATCGAATGACCGATAATGCCGTAGAAATCAGCACAAAGGCTTGGGTGAAATCCGCTGACTACTGGAACGTTTATTTCGGCATGAACGAAAAGGTTTACAAGGTCTTCCAGCAAGAAGACCTCAACATTCCGTTCCCGCAAATGGACGTGCATATCAAGAACTGATGTCGTTGTGCCTGACGGCGTTTATGCTTGGGGATTTTTTCGTCCGAGGTCTCCGAAGGTAATTTTTTTATTGAGAAAATAAGGCAACACGGCTATTGGAATCAAAGTGATGCCTTTGGCAATCAGCTTGTCAATCTTTGCGAGATCGACCAATAGATAGAGTATTATCGTGCTAAGAGCCAGGCAGATGAGCTGTATGGTAAGGAACAGCACGAATCGGCTCATCGCTTTGTCGAGCACCTTGAAGTTAATGTTGCGGTTCAGCAGGTAGCTGCACAGCACGCCGCCAAGAAACCCGATGACGTTTGCCACAAGGTAAGGCATGAAGCGGCAGAGCAGAAAATACACGGCAAATTCCAGCCCTGTGCTGAGTATGCCGATCAAGGCGTATAGGATGAAGTTGCGGTACTTCTGATAGAACGGGGTGGTTTTGTCTGTTTTCATGCACGGAATGATTTACGCATCGTGGCAGCAGCCGTCGTGGCTCTCGCCGCAGCCGCAATGGTCGTCATGACAGCCGCAGTGGCTGTGTCCGTGCTGGTGACACTGGTGGGCGTGTTGTTTGCGGTAGTCGAGTTCCCGGTTTATTTCTTCAAGGATAGGCTCGCGTACGTCCAGCACTTTTCCTTTGACAAACAGGCTGTGTCCGGCCAAAGGATGGTTGAAGTCCATGATGACGTAGTCGTCGGCAATTTCGAGGATTTTACCCTCAAAGGGTCGCCCTTCCTTATCCTGCATTCGGATGACGTTGTCCACAACAAGCAGATCCTCGCGCAGCTTGCCGTCGGCCATGAAGAGCGTCTTCGGCACATCGGTGATGTTTTCTTCGCTGGGCCATCCGAAAGCATCGTCCGGTACGATGGTAAAGGCGAAGGCGTCGCCGTTGGTCAGGCCGCGCAAGGCGTCGGAAAAGGCTTTCATAACGCGACCCATACCGAACATCATCACACGGGGCTTGTCCTCGGTGGCTTGTTCCAAAATGGCACCGTTGGCATCGTCGGCTTGTATGGTGTAGGTGAGCACCCCTACTTTCATATCGTCAATCATCATGGCTTTTTCTATTGCTGTTTTGTCACGGCAAAAATAGGAAAAAACGGTGACGGTTAAATAATGCATGAGATGAAATGTAAGGCAATGCTGGAAATCAATATGTTTTATTTTGAAGTAAATCAGTATGTTACAATGTTTTACTCTTGCCTTTGCCAATGCTTTTGGAAGGAGAAAGGCTGTGGCTTGGGGGATAAAAAACGACAGTTTGACACTTTTTTAGGGAAAACGCTTGCAGTTTGGTGAAAAAGTTGTAATTTTGCAGCCCATTTGGAAAAGACAATTGTTAACTAAAGGAATAGAAGAGTCATGTCAAAAGTTTGTCAAATCACAGGAAAGAAGCCGATTACCGGACACAATGTTTCTCACTCTAACAAGAGAACCAACAGAACCTTCGAGCCTAATCTTAGAATCAAGAAGTTCTATGTTCCTGAATGGGATGAGTGGGTGGTTCTGAAAGTGTCGGCTGCCGGTCTGCGCACCATCACCAAGAAAGGTGTGTACGCTGCCATTATGGATGCTGCCAAGCAGGGCAACCTGAACCGCTGGTAATCCATCGTTCTAATAGAATATAGCTGCCTTGCTTTTGCTGGGCGGCTTTTTTTGTTTAGGCGCCTATTTTTGATTTCCAGTGCAATAAAGCGGACAAAAACAAGTTTTCATTTACATGCGAGCGCGAATAATCATTGTGTTACTGTTGCTTTCTGTTGTAGCTTCCGCCCAACAGAACCGCAGAGGTACGATATACGGTAAGGTGACTGATGACGACAGACATCCCGTGATATTGGCCAATGTTGCCGTGCCAGCCATGACCCTTGGGGTTACCACCAACGACAAAGGCTATTACGAGCTGTCGTTGCCTGCCGATACTACAATTGACGTGTCGTTTTCGTTTCTTGGCTTCGGCACCGAAACGCGCCGTGTGCGCCTTTGCGAGGGTGAAAGCCGAAAATTGGACATCACCCTGAAATCCACTGCCATAGCACTGCCAGAGACCAGTATCTCCGACCGTGCCGTGGATGCCACCTCGCTGACACGCCTCGATGCCAAGCACGCGACTCTGCTGCCGACCATAGGCGGCGGCATTGAAAATTTGGTGAAGACCTTGCCCGGCGTAGTGTCCAACAACGAGTTGAGTTCGCAATATACGGTGCGTGGCGGCAACTTTGACGAAAACCTTGTTTATGTGAACGGTATGGAGATATACCGTCCGTTTTTGGTGGGGTCGGGGCAACAGGAGGGACTGAGTTTCATCAACTCTCATTTGGTGTCGAATATTGAGTTTTCGGCGGGCGGTTTTTCCGCTGAATATGGCGATAAGATGTCGTCGGTGCTCGATGTCACCTATAAAAGACCTCGCGAAACGGCTGGGTCGATGACACTAAGTCTGTTAGGCGTCGACACCCATGTGGAAGGCACTTCGGCAAACGAAAAGCTCAGCTATCTGATAGGTGCCCGTTACAAAAACACCAGCCTCGCCTTGAATGTGCTCGACACCAAAGGCTCATACCATCCCAACTTTACCGATGTTCAAACGCTGTTCAACTACAGCTTCAACGAAAAGTGGGATTTGTCGCTGCTCGGCTACTATTCCAGAAACCGCTATGCCATTGTTCCCGAATCGGGCCGGGTTGATCACGGTGTCATTAATCTTGTCGAGCGTATGCGTGTGGATTTCGAAGGGCGCGAGGTGGACGACTATTCCACCGGCATGGGGGCGTTAACGCTGAGTTTCAGGCCAAATAAGAACCTGAACCTGAAGCTGATAGCCTCTGCTTATTCCGCTAACGAGACCGAAAAACGCGACATCGAGGGACAGTACTATCTTGGTTTGCGTGAAAATGCTTTGGCTTCTGTCGATTCCGACAGCCTGATTGACTACCACAGCGTAGGCACCTATCTCAAACATGCCCGTAACGCTTTTTTTGCACAGGTTTTCAATTTGGATCAGAAGGGAACCTATGCTTATGGGAACAACGTGCTGAAATGGGGCGTGCGCTTCCAGCTTCAATATATTGACGACATGCTCGACGAATGGGAAGTGATCGATTCCGCCGGCTATAACCTGCCGCATCTTCCCGATTCCATTGGACATGTCCATTCCGTGTTGCCCGATTTGGAGCTGAATGCCTGTCATAAGGCGAACAACCTTTTATCCATCAACAGTTTTGACGGCTTTGTCCAGCATTCGTGGACTTTTGAGTTGGACAACGCAGCGCAGATTGTCGTTACGGGAGGGCTGAGGGCGAATTACTGGGGCTTTAGCAAGCGTTTCAACATCAGTCCGCGTGCCGGCATTGCCTATAACCCCGATCCTGAGACGCGAAAAATCGTCTTGCGCTTGTCGGGCGGTGTCTATAATCAGGTGCCGTTTTATCGTGAAATGCGCAACCGCGACGGCTCTTTGTTTGCCAATGCCGACGTGCAGAAATCCTATCAGGTGGTGTTGGGTGGCGACTACCGTTTCCGTGCATGGGGACGGCCTTTCATCCTGACTTCCGAAGCATATTACAAATACCTGAAACAAATCATTCCGTATGAGGTCAACGATGTGCGTATCCGATACTATGCCGACCAAAAAGCCAAGGGCTACGCCACAGGTCTCGACATCAAACTGAACGGCGAGTTTGTCAAAGGCACCGACAGTTGGGTCAGTCTTTCGCTTTTGCGCACCATGGAAGATGTCGAGGGCGACTACTATCTCGTTGATGCGAAAAATCATATTTTGCCATTTTACAACACGCCTCCCGAGCTAATAGCGGACACGGTATTTATGGGATGGCACGAACGTCCTTCGAATCAAAGCGTTAGTTTTTCACTTTTCTTTCAGGACTACATCCCGCGCTTTCCCACTTGGAAAGTCAGCATGACACTTACATTTGGATCGGGTTTGCCCGTGAGCCGCAGTGTTTCGAATTTCTACATGCCATTGGGTTTTCACTACACCCCCTACAAGCGTGTGGATATCGGCTTTACCAAGCAGCTTATCAATGAAGGCAGCAGCTTCAGGAAAGGAAACCCGCTGAATTATGTGAAAAACATGTACCTCAGTTTGGAATTGTTCAATTTGCTGAATATCCACAATGTCATTTCATACACTTGGTTGAAGGATATTGACAATATCTATCATTTTATTCCCAATCACTTGACACCAAGGTATTTCAATCTGAAGTGGGTGACGGAGTTTTGATGAGTTCCGAAAGACAGTTGCCGGTGCTTTCAAAGCATTGTTGAAACGTCTATTTCATTGATTTTCTGATTATCAGCGCAGCAATGCCGAGGATGCCCAAACCGGCCAAAGCCCAAATCCAGCGGATGGACTTCTTTTCTTCCGTCCCGTCCGTTTCTTGGAGGGTTGCCTCCTCTTCCTCCGGAACGTAGGTCAAATAATCACCGTTTTCAATCAAATGTAAAGTGTATTCAAGGATGCTGTCGTTGGGACTTGAGAGTTCATTTAAGGTCAATTGGACGGGATAATCCGGCAAAACCCCACGGCCGAACGGAAAGCGCTTGTTGGCCACGGTGTCCATCACCGTCTTCACCAAGGGAAAACAAACAATGTATTTCGAATGGGGCAGCATCAGGTTTTCAAACTTGACGGCTTTCATCTGATGGTAGGTAGAACCGGTCTCGCGTCCTACGATGACGCCGCGCCACTGTTTTTTCACCCATCCGGCGAAGACCGCCGAGGCGGATTGCGACCTCTCGTTGACGAGCAGATAAACCTTACCCTTGTAGTTCACGGCAGAATCAGGTTGGCACCACTGGTCGGAAAGGTCGAGGACAAAACCGTTGCCATCGGCAGAAGGCAGGTATTCAGGAAACAGGATTTCACCTTCTCCATGACGGTCAATGGCGCATTTTTGACAATACTTTGTGCCATGGTTCGTGCTGTAGCGGAAAAAGTCGAAGTCGCCGCGCTTGTTCACTTTCTGGAAAAGGTCTTGACGGAAAGGCTCTTGTGCCAAATAGGAATAGATGGTCTTCATCATCTCTTGGCTTCCTCCAGAGTTGTTGCGCAAGTCGAGAATGAGGTTGGAGGTGCTGTCGGCAACCATCTGCGCGAAATGTGATTTGATTTGCTCCAACTCCACTTCGTTAAGGTCGAAATTACTGATACCCAAATAGGATGTCGTGTCTGAAATCTGACGGAAAGTGATGGAATTGGAGAGGTTCAAAAAGTACCAGTTTTTCCAAGAAGGGGTTCTTCGCACACAACGTTTTTTAGGGTTGTATTGCTCGCCTTTGAACAATTTTTGCTCTCCATCGGCAAACTCAACGAACAGGTCGTAGCGGTTTGTTTCAGTTTGGAAGAAGCGGCAATACGTCAAATCGGGTTGACAAAGGTCGAGCCAGTCGGGATGACTTTCCACAAAGCCGTCGGAATGGGTGTGGTAGTTGCGTATGAGGGCTTTCATCGAGTCGCAAGGGATACCGTCAATGGTCAGGATTTTCTTCCCTATGTATTTGCTGTAGGGAAGGAGAGCCCGGGTCACCACCATGGAATCGCCTTGAATGCCGAAGTCGATGCTTGAATAGTGCGGAGTCTCGTATGAGGGTTTCGGATTCATCAGTGCAGAATGGCTGTCCCTAATGATGCTCAAGGTTGACTGGATGGCGTCTTCCAATTCATAGCAACTGGCCGTTTCGTCGAAACTATTCCGTTTTGCGCTGGTAAATTGCTCAAATTCAGATTCCGAAACGTAGTCGTATAGTCCGGGGAATCCTTCTTTCAAGGCATCGACAAAAATATTGTAATCCTCGGAGGCCTCTTCTTTGGTAAAAACTGATTTTTGTGTTAGGTCGGGTTCTTGGAAAGTCGTTTTCAGGCCGAATGGTGTCATTGGGTCGGCAGCGATGCCTTTTTGGGAAATTTGAATGCAGATGCAAGGTTCGCTGATTTTCTTGTAATAAAAGCCAGCCGTGCCGATGACTTCGCCGCGCCGCACTTTCTGACCGGTTTTCCATAGTCTTGACGGGCGCAGTCCCGACAGGTACACCGTACGTCCGTCACCGGTTTTAATTCCTACACACAGATGGATGTATTTTACATCAGCCTCTCCTTGTTCGGCAAAATAGAGCGAGTCCTGCTGAAAATCGGTGGGGGCTTCGCGATACATGATGCCATAATCCATGGCCGACTTCTTGTTGTAATTGAAGGTGGTAATGGTACCATCAACAGGAGTCAAAATGTTGATATTCAGCGGTGCGGCAATGATAAGATTGCTGCTGTTCAATTCCTGACCGATGTAGGACTGCGGTTGGTAAAGGATGTTTTCTCCCGTTTTTTTGCCTTCAACAGGCCAAAGAAAGGGTTCCTGCGCCCATGTTTGCAACGAGAATATCGCGGCAAACAAAACAATGGCAAGGTGTTTCATACATGTTCGAGTGTTGATCCATGCAAAAATAGAAAAATCTGTAGTATCCCGATTAGTTTGAAATAGATTTCCAACAAAAGCTATTGATGGATTTCCAAAAACTTATCTCCGTTGAAATGAATCATGTGATCGGGGCTGTCTGCTATCCACACCTCTGTTTCCCATGCTATTTCAGTTACCCGTTTCCTGAAAGTTTTCTTATTCATGAAAGAAGTCACGAAAATCGGAACGGCTGAGCATTTTTCCAGTTGCTTCTTTAGTTTCATAACTCGGATTTCGCTCATTGGTCCAGTACTGTGAACGGCTTCTATCAGAAACAACAGTTTTTTTTCTTGGCAAAAGGCTACAACATCTGGAAGTTCATCATGTTCCAAAGCGAAGAAGCCGATGCTATTCAATACTTTATCGTTCCTAAATAAAGACTTGTTCGATGTATCGCCGATATAGAGTACTTCCGCTCCCATTCCAAATCTTGTGAGAAAATCTTCAATAATAAGTTTCTGAAGCAGATTATGATCACCTGCCGAGAGTTCCAAATTAATGCCCGAAGGCAGTTTTACAGGGATTTTTTCCATGTTCCTTTTATGCTCAAGTTCATCTTTCAGTATCTCAACCTGCTTCTTATAAACGGTCAAGTTCTGTTTCCATTTCGTTGTTCCGAAACTTTTAATCAAATTGGCAAACAAAGGATTCATGGCATATCCACGGGTTGGGTTGTTGGTAGCCTGGGTGCCGAACGAAGACGAATTAAGTACTATACGAGCTTGTACGAGCAGAAGTAAATCTTTTCGGCGGATGTCGTCATACGAACCTGGTGAAATGTGTTCTCCAAAGTGTTTGTTTTCAAATATAATGATTTCTCTTGTGGTTAGAAAGAGGTTGTCGTTGGAAGATTTAGCCTCCATAAAATTCGTTTTAATATCACCTACAGCTAAACACGCCATAGCCATTCTTTCCAATCTTCTTGGCGTTCCACTTATGGGGATGCCAACTTCCCGTAGGACATCCAACGTCGAGAAAATTAATCTCCTTACTTCATCGGTTTTGTTTCCAAATAATTGTATTTCCATGGTCAATCAAATAAAGATACAGGTACGTGTTGGCGTTTGATTTCGCTATTGCTTTTAATCGGCAGGGCGTAGGTCTCTTTGATTTGCAAAGCCAATTGATAGGCTAGTAATGGTGGTACGGCATTGCCGATTTGGTAGAATTGTTTCGTTTCCGATCCGTTAAATTCGAACCAGTCGGGAAAACTTTGTAGGCGTGCGGCTTCCCTTACCACCAATCTTCTGCGCCTTCCGTCCTTGAGCCTTACCCTTTGCATATCACTGGTGCATCCTGCCAAATTCCTGCAAGTTAAAGTCCTTGCAGGTTTGTCGATGTATAGGTCGCGGGGATTGATGCAGCAGGATTTTTTTTCGTAAACGGCAATATACTCATCTTGTCTTGGGGTTAGTATTTTGCTTTCATCTTGCACCGTGTCAATCAAATCGCCTATGGCTTCTCCGACCGTAACTTTTGCTTTATGAATTTTTGGAAAAAGGAAAGAAGATTTATGGCCTACCACTATCATCCTTTCCCTATTTTGCGGTATCCCATAATTTACCGCATTTAGGCATTTGAAATCAATCAAGTAGCCCAATTTTCCCAATGCATCCCTAATCAGTTCAAAATACCATCTATGGGAGTAGGCGAGATTTCTGACATTTTCAAAAAGGAAGACTTTGGGTTGTATTTGTTTGACGGCATCAATGAAAATGGGGAAACCGTCCCGAGCATCTTCCATTCCTTTTTGGTTGCCGAATACGCTGAAAGGCTGGCAAGGAGGTCCTCCAATAACAATATCGGCTTGTGGATATTCAAAACCTACCTCCAATTTTTGAAAATGGCATTTGCCTTTTAGGTTTTTATTGTATGTATTTACCGCATTTTCTTCAAATTCATACCCAATCGTTTCGTATCCGGCTGCCTCGAAACCCAACGACAAACCGCCGCATCCGGCAAACAGGTCAACTACTTTGACCGGTTCGGTCGTTTTGGGTTTTAATATTTCGTTGAGGTATTCCTGATACATAAAGCGGTATGTTTCTGTGGCAAAAATACTATTTTTATTAAACTGTTGATGCAACATCCGAGACCAATATCCATTCGGAGACGTTGGTCTCGGATGTGCAATCTTAATGGGTTGACCATCAATCAATACAGCCCTTGCATCTTGATCCACTCCCGGCCTTGGGCGCAGATTTCCTCTACTTCGCTGACGGTCTTGGGGATGGGGCGGCCTAAGATGCGGCAGCCGTCTTCGGTGATAAGCAAGTCGTCTTCGATACGAATGCCGCCGAAATCCTTATACGTCTCCAATTTATCGTAGTTGATGAAGTCCTTGTTTTTGCCTTCGGCCTTCCAAATGTCGATGAGTTTGGGGATGAAGTAAATGCCCGGTTCATCGGTGACCACGAATCCGGGTTTGAGGGTCTTGCCACAACGCAATCCGCTGAAACCAAGCTGTTTGGAGCGAGGCGTGATGTCGTCGTAGCCGACGTTGGTTTCGCCAAGTCCTTCCATGTCGTGCACGTCCATGCCCATCATGTGGCCCAGTCCGTGGGGCATGAAGAGGAAATGGGCGCCAGCCTTCAAAGCGTCGTCGGTGTTGCCTTTCATGAGGCCGACATTCTTAAGACCTTCAATAAGGGTGCGGCAGGCCAAGGTGTGCATCACCATGTAGGGGATGTAGGGGCGGGTGTTGGCAGCCACTTCCTGATTGGCTTTGAGTACGATTTCGTAAATCTCGCGCTGACGCTGGTTGAACTTGCCGCCCACGGGGGTGGTGCGGGTGAAGTCGCTGGCATAGTAGTTTTCGGTCTCTGCTCCGGCATCGCAAACCATCATGCGACCTTCTTTCAGCACGTTACGGTGACCATGGTTGTGCAAGGTCTGTCCGTCAACGCTCAAGATGACTGGGAACGACACGGGACCGCCGCCCGAAAGCGACAGGCCTTCCACCACGCCGGCGATTTCCTGTTCAATCATGCCGGGTTTGCACATCTTCATAGCGGTGGTGTGCATGTAATAAGCGGTGTTGGCGGCTTTCTCCAATTCGGCAATCTCGATGTCGCTTTTGATTTCACGCAGTTTCACGATGGCTTTGATGAGTGCCATGCTGCTGAAGTCCGCAACGTTGTCGATGGGGGTGTTCAGCCATTTGGAGCATTGTATCAAGGTGTCGCCGCGATAGGTGGGCAGAAGGTGTACGGTACGTCCTTTCGCAAGGGCTTGTTGGATAAAGTCGCCGAACTTGCCGAAGTCGCGCACGTCGGAAACGCCGATCATGTCGCCCTGTTCTTTCAGAGAGGGTAGGGGACCGCACCAGATCACATCGTCGATGGTGACTTCCTGCCCGAACAGCATCTCCTCGCCCGAGTCAAAGTCGATGACACCGACCAAATCGGGGTGATTGAGACCGAAGAAGTAAGAGAAGTTGCTGTCCTGACGGTAGATATACGTGTTGTCGGGATAGTTGTAAGGGGCTTCGTTGTTGGCTGGAAAGAAGGCGATGCCGTTTTTCAGCTCTTTTTTCAATGCGGCACGACGGCCGGAATAAACGTCTTTTGTAAACATATTTATTAGTTATTGATGATTCGTAATAATGGTGCAAAAATACGCAACTTGTGTGTGAAACGGTTTCTTTTTCGCATGACTTTTGAATTGGCGGCATCCATTGTCATTTTATAACGGATTTGTTTGCTTTTTCTGATGGCTGTAGCCACAATATCTCGTCTTTTGTTTTCATAGGAGCCATGGGTCAGTTGGTATCGGAAGAACCGTATTCATTTCTTTTTCATGGTGCTTTCTATTTCTTCGACTTCGATGGGCAGTCCCTCGAACAGATTGACGGGTTCGTCGTCGGTGATGAGCAAATCGTTTTCGATGCGGATGCCGATGCCTTCCTCACGGATATAGATGCCCGGTTCGCAGGAAAGCACCATGCCCGGCTTGAATGGGGCGTATTTGTCGATGCTGTCGTGCACGTCGAGGCCGATGTGGTGTGCCATGCCGTGCATCAGGTACTTGCGGTAAAGCGGCGCGTTCGGGTCTTGCCCTTTCACGTCGTCGGCGGTAAAGAGTCCCAATCCTATCATTTCCTGTTCCATGAGACGGTAGGTGGTTTGGTTGATGTCGTTGATGCAGCCGCCCACACGGTACAGTTTCGTGATTTCCTTCATCACACGCAACACGGCGTTGTAGCAGTCTTTTTGCCGCGGGCTGAACCGTCCGTTGACGGGAATGGTGCGGCTGAGGTCGGAGGCGTAGTTGCAAAATTCGCATCCGATGTCGAACAGCAGCAGGTCGCCGTCGTTCAACAGGTCGTTGTTCTTTGAATAGTGCAGGCAGCAGGCGTTTTTGCCTCCGGCCACGATAGGTGCGTAGGCATGACCGTTGGCGTTGTGCATCTTGAAGACATATTCAATCTCTGCCTGCATTTGGTATTCGTATCGTCCCGGCGCGGCGGTCTCCAAGCAGCGGTGAAACGCTTTTGCCGTGATGTCGCAGGCCTGCTGCATGATTTTGATCTCCTCTTTTGACTTCACCATGCGCAAGGCATTGAGAATGGGGGCGGTGCGCTCGAAACGGTGCAGCGGAAACAGCTCCATCACTTGTTGGGCAAAGCGTTGTTGCAGGGTCTCGACGGCACACTCGTATTTCGAATATTCGTAGCTGTTCAAAAAGATGCTCTCGCAATCCGACAGAGCCATGTCTTTCAGCGTGCTGAAAAATGCCGTGCTTGGCATTACGTTGGCAATGCCGGAAAGGTCGCGGGCTTGATTCGCGTCAAGCATCTCGCCCTGCCAAGTCTCTTTCACCGCATCGTAAGGCTCGATGAACAGTATTTCGCGGCAGTTTTCGTCGCGGTGGCCGGGAGCGAGGATGAGATAGGCGTTTTCGGCTTCAATGCCGGTCAGGTAAAAGAAATCCGACTGCTGGCGGAAAGGGAAAAACTGGTCGCCATTGCGCGGCATGGCTTCATTGGCGGTGAAAACAGCAATGGCATGTTGCGACAACCGCTCGGCAAGGTGGTGGCGGTTGCTTTTGAAAAGCTGGTTGGAAATATCGGTTTTCATAGTTGTTAAATTGTTCGGTTTGAAGGTGTTAATGATAGCGGTGTTTGTGTTTTCCCGGTGTTCAAAGGAACGGACGGAACGTTTGGCAGTGCTTCAGTCGGATCACCTCCCTCTTTTCGATAAAAAAATATCGTTTTATGTTCGAGTCCAAGGATTTTTTCCTACTTTTGCACTTTCTTAAGAAGTCAACAAAAGTAGAAATTTTTCGGGTCGCGCAAATGCGGCTTGCATAAAAAAAGCGAAAATAGGCATGAAAAACAGATTGATGTTGTTCTCATCGGTGACGCAAAAGCTGTTCATGGCCATCACGGGAGCGGGTTTTGTGCTGTTTCTCGTGTTTCATGGCACGATGAATCTTGTTTCCATCATCTCGCCATCGGCGTATGATCTCATCTGCGAAACGCTGGGCGCCAACTGGTATGCGGTATTGGCATCGTTGATGATCGCCGGATTGGCGGGGCTGCATATCCTGATCGCCTTGGTGCTTTCGGTAGAGAATTTCTTGGCGCGTGGTTTTGTGCGTTACAAGAAGAAACAGCGTCCGCAAGGTGTCAGTTGGTCGTCGAACAATATGTTGGTGCTCGGACTGTTGATTCTGGGAGGTTTGGCGTTGCATTTGTTGAATTTCTGGTACAAGATGCAGTTTGCCGAGCTGATGGGCGGGGTGTCGGCCAATGGCATGGCGCTTATCCGCGAGTTGTTTTCACATCCGGAATATAGCATTGTTTATCTGCTTTGGCTTGTAGTGTTGTGGCTGCACCTTTCGCATGGCGTGTCGAGCATGTTGCAGTCGGTGGGTTGGAACAGCGAAAGCTGGAAACAGCGTTGGCGTGTCATCGGAACGGTTGTCGCCACGGTGATTGTGCTGCTGTTTGCTGCCGTTGTGATTTATTATTGGTTGATTGATCCCGCATTATAATCCCTTAGAGTTATGGAAGAAAAACTGCAATCGCGCATTCCCGAAGGTCCGCTGGCCGATAAATGGACGAACTACAAGGCGACGCAACGTTTGGTGAACCCCGCCAATAAGCGCCGTCTCGATATTATTGTGGTGGGCACCGGTCTTGGCGGGGCATCGGCTGCCGCCGCCTTGGGCGAACTGGGCTTTAACGTGAAGATATTCTGTATTCAGGACAGCCCGCGCCGGGCGCACAGCATTGCGGCGCAAGGCGGTATCAATGCGGCGAAAAACTATCCGAATGACGGCGACAGCATCAGCCGTTTGTTTGAGGATACCGTCAAGGGCGGCGACTACCGCGCCCGTGAAGCCAACGTTTACCGCTTGGCGTTGCTCAGCAACAACATCATCGACCAATGTGTGGCGCAGGGTGTTCCTTTTGCCCGCGACTATGCCGGAATGCTGGCCAACCGCTCGTTTGGCGGTGCGCAGGTGTCGCGCACGTTCTATGCCAAGGGACAGACCGGACAACAGTTGCTGTTGGGAGCCTACGGCGCGTTGAGCAAGGAAGTCCACAACGGCACGGTGAAGCTATTTTCGCGCCGCGAAATGCTGGACCTTGTTCTTGTCGATGGCAGGGCATGCGGTATCATCGTCCGCAACCTCGAAACGGGCGACATCGAGCGGCATTCGGCCCATGCCGTGGTGCTTGCTACGGGAGGTTACGGCAATGTGTTCTTCCTGAGCACCAATGCGATGGCGTCGAATGGATCGGCAGCATGGCGCTGCTACAAGAAAGGCGCTTTCTTTGCCAACCCCTGTTTTACACAGATACACCCCACCTGTATTCCGGTTCACGGCGACTACCAGTCGAAACTGACGCTGATGAGCGAGAGCCTGCGCAACGACGGCAGGATATGGGTGCCGAAGCGCAAGGAAGATGCCGAGAAAATCCGCAAAGGGCTGCTGCGCCCTATTGACATTCCCGCTTCCGAGCGCGACTATTACTTAGAAAGGCGTTATCCGAGTTTCGGTAACCTCGTGCCGCGCGACGTGGCTTCGCGAGCTGCCAAGGAACGTTGCGACGCCGGTTTTGGCGTGAACCAAACCGGATTGGCCGTTTACCTCGACTTTGCCGATGCCATCAACCGGCTGGGGAGAAAAGTGGTGGAAGCCCGCTACGGCAACTTGTTTGAGATGTACCAGACCATTGTGGATGCCAACCCCTACGAAACCCCGATGATGATATTTCCTGCCGTGCACTACACCATGGGAGGACTTTGGGTGGACTACGAGCTGCAATCGACGGTTCAAGGACTGTTTGTGGCCGGCGAGGCGAACTTTAGCGACCACGGCGCCAACCGTTTGGGTGCGTCCGCCCTAATGCAAGGACTGGCCGACGGCTATTTTATCCTGCCCTATACACTTCAAAACTATTTGGCCGACCAGATCCGCGAACCGCGCATTAGCATTGAAAATCCGGAGTTTGAAGAAGCCGAACGCAATGTGCGCGAACAGATTGCACGCCTACAGGCCATCAATGGCGATCAGACCGTGGATTCGTTCCACCGCCGTCTAGGGCACGTGATGTGGGAAAACGTAGGTATGGCGCGAAGCAAAGAGAGTTTGCAAAAAGCCATTGCCGCCATCGCTGATTTGCGGAACGAGTTCTGGCAACACGCCATCGTCCCGAAGCACAATTCAGGCGTTAATGCGGAGTTGGAAAAGGCGATCCGTGTGGCCGACTTCTTGGAACAAGGCGAACTGATGGCACGTGATGCCTTGCAGCGAGAGGAATCATGCGGCGGACACTTCCGGGTGGAATACCAGACCGAAGAGGGCGAAGCCCTTCGCGATGATGAACACTTTAATTTTGTGGCCGCATACGAATATAAAGGCGATGACGTTGTTCCCGAAATGCACAAGGAAACCTTGAAGTTCGAGAATGTCACGGTAAAGCAGCGTAACTACAAGTAAAACATCGGCATTGCCTACCAAACAATACAGACCATTCAAACAAGAATCATGAAATTCACATTGAAAATATGGCGACAAGCCAACCGGACAGCCAAAGGGCGTTTTGTGGATTATGAAATCAGCGACATATCTCCTGATGCTTCTTTCCTTGAAATGCTCGATATCCTTAATGAGCAGCTTGTTGTAAAAGGAGAAGACCCTGTTTATTTCGATCACGACTGCCGTGAAGGTATTTGCGGGGCATGTAGCTTGTTTATCAACGGTCATCCGCATGGAAAGGGCGAAGGCATCACCACTTGTCAGCTTCACATGCGCCGTTTCAAGGATGGTGACACTATCGTAGTGGAACCGTTTCGTTCGACCGCTTTCCCCGTTATCAAGGATTTGACGGTGGACCGTTCCGCTTTCGACAAGATCATCCAGGCGGGCGGTTATGTGTCGTGCCATACGGGCGGCGTGCCCGATGGCAATGCCATACCGGTGCCGAAGCACGATGCCGACATGGCTATGGATGCCGCGTCCTGCATAGGCTGTGGTGCTTGTGTGGCGGCCTGTAAGAATTCAAGCGCCATGCTTTTTGTCGCCGCCAAAGTGTCGCAAATGGCATTACTGCCGCAAGGCAAGGTGGAAGCCCAACGTCGTGCGCAAGCCATGGTGGCGAAGATGGATGAGCTGGGATTCGGCAACTGCTCGAACACCTATGCCTGTCAGGCGGAATGCCCCAAGCATGTTTCGGTTGCCAACATCGCACGGCTGAATAGGGAGTTCCTCTCGGCCAAAGTCAAGCAGCCACTGAAAAAAGACGAGTAACATATAGCCCCCTTTCGGTTAACAAAAGCCGGTCGGGCAGAATGGTCAATAAAATCGGCGCATTCCGTTGGAGTGCGCCGATTTTTGTAAGATTTTTATAATCAAATGATTACAGAAGCTTGTAGCCGATGGTGACCATGAACAGATTCTGTCGGGTCTTTTCGATGTTTTTCGTGTTGATGTATTGACCTACCTGGCTGTTGTTGATGACGTTTTCGCCGAATAGCTTTGTGATACCCATGTTGTAGTTGATGTCGAGGGTGAAACGGAGTACATCAACACCGGCACCGATTTGAAAGCCCCAAGCAATGGTTTTGGCATCAAAGTCGGTGTCCTTGAGTTGATCAGGAATGTCATTGTTTCTTGATGGAACGGATTTCTCCACCAATGTTTTTGAGGGGTAGATGAAGTTGGCCGTAGGTCCAACTTGGCCACGCACGGCAAGGCTTTCCGATAGGTTGATTTTGTAACCCACCAGTACCGGCACTTGGATGTTCATGGCTTTTCGGGTCATGGTGAAGCTGCTGGGCAAACCAAGGCTGTTTGTGGTGTCGATATTCATGTTGAAGGCCTCTGAGGAGTTGAACCACAGCACTTCGGGTTGGATGTACAGGTTGCCGATTTCAACTCGGGCAAAGGCTCCTAAAGTGAAACTGTTCAGAAAACCATCTTTAATATCAGCTTTCTGATAGGAGAGTTTTTGGGAAAGATAGCCTGCTTTCGGACCAATGGATAAACCGATGCCGCCAATTGCGAATGCCGAACTGCCAAGAAGCAGTAACACGGCAAGAATAAAAAATGATCTTTTCATGTTGTTGACTTATGATAGTTTTACTTCTGTTATGGTGCAAAAATAATATCTTTTTTCAAGTTTGAACGGAAACAAGAAGATTTGTTGCACGGTATCGTAATAACAACTTCAAAATCTGTCACCATATTGTATTGGAAACAAGTGCCGTATGATAAAAAAACATATTTTTTGCAGATTATTGCCATTATAAAGGATTAATATTCTACTTTTGTGAGCTAATACTAACAAACAACTATCTACTATGAGAAAAAATGTATTACTGGCCGCTTTATTACTGGCCGTTTCGGTGAACCTCTCCGCTCAGTACAAAGAGTTTGGTTTTGGAGTGAAATTAGGCCCGACCTTTGAATGGGCCGGTTCCAAGAACAATACGGTTCAAAACGATGCCACTCGTACAGGTTTCAAATGGGGTGTTTTTGGTGAATACTATTTTGCCGAAAACTATGCCATCGTCATGGGATTGAACGGTAACCATCTCCGCGATAGCTACAGTTTCAATGATAAGATGCTTTTGAATATGGATACCCTTTCCGGAACAATAAACAGAAACTTCAAGGGCATGTATTTGGAGATTCCCGTCATGCTGAAAATGCGTACCGAGGAATTTGGTCCTTTCCAGTTCTTTGCCG
The DNA here is from genome assembly GCA_041842465.1 of Candidatus Limimorpha sp. GTDB lineage: Bacteria > Bacteroidota > Bacteroidia > Bacteroidales > F082 > Limimorpha. Next base: position 23,198 of record JBGYXG010000091.1, read on the forward strand.
AGTTTGGTGCCGGTCTGGGTCTGCGCCGCAGGGCATGGGTTCAGGATGAGTTCAAGGCTTCAAATTCTAATACTCAACAAAATTCAACGGAATATGTGGCAGTATCCAAACAGTACAATCCATTACGTTGCAATCTGCTTGTCGCGGCAGGTGCTGAGTACATGATCAAGGGATCGACATGCGCTTTCGCCAACCTCTCCTATAGCAGAGACCTGCTGAATGGATTTTCGATTCCGTTCAGAAATAACTATATTACGGAAGCCGATCGTGAGACCAAGCTTGACTTGCGCCGCAACGTCATTGGCATTGAAGTAGGTGTTCTGTTCTAAGCACTTGAAAAATAAATAATTATGAAAATCGCCTTAGCGCAATTGAATTATTGCATTGGCGATTTCGAAGGCAATACAACCAAGATCATCAAGTCGGCGCTCGAAGCAAAAGGCGCCGACTTGGTTGTTTTTTCGGAACTGTCGATTTGCGGCTATTTCCCTGCCGATTGCCTCGAATACGCCGATTTCATCGAAAAATGTCACCAAGCATTAGAGCGGATTGCTGTGCAATGTGGCGATGTCCCGCTCTTGGTGGGTTGTCCTGTTTTGTCGGAGGAGGATGCAAACGGGGAGCGACAGTTGCTAAACGCCGCCGTGTTCCTCTATAAAGGCGAACGCAAAGTGTTTGCCAAGGCGCGTTTGGAAGATTCCCCACTGTGCGACGAAAGAAAGTATTTTACGCCTTCCGCTGCCGATGACATTCTTGAATGGAAAGGCATCAGGATGGCCGTAACCATGGGAAGCGACCTGTGCAACTGGACCGACGATCCCTTGCTGATTGAAAACCGGTTGGACCGCATGTTGAACCTGCATCCCAATTTGGTCATCCATCTGGCGGCATCGCCATTTGACTATACCATGCCGCAGCAGCGTTGCAACGTATTGAGGCAGAATGTCTTGAAACATGAAATCCCGTTGCTGTCTGTCAATCAGGTGGGTGCGCACACCCATTTGATTTTCGACGGCGGCTCGATGGCTTTTGCCAGCAACGGGCATGTGGACAAGGCGTTGCCCTTCTTCAGCGAGGCGGTCGAAATCATTGATACGGACAGCTTGTATTTCCGCAGGACGGACACTGACCGTCTTGTCATTCCCGACAAGCTTGCGCTGATTCATGACGCCTTGGTGTTGGGGGTGCGCGACTATTTCCACAAGATGAATTTCAGGAATGCCATCATCGGACTTTCAGGAGGTCTCGACTCCGCCTTGGTGACCTACATTGCCGCCCGTGCCATCGGTGCGGAGAACGTCAGGGTGCTGCTGTTGCCTTCGCAGTTTTCCACCGACCACTCGGTGAGCGATGCCGTGGCGTTGGCGGAGAATTTGCACGTGGCCTACGACACCATTGCCATCAAGCCTTTGTTTGACAGCTTTTCATCGGCGCTTAAGCCCGTTTTCGGCGACCGTCCTTTCGATGTCACTGAAGAAAACCTGCAGGCGCGTATCCGTGGCATCCTGCTGATGGCGGTCAGTAACAAGTTCGGCAATATTTTACTCAACACGAGCAATAAGTCGGAAGCCGCCGTGGGTTACGGCACTTTGTATGGCGATATGTGCGGAGGGTTGTCGGTTATCGGTGATGTGTACAAGTCGGAAGCCTATGCCTTGGCGCGTTACATCAACCGCGAGGAAGAAATCATCCCTTGGCACACCATCGAAAAAGCGCCTTCTGCCGAGTTGCGCCCCGACCAGAAAGACAGCGACAGCCTGCCCGATTACGATGTGCTCGACAAGATTCTGTACCAATACATAGAATGCGCCCGGCCGTGCGAGCAGATTGTGGCTCAAGGCTTTGAACGTGCCGTTGTGGAGCGTGCCGTGAGAATGGTGAACCGCAACGAGTTCAAGCGGCAGCAGATGGCCCCCATCCTGCGCGTTTCGCCCCGTGCTTTTGGAAACGAAAGGGTGATGCCGGTTGTGGCAAAATGATGCCGTAAAGGGATTCTTTTCAGGAAAACGGCTTGGAAGGCAATGGATGTTGCCGGACGGCCGTCGTACGGACTACATCCATTTCTGGTGTTTGAAGACATAGTAAAACATGGCCGCAATGAGCACCATGATGCCGATAAGACCGTAGAAAGCCCACGAAGCATCCTGGAACGGAAGCGACACATTCATGCCGTAAAGTCCCGTAATGAAAGTCAAAGGCAGGATGATGGATGAAATCAGCGTGAGGATTTTCATCGTTTCGTTGGTCTTGTTGGTCTGCATCGAGTCGAAGGTCTGCGACAGGCCTTCGATCAGTTCCTCATAGTCCTCGGTCATGTCCCACACCTTCTGGTAGTAGTCGAGGATGTTGCCCCAGTAGTCTTCCATGTACTCCACGTCTTCGGTGAAGCCCGTGATTTTTCCCAACTCGAAGAGGTGGAACATTTTCAACTGCGGCTTGAAGATGGTGTTGATGAGGATGATGTTTTTACGGGTCACGGAGATGCGCTCGATGATTTTCACCTGTTTGGCTTGCAGCAGTTCCCTGTTGATAAGCTCCACGTCAAGTCCGACCTTGCGAAGCAGATAAACCGATTCGGTCATCAGTTTTTCGAGGATGCGGTAAAGCAGTACATCGGAACTCTTGGTGCTTGTATTTTCCTCATTTTGAATGCGTTCTTCGTATTCGTTGAACAATTGCGCAACGCCCCAAGGGTTTTTTTCTATGGAAATGATATAGTCTTTTCCCCAGAAGATTTTCACTTCCTTGGTTTTTACGAATTTATTCTGTCGGTCGAAATTCGGGAAATGCAGGATGAGGAAGTAGTAGTCGTCGTAAATGTCGATTTTCGGGCGTTGGTTGACCGATTTGCAGTCTTCGATGTCAAGAGGGTGGAAATGGAACGTGTCGCGCAAAAAATCAAAGTCTTCTTCAGTCGGGTTTGTCAGATGACGCCAGGTCAGATTCCCTATTTTTAGACTGTTTATCATGTCTTTGCCCCCTTTCTGTCTTTAATGGTTGTTGACCGCGTTGATGTTGCATTCGCGTATGTTTGAGTAGGTTGAGCGGCAAAGGTAGTGATTTTTTTCGAAATAATGAGGAAAAAAGTTCATGGATGGGGTGGTAAACACATCAAAAAAAGGAAAACTGTCGGGTTAATGGGTTGGAAAATGAAAACAGCTTCTTAGCCGAAGACATCCGTTTGAAAACCGCTGTAGAATACGGCGAATCGTTCTTGCAGAATCTCGGAGAAGATTTTTTGTGTCTGTGTTCCCGTGCAATGTCCTGTGAACAGTTTTATTTGCGGATGCAAAGCGATGGTTTTTCGGGCTATTGCAGCAATTTGAGCACCCGTTTCATATTGGTTTTCGGAGTCGGAGTCGAGCAAGTGCGTGCCGCCGATGTAGGCGATGGTGTCAGGTCTGCCACAAGCGGCAAGTGTGTTCAGTATGCCGTGATGCGAGCAGGAGGAGAAGACGATATTGCCTTGCGGATGATGAACAAGTAGTGCTATTTCATGTTGAAAATCGTCCGGCATGTTGTTTGCGAACAGGTTGCGGTTGGCTTGGGGCGGGTCGAAAAGGTGCGAAAATCGGCAGATTAATTCGAGGTTCGGAGCCACCGGGACGTTATGTGCTACCCACATGAACCGTTCGGGGTGTGTCTTGAAAAGAGAAAAGTCGGGGGATATGTCGCGTTGAACGCCACCGCGTGTTGAGGTGAAGCAGGTGTCGGCGATATGTGCCGAAAGGAAAATTTTCGCCCTATCGTTCAGTTTCAGAAATTCGGCAAGGCCTCCGGTGTGATCGCGATGGGCATGGGAGAGTATCAGGGCATCGACTTCAGAAATATCGACATGCAGCTTCGCTGCGTTTTCGGCAAATTTTCCGGAAGCACCCGTGTCGAGCAGGATTTTCCTCCCGTCAGATTCTATATAGATGCTCAGCCCATGCTCCGTTTGCAACTCGGTGCATGTATCGGGGTTGTTATCTATGAGTACGACTACTTTCATTCTGTTTGCTTTCATTTCCTTTATCTTTTCTCATGGTATAAAACTGTTTGTGCTGTCGGGCTTGGGAAAGAATTGTTTGAAATACCATATCTGATTCTTTTCGTGGCTTTCTCCCGTCTTGGGTTCCAAGTACTTGTTAATAAGGAAGCTAGTGTCACTCAAAATAGGGCCGCTGAATTGCCATACTGGTTTTCCTCCGCCCTGATTGATCCCCCATTGCTCGTAAACAATAGAATTGTTCGCAACAGCAAACACTCCCCAAAACCTCTTATTATTTTTGTATTTCTGATAAAACTCGCCATTCCTAAAACTTTCTTCCAAATCTGAAAGGGCTTCCTCAGACGGTGAGAAAGGAAGAGCAAGTACAACACCATTACGATACAAGAAGAGAATGCGATAAAAATTAAGTTCTTTATTATAATAATATCCGTCCGTGCGAAGTTCGGTGCCAAGATAGGGTTTCCGTTTCATGGTAAGCTCATTGTCGCTAAACAGCTTGTGACAGCCGCATGAAACCGTAAAAATTGCAACAAATAGCAGAATTGTTATTGTCTTTTTCATATCATTGTTAATTTAATGTTTCTTGAAATTGATTATTTTATCACAATGAGTTACCTGTACCTGAACCAAAATAATAATACCACCTTGGGGCCATGTCAAGCAGCTTAAAATAAGGAGAATCGCCTTTCATCAGGATGTCATGGGCAAAACGGTTCTGGAAGATGTGGCGGTTCTTCTCCGAATTGGTGCCAAAACGGAAAGAACCCAACCCGATGTAAAACACGCCGGCGCGGTATTCGTCAGGGTCATCGCCATATTTGTTCAACACGTAGGTTTCTCGCTCATCTATGTTATATTCAGGATAGTCAAAATTATCCGTCAGCCTATTATCTCCTTTCAACCCAGGGTCTCCCGTGAAGAGGTTCACTCCTGCGGTCAGCGGACCTACCTTTATCCGTGCCGCAGCCGTTCTGTATCTATCGCCATTGTCGGCGGCAGGCACTCCGGGGAAGTATTTGCCCATATCAAACATGTAGTCGTTTTCGTATTTGAGATTTATATAGGGGTTTCCAACGGTTATCATATTTGTTGTTTGGCTTGTTCCACCGCTTTTGAAGGTTGTCCCGGAATAACTCAAAAAGGAAAGAAATGTCCATTCGCCTCCGTGTCGTTGTTCCCAACCTTGGTAGCTGTTGTCATAATGCCTCCAATAGTAGGTGGCTCCGAGGTGTGTTCTGTAACTAATGGGATAATTCTTAGGAATGCCTACCGATGCGTCAACCCCTATTCCTCTCTGTTCTCCTGAAAGATGAACGTCAATATGAAACGCAACCGGAGAAACATATTTCTGTACTTCATATCCTGTTTCGGTAAAAAACAAGAAGTAGGCGGCTGCTGCAACCAGCAAAGGGTTTTCCCCGTCCGGGTCGGTGAACATCACGGGGTTGTTCAAGCAGTAGCTGTACCGGTTGTAGTTCTGCGTGAAGCCGGGGGCTTGCACGAAGGGGTCGGGCGAGAAGAAGCGGCCTATCATGGGGTCGTACAAGCGTGCGTTGGCGTTGATGATGCGGAAGCGGTCGTAGTGCTCGTGGCCGGTGTTTCGGCTTCGCTCAACAGCCGGGACTCGGTTGAAGCAGAGGGAGGGCGGGGCGGGGCTTGCCGTTCGCTCCCATTGGGTTTCG
>JBGYXG010000092.1:0-29599 GCA_041842465.1 Candidatus Limimorpha sp.
TATCATTCTTATTTTGCAATAACTAATTTACCCGTTTGTAAAAGTGAACCACATCTTACGGAATAAATATAAACACCATTGGCTAAGTCACGCAAGTCCAATACCCGCTGACCTTGTTTCCCATTCAGTTCTACTGTTTGAACAGCAGCTCCCAAAGTGTTTGTCAGTGTCAGAGTTGCTTTAACGGCACCGTCTGGCAATGCATAGTCAATAGCAATCCAAGTAGTGGCAGGGTTCGGATTGGCCGAAACAGAAAGTCCTAATATACCATTGATTTGTTGTTGAATGGTTTGACTTCCATTTTTGAAGCCTCCTCTGTTTTCATGTGTAAAAATCTGAGGACATTGGATGTTTGATGTGCTTCCATTAGCCTCCAGAATGCTCTGAGCCATATCTTTTGCGACACCTACACCATTAGATGCCAAATTGTTCACCAAATCTGTTTCTTGTTCGGTAAGCTCAAATACAGTTCTATCCTGATTATTAAGCGTGTCGTGTAAAACAAGGAGTTGTATATACCCATTGTGTTCCGTTAAAGCATCACCTGTCAAACCATACAATGATGGTAACATATTGGCTAATGCAAAAGCAGCCTCATCGTTTCCTTCCTCCATATATGAAGCTATGATTTGGCGGTCAGATTGAATATCCTCCATATTACCAAGCCACTCCCTTAATGCCGTAGGATTTGCTATTGAATCGTTCAAAATACTACGGACGATATCACTTGCTGCAAGTGTATAATCGCGCTTATAGGCAGACATTTGGGATTCCATCACACTCCTAGAAGTTGTATTGTTTGTAGCTATTGCTCTTAATAAACTAATCATGTATTCTGGCAAAGTTGAATTGCTTTCCAAATCATTTATTAAGGACCCTCTACCTAACTCTTCTGGATTGGCCGAAAGAATCTCGAACAACACGGATTCGGTCAATACATCTTTGCGTTCTGACGCTGCTCTCATAATTGTATCGGTTAAATATGGTGAATCCCCGAGTAATTTAGCTCTGAGTGCCCACATATCATCTGGTGTAGCAGAAGCGATGTTTTGCAATTCGCTTCCAGTGTTTCCTCCGTCAATATAACTGTCATAAATCGTCTTGATGCCATTGTAATTTGAATAGGCATTATAATAATCGGTTTCTCTCTTTTGTCTATCCACATTGGGCAAAACAGGAACATTTCCACCATTATTGTAATGGGGTTGACACTCATTTTCTGGAGCCGAATAAGGTATGACATTATAGTAACGAGACAACACTTGATCATTCTCCCCTTCATATTGATAATACCTTATGGGATTGTTTGATCCATTGTAGAATTGGTATTCAGCATTACTGAACCTATTACCTGCGGCCTTTGTTGATGAGCCTTGATGCTCTTGGATTCCATAATCCAAATTTATGGTGTCATAGGGAATGAAAAAATCAAAGTCATTGTAATTGTTGTAATTGCATTGATATTCCAAACCACTGCTCCTAAACGCAGATAACATTTCTCGATTTCTTCCGTCTGAATAATTAGCGCAAGTCAATTCATGGAAATTATTTAAGTAAATCTGATTCCAATTTTCTGAATTCAAAACCACTGTACCAAAACGTGTGTTAGCCTCTTTAGGACCCCTCGTAAACTCATTGTCCTCAATGATGAATTGGGAAGTACGGTCTAAATACACACCTATTGCACAATCATTGTTTCCATCTATCTGAAAATTTGAGAATAGTATGGTCGGATAAGCATCCAATAAGGTGCGAACGCCAAAGTCATTGACAGAGAACCTTGTGTTTTTTATTGTAAAAGCACTTGTGCTAAATCCGTCATTTATGGCGTTGACACTCATATTAAAGCCTCCGAAACTACTCAAAACATAATCTTCATCGGGACAGGGAAGGATTTGTTGGTTACTACAATAACGATCCACTATGAAACCAGCATCAAACGCAAAAATTGCCGCATTGTCTTCTGCGGTAAGGTCATCAATGTAATTCGGTTTGAAAAAACCGCATCCATAGAATTTTACGCCTTTAACTCTCGCCAAAACAACATGATGATGGAAAACATCTCCAGCGATTGGATAATTTTGATTATTGGAAAAACTGCAATTATAAAAACGAGCATTATAGTCATGAATTTGTTTTGTGATAGGATTTGTGTTTTGGAAATACAATGCACGGATAGCCATGCCATTGTTAAGGAAATGGGCATTCTTTGCTTCGACAATACCTCCTGTTGTATTGAAATGAATACCATCCCAAAGATCAACAGCAACACGAGCGTTACTGATTTCGGCATTGTTTGTCATTTTAAAATAGCCTTGGGTATATTGTCCCTGACTCATTCCTTGCCAACTCCCACTTCCTGTACCAAGAACTCTTACGCCCTGCCATTGATGATCTGGAACGGCACAATATAGACTGCCTCCATCCATTATCAATTTGCCTCCTGGCAAAACCTTTACCTTATTAATTGTATTAAAACCAATATTACATTTTACCGTAAGTTTTGCTCCTGGATTAACTATAATATCACAAGGGGTAGTAAAGTCATTTGTCCACTCCTCTGTTCCCCACACATTAATTGAGCATGTATCATTAACAGGTATGTAACACTGTGCTGGAATATGATTATAACAAGTTGCAGTAGCAGTAATATGATGGGGTGTCATAGCGAAGATGCTGTCAAAAGTAACACTGATTTCACTTAAACCATTGACAGGAACATTCATAACCTTGTACACATCATGTTCATTGAACAAAGTAACACAACAAACCTGATTAGGGTCAACATTATCAAACCCTTTAACACGAACATCGACGCTTCTACTAACTTCTACATCTAATTCATGCGGTTCGGTTTCAATCACTAATCTATTTGGGACTTTTGTCCAAATTTGGCAATCAGGATCACCTATTAGATTATGCATAAACATGTTGCCAGAATTTGAGTAATATTTGGACATTCCTTCCCATACGCCTAAATGGGCTAAATAAGAATTATTCTCAGCAGAACCAAGAAGGTCTCCAAAATTTTGATAATATGAGCCATAATTATCACGTGTATTTCCTAAAAATGCGATACCACCATAGTTGCCTCCAACAGTAAAGCTTTCCCCCATATTTCGCTTACCAAAAGTTGATTTTGTAATATCAAAAGGATTCACTTTACAACTGAGTGTGAAGATGATGGAAGGCTTACTGTAGTTAGTGAGGTTGTCCAAACCATTACCCGTTTCTTCAAGCCCTGGATAATCATAAGCATCCTCTGCTTCAAGTTTACTAAGTTGCACCGCATTATTTCCTTTTCCCAATACTGCTACACCACTTTCGTACTGTCCGGTTCCACCATGACAGAAAATATTCACCAAACCATAACGTTTTTGGTTCATGTGATTGATTATCTCATATCCGTATGGATATGTTGGATTCTGGTCTAATCCAGAAGGATATTCTTCTATCAAATCAAAATCATATTGGGGAACCCTGTTCATGAAGTTTTGGGCGGTATGTCCATCTTGACGATAATCCGCTTGAATACAAAGCGAATTTTTCAGATAGCTCGGATCACCCAAGCCTGGATTTTGTTCATAAATCAGCATTTTTCCAACCCAGTTTTCAATATCTTGAGTTGAAGAACACATGATTCGTCCAACGAACACATCTGGCCATTTGCTGATATTAGAACCTCCATATACATTATTGCTAATATACCAATCACTTGTCAAATCAGAATAAGGTCTGTTGGTATGGATGAAGATGTCGATGCCGCTTCCCTATATGGCATCACATTTAATCCAACATTGTCACCAGCCACTAATACCCACGTAGTGCCGAGAGGTGCAGATTCATAAAGATACTGGCGCACTTTACCGGCTTCATCATAAATTGGATGAAGTGGGTAAATGCAATCACCTTGATAGGTAGTAGAAATTGTTTCCATTGTAACAATTCCAGCATTTATCCCTTTCATTCTTTTCCAATTAACAAAATCATGGAAAGCATCAGCAAAAGCTGTTGGTGTGATAATGACATATTCATACACAGGCAGCCCACTGGCATTTACACCGAATTCAGTGATTGTGGTGGAAGGTATTGCATACGAATTGATTTGTTGAGGATTGTCAACAACGGATAGAAGCAGGTTGTTATATAATTCTTGACTTTTTGCTAAACGACTCACTTGCTGGACACCACCCAAATAACCGTTTTTGAGGGACACTGTGATGGTCATGGATGTAATCAACGTAAGTTGTTTTGTCAAAGGATGGTATTCAAACGGACAAACATCTAAGGTCAAAATGTTGTTGTTAAGTGCAAAATATCCTTGTCCACTAACTTTTACTGGCAAAACTGGATAAGCTGCATTTGAGTTGTAAATACTTCCTTTAGGCGAACAAAAAGGAACATTCCCCTCACTTTGAGTTTGCGCAGGAAACACATCATTCACCACATTGAAAGAACTTGTAACCACATTGGTCAACATAATGCTGTCAACGGTCTGGCCGAAAGGTAGCATAAGATTGATTTGTCGCGTTGGAAGAGAGGGCTCGCCTTCTTCTGGAATCGCACCATAGATTCCTGAAATGGTCACTTTGGTGTAGATGTTCCCATCTACAGCGGAAACCGATTCAAGTGCCAAATCTCCGGCACTAAAAGTGGCTGTATAGGTCACTTGTGCTTTGGCAACCATGACTAATGCCATGATTCCCAACATAAGCATGAAAGTAAATAACTTTTTAATAGTAGTAACTTTTTAATGATTAAACTGATTTCTATGTCGAATACAAGTCTTAAATGCAATTTTTAGTGTTAGACATGGGGCTAACTGTGTACAAAATTACAGAATTAATAGAAGTGAATCACACATTCAATAAAAAAACAATAGATGAATCACTTTATGTTTGGCAGACGACTTCTGCAGATGATCCGACAAAACCGTTGAACGCCATAGCATCACGGATAGGAATATGCATAGGAACAAGCCAAAGCACCTCTCAAATGCCGAACTCCTCACCATCCTCATGGTGGAGGCACACAAGCGCGAGTCGCAACAGATCCTCAGGATTGTGAAGGAAGAAGACGAGAAAGCCTTTATGACCATGAACACAGTGATGGGCGCTTATGGCAAAGGCTTCGAGCAAATCAGGAAATGAAAATGTAAAGGTCCTTTATGCAATAAAAAATGGCGGGATGAACACACCCCGCCATTTTTCGTATGAGATGAACCGATTTATTTGATACCCAATTTTTTGGCGATATCTTTTGGAAGTGCGTTCTTGTGAACCACGATGTTCATGGTCTTGTAGCGGGCGAAAGCTTTCGATACGTACCAAATGCCTTTGTAGTTGCCGGCATCGCCCCATGAGTTCTTCACCATGTAATATTCGTTGCCGATTTGGTCTTTGGCTTTGCCGTATATGATCATGCCGTGGTCGTCGCCGGTCTCGTAATTGTCGTAACCGATTTGACGTTCCTTTTGTGTGACCCATTTTTGAGGTGTAGGGCCATTCTGGGCTTCTTTTTTCCTATCGGAAGCAGACATGCCAAGCCAGTGAGCCATGTCGCTGCCTGTGAGGTCTTTGTCTTTGGCTTCGAAGTCGGGAAGGACGGCAACGCCGGCCATCTTGCCTCTGAGCCAACCGCTTTCGCTGACATCGGAACCCCATGCAATGGGATAGCTGTTGTCGATGGCGTTGTCGAACACCTGCATCAGCTCATCGATGGGCAGGTTGTAGGCGCTCCCCCAGCGCCAGTTGTCTTGTACTTCGATGACAAACTGTTCGTAGAAGGGATGATGGGTGAAAGAGGTCAGGTTGACATAGTCGTCCATGTTCAAGCCCGTGGATTCGGCAAAGGAAATGGGGGTGTATTTCTTTCCGTTGTAGGTGAACTCCTTTGGAAGTTCGCCAAGGTAGGTGTCGTAAATGCCGGCCAAAGCCTTTTTCCACAAAGGGTTGCCGTCGGCATCCATCTGAATCTTTCTGCATTTGATGACACCTGCAACGAGGGGATCGGTCACGGCAGAAAGTTCGGTGAAGTTCGACAGCGAGTCGCCGTGCATTTTACCGGCAGGCATTTCGCAGTCGGGAACAAGACCGTAGTGCTTGATGCCATAGATGACATCGCCAAACGAACCGCCCTGAGAGAATGACACGTCGCCATGCGTGCGGACGGCGGCTTCGGCACGGTCGAGATAGGTGTGATACACGGTGAACATTTCCGAGAAATCGTACTCGGGTTTGCCCATACGAAGCAACTCCGCTTCAAAGAAAGCCATACCGGAATAGCACCAGCAGGTGCCGGCTTGGTTTTGGTCTTTTACCGATGTGATGGGCAATTCCTTGACGGCTTCAAATTTGAAGCCTTCGTTTTCTTTCTGCTTGTCAGCTTCAGGTTGTGGCTGTGCAATGGCAGTGATGGTGAGCAGCATCGTGACTGCGGTAAGTACATGTTTGAAATTCATGATGTTGTTATGTTAATGATAAATGAAATAGCGTCCATTAAAACCCTAACCGTTTGGCTATGCCTTTGGGCAAAGCTTCTTTGTGAAGGGTAAAGAAAACAGTGTGAAGCCTGACATACGATTCGGAGCAGAACCAGTAGCCGTCGTAGCCCATGTTTTCTGTGCCCCATGAGTTCTTTACCTTGTAGTATTTGGTGCCGTTTTGATCTTTAGCGATGCCAACGATGAGCATACTGTGGTCGTCGGTGGTCTCCCAGTTGTCGTAAGCTTTTTGGTGTTCTTCAGGGGTGATGGTCTTTTCGGCGACCATCTCTTCAAAAGCATACAACTTGTCTTTGATTTCACGGTCGGTCATGCCGGCATATTTATCAGGATGCTCGGCTTTGAGTTTGTCGATGTCGTCATCAGGAACAATGCCGACACCCTCTTTGCGAGAGAAACCCTTGTCGCTGACATCTTGCGCCCATCCTACGGTGTAGCCGTTTTCGAGGGCATGGTCCAACGACGCCATCAAGTCATCGAGGGGAAGGTTGTATGCGGAAGTCCATGTCCAGTTGTCGGGAATCTCGACGATGAAAGGTTTGTCGTAGGCGACATGGGTGAACGATGCGATTTCGATGTAGTTTTCGGGGTGGATGGGATAGGCTTGTGCGAAAGATTGAGCCGTGTGTTTTTTGCCATCGACAGTGAAAGATTCCGGCACTTCGCCAAGATAGGTGTCGAGGATGCCGGGGAGCACGTCCTGCCATACGGGAGTGAGCTTGCCGTTGCCGCGTTTGAGCACGGCATCGGCGTAGGCACCGATGACATCGTTCATCTCGTTGTGGGCATGGCACTTTTCACCGATGACCATGCCGGTATAGTCACTTTCGGGCATCATGCCGTATTTGTCGATCATGTAAAGCACATCACACACTTCTCCGCCTTGGCTGAGCGGACTGTAGCCGTGCATTCTCACGTAACGGTTCACTTTTTCAGTCCATGCGTTGCGTACGGTAAACATTTCCGACAAGTTGAATGTCTTGTCGTAGAGACGCAGTATCTCGGCTTCCACAAGCCCCATTCCGGCAAAGCACCAGCAGGTGCCGGAGCTGCCTTGGTTGTTCACGGCAGTGTGCGGCACATTGGTAACCTCGGTAATCTGATAGAGGCGCAGCCTTTCTTTTTCTTGATTCTGTGCGAATAAAGACACTGAGCCAAATATCAGTGTCAACGATAGCAGTATGATTTGTTTTTGATGCGACATGACGTAAATGGTTTTAGTTGCGAATGATGACTTTGTCCATACTGCTGCCCGACTCTGTTACGGTTTTGATGAGATAGGTTCCATCCGTCAGGTGGGAGAGATTGAGCATGACATCGTGATTGCTTGAGTGGATGTGTAGCACTTCCTGACCAAACACATTGAACACGGTGATTTCCTTATGCCCTTCGGCAACGACGTGAACCGTTTCTGTGGAAGGGTTGGGATAGATGGCGACGGGCAAGCGGTTTTCTGCAATGGATGTGGTACTGATGCAAACGGTATTGGAAGGGCTGGATTCTACGCTTCCAATCACACCGGTGACGGCGTAGCAGCACCAACCGTTAGTGGGAGATTCGTCAGAGTAGGTGCATTTTGCACGACCTGTGGCAATGCGTTCTCCGTTGCGATAGACATTGTAGGACGTGGCTGCAAAAGCAGCATCCCATTCTAATATAAAGATGCCGTTTTCGTCTTTTTCAACGGTGAGATAACCGGGGATGATGGTTTTGTTGACTCGGACATAGTTGAGATTCTGGTTGTCGCGGGCAATGGCAGGAGCCGACTCGCAATCGGAATCCTTGTAATAGGCTGTCACTTGGTATTGGTATCTTGTGCCGTCTGATAAGACATGGGAATCGGTCATCTCGGTTTGCGAAGCATTGACGAGCTTGATACGCTTGTAGTTCTCTCCGCTCGTTTTTCTGTAAATCATGTATCCGGTAAGGTTCTCTTGTGCAGGACGCTCCCAATGAAGTTTGACACGTCCAGTCTCGAGTATTTCAAAGTAAAGGTTGTGAGGAGCTTCACAGGCATTGGTCGTTGGGGTACAGCATTCGTTGGAGGGATAGGACTCTCCATTGGCGCAAAAAGCGGTAACGAAATAGCAGTGGTTTTCGCTGGCGGCACCGGCATCGGTAAAAGTAGAAACGTTGTGAACCATGTCGTAAAGAATGCCGTCGCGATAGATATTGAATCCATATTCTCCGGTGGTGGCCGAAGTCCAGCTGACAACTGCATCGTTGCCATCAATGGTCACATTTGTAGCGTATGGGGCATCGCAGGTGTCTGTATTGCCGCAGGCATTGTTGGCCTCGTAAAAAACACCAGTGGGCATATCGGAAGAGTTGCCATTGAAGCTGAAAACAGTGTCGTTATTGCCATCCAGGATGGAGAAAGCGATGTCCGTGGCTGTTTCGGGGGCGTTCCATGTGAAAGCAACCCGGCCTTGTGGCATCTCAACGTGTTGGCTATGGGTTCCCGCTTCAACGGATGTCACTTCGTCAATAACAGATCCTGCAGAGTTGCTGAAAACGAGCTTGCCGCCCTGCCATCCGGTATTGCTGGTGGTACTGACGGTCCATGTGCATGTGGGACCTAAGTTGATGTCGTTGGCAAAGGCTTTGTTTCCCTTCACACCTTGGCAGACGGCATAAACGCAATAGCTGACGGAAGTCGGGATGCCGTCGCGATCGACAAAACTCATGCTGGCACCTGGCGTTGTCGGCTCGGTTTCGTGAATGACGACACCGTCTCTCATGAGAACCATTTTCTCGATACTAGGGATGGAGGTGTTGTTTGTGGTCATTGTCGGGTTGGTCCACGAAATAGTGGCCGAAAATTCATTGTCTAAGTTAGGTGTGACTTTGAAGTCGGTGGGAGCAAGCGAGGTGTAGTTGTACACGTTTTTAGGAACAAAGTTAAAAATGGCTGCGGCATCGCCTGAGAAGTCAATCTCATCGATAACAAACCAGCCGTCACCGCTTCCGCCCCAGCCCCAATTGAAATGGAACAGGTCGTTATCGTCGTAACCGTCACACACAAAGGCATGACCGCTTCGTTCACTATGTCCTGAATAATAAACAGGCCAGCCCAAATCAAATGTTTCCTTCAGCATGTTTTGCCATTCAGAAAGTGAGTAATCGTAGCGAGCACGATGAACGGCATGTTCTGAATACGAAAAATGATTTGTAATAGCTTGGGGAACGTCATACGAATATGCGCCACTGCCACTGGGACCGTACATCATGTTCACGGCAACACCGCAATGGTACATTAGTAGTGCAATGGCGTTGATTTCTTCTTCGGGTGATCCGACGGAGATGCGAATGGGCATCTTGTCCCATTGGTATGTCGTTTCGCCGAAGTTGGCGGTTTGCGGAGGATAGGATGGATAGGACCCCCATCCGCCCAAGGGAGTGTAGGTGTGCGATCCTGTGCCATGAAGGGGATGGTCCCAGTATTTCATCACTTGCGACATGGCTGTTGCCACGCAGCCGGCATAGGCTCTGCCTCCAGGACCACCATGATCATCAGGACAGAAAAGGTTGTAGGGTTCGTTTTGATTCCAAAGCGTTTGTATCAAATGGGTGGCTGCTTTCCCGTTGTTGCGTGAGATGAGTTTGCCGGAATTGAGCAGCAGATCCCATTCAGCGGCGACTGCTGCACTTTGCTTGCGAAGCTGTTGCTGGCAGCGCCCTTTGACAATGTTGTCGAGATAATAGGACAGTTCCGGCGACATGTTTTCGGTTTCGAACGTTCCTTCTGTGGAATAACCCACAATAGGACGGTAGCAATCGTCGGCAGAAACGATGACAAAGCCGTTTTCTCCTACACTGAAGGCGTAGAAACAGCTCTCGCCCCGTTCGTTGCTGGCGGAATAAACAAGTTCGAGCGCAGCATTGTGCGTGGCAAAGCGGGTCTCGGTGAACTTTTGGGCGATGCCTTTGGCTGTCGATAAATCAACCGGATTTGCTTGAAGCATGCCTGCACTCATGATGAGTACGGTGGAAAGAAATAAAAACGCTCTTTTCATTTTGCGGTAAGATGTTGAATTAGGCGGCAAATGTACTAATTCTTTCCAATAGGTTGAATGTGAATGCGGCAAAAGTTTTGGGTTGCAGTTACAAGGGAAGATGTTGTGTTTTTGTAGAAAAGAGGCATTGTCGTCCGCATTCGTTTGGGCAGTTGCAGCTCAAAGTGACTTTTGATAAAAATAGTAACAGTCTTTACTGTCAATTGCCTTACTTTTTATATTTTTGCCGAAGTTTATCAAACAAAAGGGAAAAAATATGCCGATCAAACCTACACGATACCAATTGCAAAACGTGGCCACTGGACGTATTTTCGAAGATGAAGGCTGGACGTTAGACGATCCGCAAGGCGATGCCCCAAGCATGGTGCGGCCCGTTTATGACAACAAACAGTTGAAAGTCAAAGATGATGATCGTCTTGGCATGTACCGTTTTGCGGACTGGTTGCCTGTGAAGCGGGCTTTGAATCATCCGTCGGCCCCTGTCACCTACAAAAGCGAGGGCCTTTCCAAGCGTTTGGGTTTGAAAGAGCTATATATCACTTTCAACGGATATTGGCCGGAAAAAAACGCCCGCATGACCACCTGCTCTTTCAAGGAGATGGAGGCTTTTGCGGTATGTGCCCGCTTGGGAGAGGAATACAGGGATAAGGTGTTGGTGGTGGCTTCTGCTGGCAATACGGCGCGTGCTTTTGCCAAGGTCTGTTCCGAAAACGGCATCAAGCTGTTGTTGTGCGTGCCGCAGGATAATGTCAAGGCATTGTGGTTCGACAAACCGTTGAACGATTGCGTGAAACTCATCACGACAGAGTCGGGAAGTGATTATTTCGACGCCATACAGCTTTCTAATTTCGTGTGTGAGTTGGATGGCTTTTTGGCAGAAGGCGGGGCGAAGAACATTGCACGTCGTGACGGAATGGGGACGACCATGCTGTCGGCAACGACGTTCATTGGCCGTATTCCCGATTCCTATTTTCAGGCCGTGGGCAGCGGCACAGGAGCCATTGCTGCATGGGAAGCCAACCTGCGTTTTATAGGCGACGGACGTTACGGCACTCACAAGGCGCGACTGATGGTGTCGCAAAACAGACCGTTTGTCCCGATGTACGAGGCGTGGTGTGCCGGTTCGCGTCCCATGCTGCCGTACGATGCCGACCAAGCCCGCAAAGATGCGGCGGAGATCTGCGCTCCCGTACTTTCCAACCGCAAGCCGCCATACAGCCTTGCAGGAGGACTTTACGATGCTTTGAAAGATACTAATGGCGACATGTTTGCCGTCAGCAATGACGAGGCCAATGCTGCCAAAGCCCTTTTTGAGGAGACCGAGGGCGTTGACATTTACCATGCTGCTGCGGTGGCAACTGCTTCTCTGCAGCAGGCTGTCGGAAAAGGTACGGTGAAAGCGGACGACGTGGTGATGCTCAACATTACAGGTGGCGGAGAGCAGCGTTTCCGTAACGAACATCAGGTGTATGATTTGAAACCTTTACAGGTGTTCAGACTCGGCTTTACAAAAGAGGATGTCGAAAAGGTGATGGATGCGCTGAAATGGTAAATGGTTGAATATCAGTTTGTAAAAAGAAACGGGATATGGGCCAATATCCCGTTTTGCTTTCAACAGTGCAGCAGCTTCCTTCTCGGCTTTCTCTATTTATACTTTTCCCTTTGAATTAATGACTATTTGTTTTGACGAATCGTAGGGTTTGCGTTTTGCCATTGCTATCAGTAACCACCAGTAGGTAAACTCCTGCAGGCAAAGCCCTCACGCTTGCTTTATTGCCACGAAAAGTCATGACACATCGTCCTGAAGTGTTATAAACTTGTGATTCTCGTGCTTCCACTCCTCCCATCCTTATCGTTTCTTTGGCGGGGTTGGGGTAAACAAAAGCAATGCTTTCCTCTTGAATCTCATCAAGACCAACAGTACCATCCGCATTGATTTTCAATGCAAAGACATCGAATCTTTGTGCTTGATAATCGCCAACGGAACCGACCACCAAACACCCACCGTCATAGGTGGCATTGACGGTCATGGCCTGATAGGTTTTGTCCATAAGATATCGCTTTTTCCAGATGAGGTTCAAGTCTTGGTCGGTTTTTGTGACCACAAAGCCCGTAGGGGAGGGCTGTATCAATCCAAAGGAGGGAAACTCGTTTAGGTTGACGCATTGAAACACCGCACATTCGTTCTCTCTCGTTTTCTTAAAGTCCATTGACCTAAAGAAAGCAGGAAACTCGATGCTGTCGTTTATGTGCTCGGCAACAATATGGCTTTCAGGTTGATGAAAACCGTCTTTGTATTTGGCTAAAATAGCGGATCGGTCATTCTTAAAGGGGTAGCCATTGGCATGGTGCATACTCTCCAACAACCTTGCGGAAACAAAATGCGACCCGTCAGGGAGCATGGAGGCTTGGCTGTTGATAATATCGTCAATATTATAATGACAGAAGTCGCCGTTGCCTCCTTCTGGTGCAGACCATTGGAAGAGACTGTCTCTGCTGATTAGATGTAAGGTGTCGTTAAAAGTCAACAAACCCATGTATGAAGGACCAAGTTTGCCGAACAGACCAATTTTGTCGTCTTCGGCTTGAAACAGGTTGCACACTGAAGAAATGGAATCCAATCTCCTGTAACTGACGAAGTTGTATTCTTCATCGATTTTGCTAAGGAATGTAGGTCCAAATGGTATAGTTCCATGTGTTATGGTAAAAGTTGAAAAAATAGAAGATCCGGAGGCTAAGGCTTTTCCGTCAATGAAGAAATCTCCTTGCTCCATAAAGGGGCATTGAACGGTTTTCCTTGACAAGACATTTAGATTGTCGTCGAAATGAAGAAACAACAGTGCGACTTGGCTATTGTCAAGGGGTTCACATGGACAAAGTGCGATAATGTCGCCATAATGTTCGTTTGGCAAATAGAGCAGGCGGAGCAGCATTACAGTAGTGTCTTTGGCATGGATGGGCAACTCGGCAAGGATGGTGCCTTCAGGCGAAATCTTTAGCAAACGTGACTCGTTTCCCCACCGGTCTCTTGCACCAATGATAAAGTCGCCCGATTCCGTTTCCAAGGCATCTCTAGCAAACCAGGAATGGCTTGTATCGGAATATGTGAAAAGAAAGCCTTTCTCCTGGGCAATGACCGGACAGATACCCATCAACCATGATAACAATAGTAAACCAATTCGATTATGCATAATATCTTTTTTATTTTATTGGCTTAATCATCCAATCCGCCGCCATTATCGTTGCAATGAAACACCCCATAAGATAGAACCAATTCATGGAAACAGTTGTCTGTCTTACCTATTCCTACAATCGAACTGCTTTGATAATAGGCACTTATTATCACTTTGTCGTCTGGTTGGTAATGGTTAATTATTTCAGGACCTTTGCTTAAATAATAATTCATGTCTTCCGGACAAATACATCCACTTGGGTTTGCTCCCCGTGGAAAATGAGGATCTTCGGTTTGATAGTAGAGTTTGTATCTGCAAGGACTATTGTCATCGTTAAGAAAATCCCAATCATCAATATCTGGGCTATAAATACTCACGGTTATTGTATGTTCATCCGTAAAATAGCCGCTGCGTTGTAAACAAGCGTATTTCGGAATTCGAAGATTTAGTTTCTTCGTTAATTCCAAAGGAGCACCACTTTCAGGACATTCACCCTGATAAGCTCCGCATTTGCCACTTGCCACAATAAAACCATCTCCTAAATCATAATACGTTTGCCCCCAATAATCCGTAGAGTCAAACCACATACTGAAAGTAGTAAGACCTCTCATGCTTAGGATGGTTCGCACTGTAACGCTACTGTCCTTGCTGTTGTTCTCAAACATGGTTTGGATGGCAAGAATGCTCTTGTCGGGCAGGTTGCAGTCTGCATAAATATATTGCACATTTTGGGATAATGCAACGAAAGCCTCATTAAGTTGGGCAAGTGTTATTTCTCCGCCATTGATGGGCATCTTGTAGTAAAACGTATCACATTGTATATCGGAAGTTTGGCGACCAGCGTCCCCATACGTGTAGTTGAGTAAGGCTTCAAGATGCCAACGAGCATCTTCCACTAAGAGAGTCTCGTTATTTTTCGTTGCGGATTGCATTTTCTCTTTGAACTGTTTCAAGTAAGCATTCATGTCGTCTTCTTTTGAAATAGTCACTATTTCGCTATTGCTTTGATTGACTTTTGCATCTTCTTGTTTCCTGCACGCGATAACTACTGCAAATAGCACTACGAGAGCCAACGCGCCCCGTAAGATTCTGTTTTTCTTCATTTCCTAATCCCTTTCTTTTATTGTTGTTAGTTGTCTTAATTCGTCATAGGGCTTTGATACGCCCTATTTGGGTGCGATGATGTTGCAAATGTACATTTTTTATTATTGCTGTCCGATAAAAATTACAGAAAAATCTGCAACGTGCTGAATAACAAATAATTAAATCAATATTTCAAAGATAGGTGTTATTATACCAAACCACTGTGATTACCAATATCTTAGGTGTGTTTACCTGACAACAGTAATTTTTTATCGAATTACGACATGTCTTGACTAAAAGGTAAATGGCTATGGATACAAATGGCAAATGCAAAATTGATTATTGAAGAAACCCGCCCATGTGTTCCCGATAGGCTTTGCAAAGGAGGATGTTGCAAAGGTCGTGCAAAGTATGAAGTGGTGAGGAAGAGGATAGGAAAGGAAAGGAATCACCATCCCATCCCCTGAGCTCTAACACCTGCTGCTATTGTGGGCTGTAGTGATATACTTCCTCGTAAATCTTGGCTTTGATGTGTTGGATGTGCCCGTCAACGAAATCCTTATTGTTGGTCATGAGCAGCATGGGAAACAGTTTTCCCGAACCGTCGTAGTGCGGCTGGACGTAGTCGTAGTGCAGCAGGTGGCAGCCCAAGCGTTCATAGAGGGCGATGCGCCGTTTTGCCGTCTCGTTTTCGGGTTTTTCCACTTCAAAAACAATGGGAAGCCGGGTGTCTTTCAAATAATGGCCCACCACCTCGGTGCCAATCCGTTTTCCGCGTAATTCCGGACATACCGCAAAGTGTTCCACATAGATGAAATCCTCAAAATGCCAGTCGTTGAAAAATCCGACAAAGCCGTCCTCTTTTAGCAGTGCCGACACTTGGAACTTGTTTTCGCTTTTCATCACGTTTTTCAGTGCCGTAGCCTCCCTTCGTTCAACGGCGGGGAAGGCGCTTTCATAGAGGTCGTACATCTTGCCCCAAAGCGGGTCGGAGTCGTTTTCTATTCTTTTAAATGTAATCATTTTACTAAAAGTCGATTATTCTGCATGGCAGCGAATGCAAAAGTACCATTATTTCTTGAGAGGAAAAGCAGGTGGAAGGTTAAGCTAAATTAAAAACAAATCCGGCATTCATTCAAATGACTACCTTTTTCTAAATTTTATTGGTGTTTTTGGATATTCTTACACGATTGTCATTTAGAATCAAAATGTTTCAACAATTTCTTAGCTAGTTTTACTCCTAATTCATCAATTCCTTGTTGTTTTTTAGCTATCGAAAAAAGAGATCTCAGTTTCAATCATTCTCCTAGAACTCGATTGTGTCTGACTCATTCTCAATCTAAAACATAGGGGATATTTGGTTTCAAAAAGGTTGAGTTTAACATAGGCCTTGTCAAGAGTTTCAAGCTTTAAACACAGAATGTTTTCATCAATAATCGTGTCATTCGGATATGGAATTGGTGTCGTCGTAATACCTTCAGCTTTTAAGTTGTCATCAATTTTGCTGGCTACAATTAACAATACTCTTGTGTCGTCAAGTGTGCCTGTTGTATCGATAAGAAAAACAATCTGCTTTTCCTTGAATTTTGCTTTACTTTTCCATGGCTTAAAACAATGAGCATTCTGCCCGAACGAAGTGGACATCAGCCCGAAAAATAATACAATCATTAAATGCTTGGTATTCATGATGTTCGTTTTAATGATTAAAAGTCAGGTTTACTTGAAGCGAATAATAAGACCACGCACTATAACACACCCATGTCCTCTTAGCCAATCCCCAATCTTCTATTTCGAGCGACGTTATCGTGGCATGAGGTTAATACTTTGCAAAATTACATTTTCCTGTAAAATCTCAAAAGGACTTCGTCGTTGTTTTGATTTTTCGGCTCTCTCTTTTCGGATGCTTCGGGAACCAGCCTTTTGCAACACGCTTTTCCTGCTCGATGACTTCAATAATGCCCCAAAGTGAGGTGAATCCGAAAAGGCTGTGAATCACGGAGATGACGAGGTTTTCAAAGAATAGCGAAGCAGCGATGGCAGCCAAGCCGACAAGCAGATAAGCCACCCAGATCCGTTTGCCGAAGTAATATTCCGCCTTGATGACGGAATCGTGGCCCAACTTGATGATGAGCAAAGTGGCAGCCCCAATCATGATGCCGCTGAATTGCATGTCGCCGGAGCTTAGCGGCAGAATCAGCAGCAGGTTTTCATAGCTGCGTTTGGGATTGCGGCGTGCGTGACCCGCCAGCACACGCTTGTGCTGTTCGCATACCTCGTGCGCCGACCATAACAGGCTGAACCCTACCGTGCCGACGATAATGGAACCGACGGCTCCGCGAATCAGCAGCGACAGCAATGCCAGCATGATGCCTGCGACGAAGAACAGCCGCCAAATTCGTTTGCCAAAATGATACTCGGCCACCACAACGATGGGATGAAACACGCCGATGCAACAGAAAACGATGCTGCCCAGTAGAAAACCTTTCAAATTCATATTTTTGATCTTGTGAGAATGTTAAACGTATGCGTGCAAACCGCCTAACAGAAAGTTGACGCCAAAATAAGTGAATGCCACGCTGAGAAAAGCGAGGACGGAAAACCAGTGAAAGGGCATGGGCTTGCGCAAGGCAGGCAAAGCGTCCTCATGCAAGGCAAGCGTATAGACCATCAGGGTGATGAGAGCCCAGACTTCTTTAGGATCCCAGCTCCAATAGGTGCCCCACGACACATTGGCCCATATTGCGCCGACAATAATGCCGATTGCCAAAGCGAACACTGCGGGATAGAACAGTATTTGGCTGATGGTTTTCAGGCGTTCTATTTGCGGCAAGTTGTCCTTGTTGCGTGCATGAATAAGGATAGCCGCAATACCGTTCAGCATGATGAAAGCCAGCAGGGAATAGGCGAACATCAGGACGGCTACGTGGATGCTCAGCAATGGGGAACTCAGCACGGGAACGAGCTGGGTAATGCGGGGATTGGCTTCGCCCATCATAGAGACCATCATGGCCAATGCGCTGACAAGCACTCCTGAAGGCAAGATCATGCCGAAGCGATGTCTCAAGGCTAAGGCAAGCAGGACGGCGCACCAGGCCATGAACTGCATGGTCTCGAAGCCGTTTGAGAGGGGGACATGCTGACCGG
Source organism: Candidatus Limimorpha sp. (assembly GCA_041842465.1). GTDB lineage: Bacteria > Bacteroidota > Bacteroidia > Bacteroidales > F082 > Limimorpha. The sequence continues at coordinate 17,919 of JBGYXG010000092.1, forward strand.
CTATCCAGCGCAATGCCATGATGAGGCTGAGGTAGGCGGCAAGGGCGATAGCCCCAATGAATGCGGCTAACCGGACAAGGGGTGCCACGGTGCGCTGTCGGGCAATGCTCATGCTGTAATATGCGAAAAGCAATAGGCCGAAAACCATGCCTATTATGGCTATTAATCGTGTGTGGATTAGTTTGTTATAGGATTTTTCGGCTTGAATGACAATGGATTTGGGCAAGCTGTCGCCTGCATTTTTGATTTGGTACTGTTTGATTTTCGCCAACACCTCCGATAGTTCGTCATAATCCTCATTGACAGCCAATTCGCAGATGTAGCTTTGTGTTTTCTTCACAAAAAGCCATTCTTCATCGCATACATTGTCGGGCAGCACGTCGGTCCGAGCAAACCATTCCACTTCATTGTCGGCATTGCGAATGGGATAGAGATGAAGCATCGTGCCCGAAAAGAGCATGGCGATGAGGTTGTACTTTTCATCAGCGGCAATGAATGCGCTTTTGTCAGCAACCTTGTGCCCTTCGTGGATCCGTCTCATGGCGGAATCGAGCTTGTAGCCGTTGTGAGTGTTGGTAAAGTCTTCCCATCTCGCGTATTTTCCGGTTATGCCTAAAATTTCGCGTGCTGCCCCTTTCTTGATTTTTATCAAGGATGTTTCTTTCCAGTCGGAAGGATAGAACATCCAGCCAGTGAGGACCTGTTCTGCCGTGTAACTTCGATAGTTCGTTTTGCCGTACAGTTTCAGGGTGAAATCTTTTGCCAAGCTCTGCACAGGACAGATACGATTGTTGTAGCAAACATACAAGTCGCCGAACTGATCGGCAATAGCTTTGGGAAGTGCTCTCGGAGCTTGAGGCATGGCATGAAGGGTCCCCAAGGCAAGCAACATGCCTGTTATTAGCGTATTGCGTTTGAGTTCGGGGCGTTTGAGCAGATGGCGGAATCGGCTGTGAGGATCGGCGAAAAACAGGAAGAAGGAGAGCAGTAGCAGTGCGTATCCCGCATAGGTGAGGCCAATGCCGTAGGGGTCGTGGGCGATGCGGAGCGTAACGCCGCCATTGTTGTCGTAGCCTGCTTGGTAGAACCGGTAGCCACGGTATTTGAAAATCCGGTTCATGGATACTTCGCCGGAAGTCGTTGTCATTCCATGGTTGATGCGAATTTGGCTGACAAAATCCAAGGGAGCGCGGGTGCCGGAGTAGTAGCGGATTTGGAAGTCGGTGAGTGTCACGCTGAAAGGGAGTCGTTCTGCGTTTTTTTCGGTTTGGAACGACGATTGGGGCTGTCCGGGAGAGAGCTGTAAGTGTCCATGCTGTCCGGTGAGCCGAGTCAGCAGAGCGCCGCCCAAAATGACAAGAATGGCAAGATGTATCATGAACGCGGCGGGACGTTTTGCCACTTTCCGGTTGATTAAGAACAGCAGAATGGAAACGGCAACAATCGCCCAAAGGAAAGCGAAGGGCAGAGAGGAATAAAAGTATTGCTTGACGAAAGCCGTTCCTTGGTAAGTTTCGACGATGGTGGCAGAGGCAAGCGCCACGATGAGAAGGTACAGGCAGCCGATAGCAAGTTTTTTCATGGTTTTCATAGCACAAAAATAGGAAACCGACGTGAAACGCCGGTTTCCGGTAACCCAAAATAAAAAAATCATGCCTATTGGAATCCTAACTATGAAGAGGTTAGCTTGGAGAATTGGTGTGAAAACGGGCATGAAAATTGGGAAATGCGCAAGGGCAAAAAAAGTTGCGGGTATGGATTTATGTCCTGCCCGCCTATTGTTAACCTATAGCTATTTTCTTTATCGTTGGTGTTTTTGTCGTTGTTTGTGGAGTCCTCTTTTCCTTGGCAGATATTTGTTTTGGCAGTCGCTTCTGCAACCACATTTTGTGCTGGAATGGGAGCGAAAGGCTTCGCTCCCAAGTTTCCGCACATTCTAACAAACTCAAAATTCATTCTAAAACATTAGTTGACAAAAATCAAGTGCAAAGATGGGGCTGTTTCAAGTTCCAGACCATCCCCATTGTTAGGTATTTTTCAGATGTTTTATCCCTATTTGTGATGAGTTGATTTCCCCATCGTCAATCCTTTTCGTCCACAAATCTACTCATCCTTTTAATATTGCAACGTTTATGGAGCACTATTGGTCTTCTTCTTCAAAATGATAAAGGCAATTAATGCGGCCAGCGTGATGCCTGCGCTGATGAGATAACCGGTTGGGCGTGGCAGGATGCTCCCCAAGCCTTCTTTTTCGGCAACGAGCAGAAAACTTGTGGTGACCATGGTCATGAACAGGGCGGGAAACAAGGTGATGAGATACCAGGCTTTGGTTTTGTTTTTTGCAAGGTAGTTGGTAACAGCCCAAAGGGTGATGGCGGCTAAAAACTGGTTGGCCCAAGCGAAATAGCGCCAGATGATGTCGAAACCCTTGGCATCGGTAAGGCTGAAAAACAGCACGATACCCGTGATGATGAACATGGGGACGGCAATCAGCAGTCGTTTGCGGATGGATTTCTGTTCGAGATGTAAAAAGTCGGCGATGATAAGACGCGCAGAGCGTAATGCCGTGTCGCCAGAGGTGACCGCAGCGCTGATGACGCCCAAGATGGTGATGACGGCAATGACGGGAGTGAACCATGTTTCGGCGATGATGCCTACCATGGCGGGTCCGCCTTTGCCGGTAGTATCGACCGGACCGTTGGGGCTGAAGAAATAGGCTGCCGCTGCCGCCCAGATCAGCGCAACCACACCTTCCGTGATCATGCTGCCATAGAAAATGGGGCGGCCCTGTTTCTCATTGGTCATGCAACGTGCCATCAGCGGCGACTGGGTGGCATGAAAACCCGAGATGGCGCCACAGGCGATGGAAATGAACATCATGGGAAAGATGGGGTTGTGAGCGCTGTCGGGATGACGGTTCTGCAAACCGCTCCAAAGTTCAGGTATGGCTGGCTGGTAAATCAGAAAGGCAATGAAAATAGCCACCGCCATGCCGAGAAGTAAAAAGCCGAAAACCGGATAGATTTTCCCAATGATTTTATCGATGGGTAATAGGGTGGCGATTAAGTAATAGGCAAGGATGACGCCAACCCAGATGTAGATGTTCCAACCGGGTGTAAAATGGTTGTTGAGCAAGGTGGCTGGCGTGTTGACGAACACCACCCCGACCAGGATGAGCAGTATCACGGCGAACCCTCGCATGAATTGCCGTGCAGTCTCGTTGAGGTATTTTCCATGGATTTCGGGGAGGCTGCAACCTTTGTCGCGCAAGGAAATCATGCCGGACAAATAGTCGTGCACGGCACCGGCAAAAATGCTGCCCAACACAATCCACAGGAAAGAAGCCGTGCCGAATTGGGCGCCCATGATGGCGCCGCAAATGGGACCTACGCCGGCGATGTTGAGAAACTGAATGAGGAAGATGCGCCATGGTTTCATCGGCACGTAATCAACGCCATCGGCCATGCTGACGGCAGGAGTGGTGCGCTTAGGATCAGCGCCGAAAACCTTTTCAACGAGTTTTCCGTAAACGAAGTAGCCGAGAACCAAGGCGGCAAAAGCAATGAAAAAAGTAACCATATCGCATGTTTTTATGCCTGCAAAGTTACTGATTCCAAAAAAGAAATCCGGTATTTTGTCGAAAAAATGGAATGGGGTTGAAAACCAATCGTCCTGCACGGAAACCGCACAGGATGATGAGAATAGGTTAAGGATGGACTGTCTGATTATAGAATCACGCCTTCGGGGGTGATGTGCAACGTGACATCGGGCTGGTTGTCGGCCTCAAGTTTTACAGTGTAAAAGACTTGCGTCGGAGTTTCAACATAATGAACGTCTTTTACTTCGTATTGCGCGTAAGGTGAGGCTGCCACGGCATCTCGAACGGCCTGTGACACAGTGTTCCAATCGACCATCCATGCGGTTTTAATCCAAGCTAAGGTCTTGCGGTTGAAGAAAACGTTTTTCACGAGGTTTTCGTGGCGGATCTTTACCTTGATCCATGTGCTCGGGAAGTTCGTGCCGATGATTTCAGCACCCGGATATTGCGTATTGATAAAACTTAGGATGGCAGGGTCGAGTTCGCCGATGGTGTTTCCACCACCATTTCCACTGCCGTTTCCGATAACGGTAATTGTACCGTCAAGAGCGATTTTCAGATCCACTTCGTCATCGCCCATTTCTACTTCGAAGAGATAATAGTTTTCAGATGGGGTTTCGTGAAATTCTATATCGTCGATTTCGTAGTTGGCGTATTCCGAAGCATGAAAAGCGTCGATAACGGTTTGCGGCACTTCTTCGGTATTGACATCGTACTTGGTGCACAGCCAGTTGCCATCGTCGTTAAAAAGCACTTCTTTTTCGCGGTTTTCATGTTGGATCTCCACTTTGATTTTATAATGCGCAAAGTGGACTTCGGTGATGACGGCGCCCGGGTAGCGGGTGTTGATAAACTCAACAATAGCAGGGTTGAGTTCGCCGATGCCATTTCCGCCACCATTTCCGCCACCATTTCCTCCACCATTTCCTCCACCTTCGCCGATTATAGAGACAGTGCCGTCAGGCGTGATCTTGATTTCGATTTCATCGTCGCCCATTTCGAGTTCAAACACATAGTAGGTCCCCTGTGGAGTTTCGTAAAATTCGATTTCATCGATTTCATAGTTGGCGTATTCCGAACCGTTAAAAGCATCGACTACGGTTTGCGGCACTTCGTTAAGTTCGACCTCGTATTTGGTGAACAGCCAATGGGCCTCAAGGTCGAAGCGCACCTGCTTCTTGCAGTTTTCGTGGAGGATCTTCACCTTGATGAAATGGTGTTTGACATCCAAATCGATCAGGATTGCACCGGGATAGTGCGCATTGATGAAGGCGATGATATCGTCGTAAGCGGGAAGGGGCAGTGATCCGCTGTTGTCATTGCCGGGATTGTCGAGGATGACGTCCAAAAGGATGCCGTCGGGAGCATAGTACAGGTCGGCTTCCGAACCTTCCTTTTTCACTTCGATTTCATACTTGATTTCCAGGCCGTCACGTTCCAGCTTTTCCACTTCTTCGATACGCCAGTCGGCACATTCGCTGGCTTGGAAAGCTTGTTTCACCGCATCGGGCAATTCGTCAAATGTGATGTCGATTTCGGTCATGCGCCATTTCCCTTTTCCGCGCTCAAACCAAGCTTTGGCATTGTAAGTGGCCCTGCTTTCAGTTGAATAGGTAAATGTTGCCAAGTCGTACACGTTGTCGTTGACAGTCTTCTCGCTCCACTCAAATCCGCTGGCAGCCGGATACTTGTTCGAGAGAATAGATTCAAATTCAAGGATTTGTGCTTCATGTTTGTTGGCCTCTTTTTCGCATCCTGTCAATGCGAATCCTGCCAAGAGGAGCAGGACAAATACTTTCTTTTCCATTTTAATTAAAATTTTGTTGTTTGTTAGTTAAGTTGGTTGATTTGAAAAAATGCGGATAAAATATTGTTTGTCAGTCGATTTCGATGACATTCATGTTTTTGTCAAAGTCAATTTCTAAACCGTTGTCCAATTCCACTTCCCATTTTTTGTTGCTTTTGGAGAGTTTCACGACACGTCTGCCTTCGTGATATTGTTGAAGGTAATTGAAAATCTTGTCGGGAATCAACGCGGACGGAACTTCGGTGTAGTAGGTGGAGTGTGTGCAATCGATTTCTTCCCAGTCCATGTTGCGGTCAAAATCGATTTTGGTGTGGTCGCTAAGCGTGACGTCGTAGTCATACCCTTTTTTAATAATGAGATGCACGGTTGCGTTTGGAAAATAGGTGTGAATGAAGCTGGCGGCAGTGCTGTCGATGTTCTCAGGAAGGATGGATTGCTCGCGGCATGAAAGCGTCACAAGCATCAGAAGGGTGAGCAATGTGGTGACGACGGTGGTTTTTTTAGTGTGTTTCATTTTTGTCAAGTCGTTTTGTTGAACTATGATTTTCTTTTTTTTCAGTTGGCGATTTAATAACGTAATATTGAATTGAATAGTATGCTGCCTGTTGGAAAAATCAACGTCAGCCTTACTCTCCAAAATACCAATGAATAGCAGCAAAAATTGTACCGTTTGCAAACACCTTTGCCATGGTGCTTTTTTATTTTCAAATGATTCTATCAGCCAATTACAAAAAGTAATCATCTGACCAGAATACCTCAAAATGAAAATAGTAAACCCGGATTATCCCAACGCAAATGGAATTTCCGATCACGTTGGGAATGACGGATGCTTTTTAGGGGTGTCGGGAGGCGCCCCATGATGGTCGAGCATATAATGAGCCGACAGCCCAAGCCTTTCCCCGAAACGCTCTAAATTCTATTAGTAGTTAATTTTTCCGACGAAGCAAAGGCCGAATACGATGGTAGAGGAACAGAACCGTTCCTGAACGGGGACGAGCCGACCCTTGCACGGATCACTCGTTCTTTTTCCCTCCTCCAAACTCCATCAGGAAAGCCTTTAAAAACTCGTCGATACCTCCATCCATAACGGCTTGCACATTGGAAGTCTGGTAGTTGGTGCGGTGGTCTTTCACCCTTCGGTCGTCGAAGACATAGCTTCGGATTTGCGAACCCCATTCAATCTTCATCTTGCCCGCCTCGATTTTGTTCTGTTCTTCCATGCGATGCCGCATCTCACGGTCATAGAGTTGCGATTTCAAGAGGCGCAGGGCGTTCTCCTTGTTCTTGGGCTGGTCGCGGGTCTCGGTGTTCTCGATGAGGATTTCCTCTTCTTCACCCGTGTAGGGGTCTTTATATTGGTAGCGCAGGCGCACGCCCGATTCCACCTTGTTCACGTTCTGACCGCCGGCACCACCGCTGCGGAACGTGTCCCAGGAAAGGCGCGACTGTTCCACCACAATTTCGATGCTGTCGTCGATAAGAGGCGTGACAAAGACCGATGCAAACGAGGTCATGCGCTTGCCTTGGGCGTTGTAAGGGCTGACGCGCACCAAGCGGTGTACGCCGTTTTCGCCTTTCAGATAGCCGTAGGCGTAGTCGCCTTCTATCTTCATGGTCACCGATTTGATACCGGCATCGTCGGCTTCGAGCAAATCGCTGACGGTGACTTTATATTGATGGTTTTCGCCATAACGCATGTACATGCGCATGAGCATCTGTGCCCAGTCCTGGGCTTCGGTGCCACCCGCTCCCGCGTTGATTTTCAACACGGCGCTCATTGGGTCGGCTTCCTCGCGCAGCATGTTCTTGAACTCTAATTCTTCCACAAGGTCTAACGTTGCGGCATATTGCGCATCGACCTCCTCTTCGGTGGCTTCGCCTTCTTTGGCAAAGTCGAACAGCACTTGCAGGTCGTTGCCCGCATCCTCGGCTTTTTTGTATCCGTTGATCCAGGCTTTTGTTTCGCGCAACTTTTTCATCACGACTTCAGCAGCCTTAGGGTCGTTCCAAAAAACCGGATCTTGTGTCTTTTCTTCTAATTCGCTGGCTTGTATCGACTTGCGTTCGATGTCAAAGATACCCCCTCAAGGCATCAATCCTCTTACATACGTTCTTCAGGTTTTCAATTGTAATCATTTGCGTCGAATCTCTTGTGTTTCGGGCGGCAAAAATACGGAAAAGTTTTGATAGTTAGAAGTTAGGAGTTGAGGTGTTTCCCGGTTTGCATTTGGGCGTAAATTTTTGCCTTAACGGGTGAAATTTGGCGTAAATTTAGGACTATAAAGCATAAATATGGCGTAAATTTCGGAATTGACACGGTTAAGGAAAGGAAATCCAACAGCAACGGCAGTAAATGTGACGGCTTTTTTGAGTTGAGTAATCGAAAACCGATGGTGCTCCGATGCTTTTTTTGTGCCATTAGAGCGATATGGCGCGATTTTTATTGAAGCGCTTTACAATAATTCATGGCCAATTCGAGTTTAAACGGCTAATAAATAAATGAGCAAATTTATCAGTATCAAATGAGATTTTATTCTACTTGCCGAGTCTTCATCCTGTTAGGCTTATTCTTTGTTTCTTTGGCGGTTTCGGCCCAAAGGCGCACCATCAGCGGTTATGTGATGGATGCCGAGAGTAAGGAAACCCTTATCGGGGCGACCGTTGTCGATGAGCGTTCCGGAAAAGGATGTGTTTCAAATAGTTATGGTTTTTATACCCTTACGCTTAATCCGGGCGATGTGAACCTTCAGGTTTCCTACGTGGGCTACAGCCAGCAGCAGCACAGCTTCACATTGACTTCCGATACCACGTTGTCGGTGTCGCTTTCCACCAATATCCAGTTGAACGAGGTGGTTGTGGAGGCCTCGCGTGGCACCGTGAGTGCGCGAAGTTCGCAGATGAGCGTGGTGGAGCTGCCGGTGCAGCAAATCAAGTCCATTCCCACCTTGTTTGGTGAAGCCGATGTGCTGAAAGCCATACAGTTGTTGCCGGGCGTGCAGAACGGTTCGGAAGGCTCGGCGGGTATGTATGTGCGCGGCGGAGGTCCCGACGAGAACCTGCTCCTCTTGGACGGCGTGCCTGTTTACAATGTCAACCACATGCTGGGCTTCTTCTCAGTCTTTAACCCCGATGCCTTGAAGAATGTCACGTTGTACAAAGGCAGTTTTCCGGCGCGTTTTGGAGGCCGACTTTCTTCGGTGGTCGATATCCGGATGAAAGAGGGCGACATGCGGAAGTATCACGGCAATGTCAGCATCGGCCTCATTTCGTCGAAATTGAATCTTGAGGGACCTGTCATCAAGGACAAGCTGTCGTTCAACGTGTCGTTCCGCCGTTCCTACAGCGACTTGCTGATGAAACCGGCACTGTGGATAGCGCGCATGCAGGATCCCGAAGTCGGGCGATTGAAGGCAGGGTATTATTTCTACGACCTCAATGCCAAAATCAATTGGAAGATTTCTGACAAGGACAGGCTGTACCTCAGCTTCTATTCCGGCGATGACGGCATCTATTTCAATAGAAAATTCAAGGAGAAAAGTAATTCGCATTACGAATCCTCCTCCACAGAAAAATTAAGATGGAGGTGGGGCAACAAGGTGACTGCCCTCCGCTGGAACCGCGTGTTGTCGCAAAAGCTCTTTATGGATGCTTCGGCCAACTACACCCAATACCGCCACAATCTCGGTATGAGCATGATCGAAAGCTACAAAGACTTTCAGGACAACACCGCTTTGAATAACGAGTTCAGCATGGCTTACAGGTCGGGGATACATGACTTGACGGGCAAAGTCGATTTCGACTACATGCCGGTGCCCAACCATGAAATCCGTTTCGGGGGGAACTACACCTACCACCGTTTCCGTCCCGACGTGCAATCGCTGAAAATCACTTCTGACAATCTACAAAATCACAGTTTCGACACCGTGGCGGGATCGCCCAGCGTGAGCGCCCACGAAACCGCCCTTTATGCCGAGGACAACATGACCTTGGGCGAGATTTTCCAAGTCAATGCCGGACTGCATTACTCCACTTTCACGGTGGAAAACCGCTTTTATCATTCTTTGCAGCCTCGTCTGAGCTTGAGTGCCATGCTGGCTTCCAACATGTCGATCAAGGCGGGCTACGCCTATATGAACCAATATGTTCACCTGCTCTCAAACAGCAGCTTGAGCCTGCCAACCGACCTTTGGGTGCCTGTCACCGCCAAGATTGAGCCGATGAAAGCACATCAGGTGTCGTTGGGCTGTTTTTACGAGATTCCCGAATGGCTCGATGTGTCGGTGGAAGGCTATTACAAGGCGATGGACAACCTGCTTGAATACAAGGACGGAGCGTCTTTCTTCGGATCCAGCGAGCACTGGGATGAAAAAGTCTGCATGGGCAAGGGCAAGGCTTACGGTGTTGAACTGCTGTTGCAGCGTTCGTTTGGCCGGACCACGGGATGGATCGGCTACACATGGGCGCACGCCAAGCGCAAGTTCGACCGCGAAGGACAAACCATCAACGAAGGCAAGGAGTTCCCGGCCAAATACGACCGCCGTCACGATGTCAGCATCACGGTGCAGCACAAGTTCAGCGAGCGTTTCGACCTTTCGGGCACTTGGGTGTTCAGCACCGGAAATTGCGGTACCCTCGGCTTGCAATATTACGAAGGCTTGGCAGGAGGCAATTACACGCCTACCATTGCCGCCCTCGAACGCAACAACTACCGATTGGGCAACTACCACCGTTTGGACCTGAGCATGAACTTCCACCGAAAGTACAAACATGCCACCGGCACTTGGAACGTCAGCGTTTATAACACCTACAACCACAACAACCCCTTCCTTGTGTTTGTAGATTATTATGATAAGGATGGGAAAGAAACCAAAGTCTTGAAGCAAGCCAGCATTTTCCCCATCATTCCCTCCGTCAGTTACAGTTATAAGTTTTAATCAAGAAAGTGTTCAATATTATGAAAAACAGCATTTTATATATCACTGTCGTGGCTTTTGCCACCCTTCTTTTGGCTTCGTGTGAGAAGGAAATCGAATTTAAAGGCGAGCAAACCGATCCCAAATTGGTGGTCAACTGTGTCTGTACCGTCGGAGAACCGGTGGTCGCCCAGTTGAGCAAGAGCTATTTCTTTTTGGATCCCGACGGCAATACAGAAGCCCCTGACGCCACAAAGGTACAGTTGTATGTAAACGACAACTATGTGGGGGAGATGATCCGGTTCGAGGACTCTTTGTGGGGCAAAGCCGGCGGAGATGTTCTGCGGTCACCCCAAATCAAACTGTTCAGAAATGACTATTGTCCGAAGACGGGCGATAGAATCAAGATTACGGCTTCCGCTTCCGGTTATGATGCCGTGGAGGCCTGCACGAGCCCTATGCCGGAACCGGCAGGCTGTGTGATAAGTGATTTCGTTTTGACCGGGGAACCTACTTTTGAATCTTGGTACGACGATGACGGTTGCCAGAGCTTTCATTACATCTATAAGGCCGATGTGATGCTGGATGTCAGCGATCCGAATCCGGGGCAGACGGATTATTTCGTCCTTAATGTTGCAGTGGAATGGCAGGGAGAGCATCAATGGAATGCGAATGTATGGGCGGAATACAGCGACCCGGTGTTTGGCAACGGGGGGCCGGTGCTCGGCGAGTTGTCTGAAAATTCCAATCGGAATCACAGCTTCACCGATTTGCTTTTCGATGGCAAAACCTATAAGGTGAAGGTACCGGTGAATTTGAACCTGTACGGCTATTCGGCATCCGACAGTGTCAGCCCGGTTTTGTCGATGCGCGTGGAGCATCTCACCAAGGAATATTACAATTACCTCACCACCGTTTCCCTGCAAGGAGATGAAGTCGTGGGGGCTTTTGCCGAGCCGGTGCATGTCTTTTCCAACGTGCAGGACGGCTATGGCATTGTGGGAGGGACGAACGTCAGCAAAGCGGAATACCTGCTTCCTTTGGAAAAACCGCAACCCTAATGGAATGCGGAAGGGGAAATAATAAGCACATTTAGAAAAAAAAATACTATTTTTGCGATATGGAAAAAAGTGGCTACATAGAAATCAGAATAACGGGTTCGAGGGGAAACCTTGAGCTTACGCCTGATAATTATGATATTAGGGAAGTGATTGCTATGCTCGAAAATGCTGAAGGGCTACTTTATTCAGGCGACAAAAAAAACCGTCCCACAATTAGTTATAGAATAGAAGATGGCTCTGTAAGGCACATTTTTATCATATCCATGCAGTTTGTCATTGCCTTTAATGCCATAATAGGGCAA
>JBGYXG010000093.1:0-48601 GCA_041842465.1 Candidatus Limimorpha sp.
GATGTAGGCCTTGATTTGGCTTTCGTTGTTGCCACCAACCTCGGCCACACTTACCATCGTGGTGGGACGGCCCGATTGGTTTTTCCAATCCACGAACGGCTGCATGGCTTCCATATATTGCTCGGGGCAGATGACAAGCATTTCACCGGCATCTTCAACAAAGGTGTAACGGTTGGTGTTTGCATTGAAATTGATGAAACGGTGATTGTACATCTCTTTCATTTCAGGATCGATGACAATATTGTTGGAACGGCGCATAGTTTTGGTGTTGACACCCTTGTCGCTCACCTTATTCATAGCAATGGTCATGGAGTGATATACACGCAGGGTCTTGCTCACAGGGTTATAGGCGAAAGGCCGCACCATGATGTTCTGTCCACGGAAATCACGCAGAATGTAGGGCGACTCCAAAGTCGCTTGCATTGCGGGATAGAAAGCATTTTCAGCGTACATGTTTCCGTAGGTGTAGGGTACATCCTTGGGATCAATCTGACGGCTGAAATTGCCTTTTGAAGGGGCGATCTCGATGTTGATGTAGTCGGTGTACTGGGCGTCGACTACGGAAACGTTCATCTCGGCGTGGTCACCGATGATAGTGGGAATAGCATACTGCGGAAGGTCGGGGGCACCGGCTTCAAGCATGGAGACCATTTTGGGAACGGAAACAACCATCTGTTTCCCGTTTGGAGTCCTCACTGCGTTGGTGAAGAATCCGTCAAAATGGAAGTTGACGACGATTTGCTCTTCAGAGCTGGAAATCAGCTTTACTTGAGGAGCAGAGGGCTTGTTGCTGTTGATGTTGTTCCAGTTTTGGGCATGAATGCTTCCAAAAACCAAAAGAACCAGCGAAAGGAAAAAAACTCTTTTCATTTGATTAATAATTGATATTTGAATGGATTGTTAATAAGGTTATTCAATGATTATTTTTTGACTTACAACTCGTCTTCCATCGGTCAGTCTCAGGAAATACAGACCTTTTGAGAGATGTCTCATGTCAATCTGACGGATTTCGTTGGTGGTGCCGATCGTTTGGTGCATGACAGTCTGGCCAAGATGATTAAAGATGGCGTATTCGATAGTTCCCGTTCGTCCTTGTAGGTCGATATGGAACGTTCCGTTTGAAGGGTTTGGAAACACGGCAACACAACTACTAAGGGATTTGTCCTCTACTATACCCAAAGCACCGACGCAAACGGTGGCATAGGCAGGCGAGGAACAATTGCCATTGTTTGTTTTGGCAACGACACTGTAGGTGTAAATGCCATCGGGAAGGTCTTCGGCAAAAGAAGTGTGGCTTTGTGTCGCAATGATTTCACCGTCACGTCTGATTTCATAAATGTCGGCAACGGTAGGTGCTTCCCATGTCAAAGTAACCTTGTTGTTGGCTGCCGAAATTTCTAAGTTTGTAACAGGTTCGAGAGAAGGGAGCAAGAAGAATGGAGGGAACTTGATGTCGTCCACACCGACACAATCTTCTCCGGCACTTACTGCAAAGTCTTTGGTATAGCTCCACTTGAATGTGTGTGTGCCCGCCGGAACATAAAATGAGACTTGTGACCATGCGTTATCACCATGCCAAGAACCTTTTTCTTCATTATCGATGTAGAAATAAAGCATGTCGTCAAAGGACTCTGTGGAGGTTTTGTACCAGAAACTGATATGACCTTCGGCCAGTGCTTTCAAGGTAACAGCCATACTTGTGGTTTCACTGTTGCCGATAGATCCGGATTTAGCGTAATGTCTTCCGCTGTGGGCATCAGTATCGGCAATGATCCAAAGTTTGCCGGTGAATTGCCAGTCAAACTTGCCGAAGTCGCCGGTTTCGAAATTCTCAGTGGTATCGCCGACTGCAAGTGAATATTCTCCTTGCAAACCATAATATCCGGCGTTCAACCCGTAAGTAATGGAATAAGACGAACCATGTTGTGCTGTTGAAGCAATGGTGAAGGGTATGTCGAACACGTATTCTTCACCGGCAGAAATCTGTGTCACAGAGAAGGTGTTCTGAGGTAATGAGATGTCGGAGGAACTGCTAAATACTTCAAAAACAGCCTGTTGTGTATTGGCGGAGCCATTGTTCGATATCTTGAAGTGTATCGTGCCGTTTTCACCGGGTTCTAATGACCCGTCAACGGTGACATCAACTAACTCAATGATAGGGGCTTCCAAACGGATTAAAAAAGAATGTTCCCAAGATTCGGTGCCATTGCTGATGGTGGCGGTAAAAAGAACATTTTCTCCATCGGGAACATGTGAGGCAACAACAAGAGTGAACCCTTCAACAGTCAATGTTTCATTTGAACCGATAGAGGCGGTGAAAGCTGAATGTTGGTTCAAATCGATGTATTCCGATGTGGAGGAGAGGTTTACACTGAGATTGCCACTGGGAGTGGTGCCAAAGTTCTTGAGAAAGAGGTTGATGGCGATAGGTTGTCCATAGTTCATCGTGATTGGCGTGAAATCCAACAAGGAGATATAACTTCCAGAATTTGATACCAGTTGGATATCCTCTGTGAGAGTCACCTTATTATAGCTAATAACGCACAATTTCGCCGTCCCGGTTGATGAAAGTGGAGTAAAATGCAGATTGGCGATACCATTTTCAATCGCGGCACTGCTCAAGACTTGTCCGTTGAGCGAAAGTGTGGCGTATCCGTGTTTCACATCGGCGAGCACGCGCATTTCTGTCATTCCGGCGACTAACTTGTCGGGATGATGGGCATTGATTTGGGTGGGGTTGTCTGTACGTACCATCAAGGATGGGTCTCCAAAAAGAATCCAAGTGTTGTGGGTTTCGGTGCCTTCGCTGCCCGGGTGAAGATCCAGCACCCTTCTGCTGCCGTTCAGGGAGGCGCCGCCTAAGGTGTGTTTGTAGCTGTCGCTTTCCCATTCCGTCAGTACATCCACCATGTAATCCTGTCCGGTCATGGGGGGGTCCCAGGATTGCGACATCCACGAGAACATGCCTCCTATGGCACCGGTGGGAGCACCGGTGCCATCGTTGGTGGCACGCATCCAGGCCTCGGCAAAACAGGGTTCCTCGGGATAGTTGAATTTGCCGTTTAAGCAGGCCGTTGACCAAATGAAAGGCCACTTGTAGTCGTTGGTCAAGGCGTTGATATTGGTCGTGCAGAAATAGCCCACACTCCATGCCACCTCGTTGCCGTGATTGCAGAAGTTGCAGATGCTGACTCCATCGTTGAAGTCGTTGCTGATCAGGGTGGCGTTGGAGTTGAAACCGCCACCGCTGTATTGCTGCGATACATTACTATAGGTGTAATGTAACAAGGTGTCTCTGATATAATCGATATGTACGAGGTCCGACTCGCCTCCGTTGTGCCCTATCCCGGCACCATCATCCACGGCGATACCCATGCCTTTGTTGATCCATGTTACATTGGCAGGCATGTCGCGCTCGTAGTACAGCACCTTATTGACTTGGGTCTCGACATCTTTTACAGTTTCTACCGAGAAACGTCCCACAAGGGCTTCAGGGTAGCAGTCGTCTCCCTCCAACATGCCGAACCAGATGTCGGAGCAGCCGTAGTCGTATGCATGAGGGGTCAGATGTTCGTAATCGCCGACCAATAGGATGAAAGTAAGATTGGACTCTGGGTTATTATAGATATTTTTAATGAAATTCTTAATTTGGGTGTCATGGTTGCCGCCGGCATCTGAAACGCTTACCATGGTGCAGGGACGGCCCGACATGTTTTTCCATTCCACGAAAGGCTGCATGGCGGCCATGAACTGTTCGGGGCAGACGACAAGAATAGCGCCTTCGTCTTCAAGGAAATCGAATCTCGACGAGCAAGCCTCGAAGTTCACAAAGCGGCGGGCATACATGTCTTTGGTTTCCGAATCCATAACGATGCGGTTGGACCGGCGGTTGGACTTGACATTTTCGCCATTGTCGCTCACCTTGTTCATGGCGATGGTCATGTTGTGATACACGCGAAGTGTTTTGGTCACCGGGTTGTAGGAAAAAGGCCGTACCATGATGTTCTGACCGCGGAAGTCGCGCAGAATGTAGGGTGTTTCCAAGCTTGCATTGACAGATGGGTACAATGCGTTTTGACCATATATTTCACCGTAGGTGTAGGGAACGTCGTCGGGATTGACCTGACGGCTGAGGTTGCCCTTTGAAGGGGCTATTTCTATATTTTCATAATCAGTGTATTGTGCATCTACGATGCGGACTTCCATATCGGCAAAGTCACCGATGATGGCAGGGATGGCATATTGCGGGAGGTCGGGGGAGCCGGCTTCGAGCATGGAGACCATCTTGGGCACGGAAACAATCGTTTGAAGCCCCTTGGGTGTTTTTACAGAATGAGTGAAAAAGCCGTTCAACTGAAAATTGACAACGATAAGGGTATCGCTGTTGGACGTCAGCACAACATGCGGGGCAGAAGGAGTTGCACTGCCAATTTCATTCCAATTACGAGCGTAACTGTGACTTGCGAAAAGAAGCAGACAGAAAAAAAAGAGTATAGACTTTTTCATAGAGATGTTGGATAAAAAGTAAAAGTAGCAAAGGGAGAAAGAAACTTCCTCCCTTTGCATAAGAATAGGGTTTATTCGACAACAATCTTTTGGGTGTTCACTTGCGTGCCGTTAATGATGCGCAGGAAGTAAATGCCCTTGGCCATGCCGTCGAGGTTAATTTGCTCGATGCCGCTAAAGGCGCCGAGTTTCTTGCTCACGATGGTTTGTCCCTGATGGTTGAAGACACTGTATTCAACATCGGTGGCTTGTCCCTTGACATTCAGGTTGAAAGTGCCGTTCGAAGGATTGGGATAGACTTCGAAGCTGACGGTCTCAACTTCTTCAACATTGACAAGACCTACGTTCACCGTCGTGTATGCAGGAGCAGAGCAGCCGCCGGTATTCGTCTTGGCAACGACACAATAGGTGTAAACACCGTCGGCAACGTTTTCTGCAAAGGTAGTTTCGGCCTGTGTGGCAACTATTTCTCCGTTACGTCTGATTTCGTAATTGTCGGCTGATTTCACGGTGTTCCAACTTAATGTGACGGTGTTGCCTGATGCACTTGCTGTCAGGCTGGTGACAGGATCAAGAACGGTGATAACACACGTGGGGGGGAACTGGATGTTGTCAATCCAAGCGCAGTCCTGACCACTACTCATGGAATAGTCTTTTTCATAGCTCCATTTGAAAGAGTGTGTTCCGGCAGTGACGGGAATGGTGACTTCGCTCCATTCACTATTTCCCGACCAAGAAGCTTTTTCTGAATTGTCCATGTAGAATTTTAAGTTGTCATAATTATTTTCAGAAGAGACTTTGTACCAGAACGACATTTCACCAGCAGTAACAATATTTACAGTCAGCGACATGGAGGTTTTTTCGGAATGATTGATGCTGCCTGATCTTGCTGCGTAAGAGCCTTCGTGGACAACTGTTGAGTCAATAATCCATGGTTTCGGTGACATGGTCCAGTCGTATTTGGAGAAGTCTCCGGTCTCAAAGTCTTCAATGATCTGTCCTGCTGAAATGAAAGTGGTGGTGTTTGCACCGTAATGTCCGGCATGAGCGCCAATGCCGACTTCAAAAGCGGTGCCGATTTCAACGTCGTTGGCAATGGTGAAGTTGGCGTTGGTTTCGTATTCTTCACCGGCATTGAGGTTGTCATGGGTAAAGGAAGTTTCGGCAAAGCTCAGCTTGTCGGAACTGCTGAAAATGTCAAGGTTGATATTGTGAGCGGCACTGGTGCCTTTATTGGCAACCTTCACTTTCAAAGTGCCATTTCCACCAGGTTGAAGTGTGCCTGTTGCTTGGACATCGACAATCTGCAATTTCGGAGCGTGCATCATTACAACGAATTTGCTTTCCCAAATATCAGTGCCATTGGTGACATTGACATGAATGGTTGCGTTGGTCTTGTCGGGAACATTCACGGCACATTTCAGTTGAAAGTTTCCGATGGTGGAAGTTTGGTTGGCAGCTAACGAAGCAATCGTGGCGGAACCATTGAGGATTTCGATGTATTCTGAACTTATCGAATCGGTAGAAAGTGTAACGGTCAAGTTTTCTGCTGTTACGGTCCCCACATTTTTGATGATAGCATCGATTCCGAAAGTCTCGCCGTAGTCCACTTGTTCATTGCCTTCTTTCAGCGTATAGCTGTCCATGACGACGTAAGCTCCATTCAGAGCAGCAGCAGGTACTTGTTCAATAAAAGGAATGCGTTGCGGGTGAGTCACGCAGATGGTGACATCGCCACTGGAAGTGACAGGATCAAGGTTGATGACGACACTGCCACTTTCGTCAACGAGACCAACGCCATGGAGCACCCCGTCTTTGCTGATGGCTACGTAGGAACCGGCGTCAGCACTGACCTCGTACGTTGGCAAGCCGATCGGGACAATATTCATGTGGCTGACATGATTGGCTGTAGGCTGAACACGGAAAGGCATGATGGAACCATCGCCCAATGTGTGGTAGGCCTGCCAACAATATAGTGTATTGGCATGCATGGTGTAGCCATTGGCATCGGCATAATTGCAGGCTAAGTTGCCAATAAATGGTATGGCAGCAACGGTGTTGTATGCTTGATCATTCCAAATGGCGTCGTAGCATCCGGTAGAAGTCTCTTCCATCGGAGGCATGGTGCCGTTTGCGTGGGCGGTGGCGCCAACAGCGAAGTAATAGTCATTTAACCAATAGGTGGACGGGCAGGAGCCAATATAAGCATAAGCGGCTTTCTTTTCGGCACGGATCATGGCTTCGCCGAAACAAGTTCCAGAAATGCCCCAGTCAGCAGCGATGCAACAGTTGCCCATGGCAAGGAAGTATTTGTGTTCGTTGGCGAGGTTGTTCACGTCATTTACAGTAAATTCGGGATCTGCCCAACTAAAGTTCGAGCCGTGTGCCGTGTAATTGGCGAAGCCTACTCCAGTGTTCAAGTGGTCATAACATCCCGCATAATTACTGGTAGTGTATTCGTAAACATTGGTAAAGCCATGTTCCTGATTGTAATAATAGTTTGTGGCATACCAAATGGCGGGTCTGCCTACTG
This sequence comes from Candidatus Limimorpha sp., assembly GCA_041842465.1. Lineage (GTDB taxonomy): Bacteria > Bacteroidota > Bacteroidia > Bacteroidales > F082 > Limimorpha. Next base: position 7,040 of record JBGYXG010000093.1, read on the forward strand.
TGATGCCCCAGCCAGAGTCATGTCCAGCAATCAGCAAGACGTTGCTCAGATAGCTCGGGTCAGGCATGGTATGTTGTTCGTATTCCAACGACTTTTCAATGATGGCTTCCATCTGTGGGACACTTTCAGCGCACATGCGGCTGTGAAACATATCGGGGAACTCATCTCCATCAACACTTTCATAATAAAGGTCGGTCACGCAGTCGGTCTCGTTTCCGATGGCACTTTCCGGAACTTGCTCCTTGTCGCCAAAGATGATGACAAAAGTAGGTGCGTCGGCATCGTATTTCTCTTGGATGAAACTCTTGATAGCTGCAGCAGTGTTGCCGATATCGTCCGTGTAGTTTACATCCATGTAGAAACCTTTGGTGGTTTTCCATGAGATCCAGGACTGCATGGCTTCTTCAAACATACGATTGGCAATGACAAGCATTTTCACAGGAACTTGCCAAAGGTCGGGGTGCTCGTCATAAATGTCATCACGCCAGTTGAACATTTGTCTGTATATGTTGGCAAAATAGGGGCTGAAAGTCCTGACAAATTCGTTGTCGGCAGCCGTTTTGTCATAACGACCATAACTTACTTCAACCACAATGTCGTTGAAAACCTTGATGCTGTTGTTGACGGCGTCGTATTGTACTGGGTTGATGGTCAACGAACCCACCTGGATGCCACGCATGGTGCCGAGAATCTCAAATTGGGCAATCTCGCGTTCGGCATAGCCGCGTGAGTTGTAGGCCTTTTCACTATATGCAAATGGAATGTCCTCAGGCTTCTGGTCTTTGCGGAGCATGGGCTGCTGGGGTACAATGGTGTTGATGCCGAAGTCGGCAAGATTGTAAACTGTGGTGCTGTAGCCTTTTATATTTACGGTAATATCTTTTGCTCCGTAAGGAATGGCAAGCAATTGGTGGGCGGCAGGGAGAGATGGCTCGCCGATTTTGCCGCTGGGATAAGTGTTGTCCATCAAAATGTAAGAGAAAGCGCCTCTTTCGGTGCTCAACTTACCGGATTCGATGTTGCTGAATGAGAAAGTTGCAGAAAAACCGTCCTTAGAGACGTTGGCGCAGCTTTGCTCCGATTTGGAAGCATTGAGGTCGATTTGGACCTGTGCGAAAACAGTGGTGCCGAACAGCATGGCCATCAGCAGACAGACCGTCATGAGTAAATTTACTTTTTTCATCGTTTGTAATTTGATAGAAGTTGTTAGTTTATTGATTATTAGAACATTATTGTTTAAAAGAACACTAGCGACAATACTACATGCTTCGAGTTCGTCGGAAACTCTGCAGCCGATGTGTATTTTGGTAATGAGTTATTCGTTTTGAGAATCCTGAATTTCAAAATCGAAGCCACAAAAATAGTCATTATTTTCAATAATTGGTTGCTTTGGATTTATTTTTTTCCGCAATGCCGGATAAAAAAACAACTATTGCTTCATCCTTCCTGACACCGCTCAATGTGAAAAATGTGAAAGGGTTCCGCAGAAGCAGGCGGAAAAGGAGGATAGGTATAATACTGACTAAATTCTATTTCAGCAATTTGTTGTATTGACGGTCGTCGCAGAGTATCTCTATGGCTTTTTTCAAGGCGGGATCTTCAGCAAGTGTTACTTGGTAATACTGCTGTGTGTCCCAGATGTTTCTGGCAATCAGAGCCTTGGTTTGTAACTTGATGAATTGTTCCGAGCGTTGGTATTCTTCATCGTTCCATTCCACTTTTTCTTTTTCCGCCAATATTTTGAAGTCGTTGGTCATGTCGTTGTCAACCGTAAAACGCGCGTTGTAGGTTTCGATGTCGGGATATTCCTGTTTGAGCTTTTCGCGGTTTTGCATGACGTAATCAACGGTGTATTTGTTGAATACGCCTTTTCGGATAAGGTTGGTGTAGAGTTTGCTGCTGAAACTGGTGTCGGCAGGAATAAAAATGTCGGGCATGATGCCTCCTCCACCGTAAACCGTGCGGCCGCCATTGGTCAAATACTTCAGCGAGTCGGGAAACTGAATGCTGTCGGCATGGAAGTATTCGCCGTGTTTGAGGCGCTTGGTCATTTCCTTGTAATAGTCCTCCGAACCTTGCTCATAGGGGCGCTGGATGCAGCGTCCGGTAGGGGTGTGGTATCGGGCGGTCGTGAGCCGGATGACAGAACCATCAGGCAGGTTGAAGGGACGTTGCACAAGACCCTTGCCAAACGAACGCCGGCCAATGATAACGCCTCTGTCATGGTCCTGAACGGCACCGGAGAGAATCTCGCTCGCTGATGCAGAGCCTTCGTCGATGAGCACGACGAGTTTGCCTTTTAGGTAGCTGCCTTTGCTGGTACTGCGCCACTCCTGACGCGGTGACTTGAGACCTTCCGTATAAACGATGAGAAAGTTTTCTTCGAGAAACTGGTCCACAAGGTCGATGGCGGTATTCAGATAGCCTCCCGTGTTGCCGCGAAGGTCAAGTACCAGCGATTTCATGCCTTTGCTGCGGAGTTGCTCCATGGCATTTTGGAATTCTTTGACCGATTCCTGTGCAAAGCGGTCCAACTTGATGTAGCCTGTGCCGTTGGCCAACATAAACGATGCATTTACGCTGTTCAACGGAATTTTGTCCCTGATAATTTCAAAATCCATCAGCTCAGGGTCATTGCCGCGCAGTACGCTCACCACGACTTTGGTTCCTTTCTTGCCACGCAGGTTTTTCTGTACGTATTCGTTGTCAATTTTCTTGCCGAAGCAATCCGTCCCGTCGATCTTGATGAACTTGTCACCCGCCATGATGCCGACTTTTTCCGAAGGTCCGCCTGCTATCGGGCTGATGACTGTGATAGTGTCGCGAATGAGTTGGAAGGTCACGCCAATGCCCTCAAAGCTGCCCACGAGGGGTTCGTTGGCTTTCTCCACGTCTTTTTTTGAGATATAGGCGGAATGGGGGTCTAGCTCCTTAAGCACTTCAACAATGGCGGATTCGGCCAATTTTTCGAAATTGACTGTGTCAACATAAAAATTCTCAACGCAATACAGCGTGGTGGCAAACTTCTGGGCATTTGTCTGGGCTTTCGAGGGCGATTTTTGGGCTTGAAGCGTGGTAAGCACTCCCGATAGCAACAGAATGCTTGTGATAAGTATGGCTTTAAAAGATATTTTTGTCATGGATAAGTGAGGTTTTGTTGGGGTTGATGTGGGTTGTGGATTGGTAAAATAGCGATGAAAGATGACTTGTTGTTCCGAAAAACGTGAAAGATGTGTTATGGTCTGATGATGTCGAAGGTGTTGTCATCATGTAGCCGGATAATGGTCGAGCTTTTGGGGTTGCTTAAAATGTCGTGGTACAACCGCACCGTGTAATCCACCGCGTTTTTCACTTCTTCGGAGATGTCTTTGAAAGTGCGAGCCGTAGGCTGGCCCGATAAGTTGGCGGAGGTGGAGGTGATGGGCTTCCCGAACTGTTGGATAACCTCTCGGCAGAAATCATGGTTGACCACTCGTATGCACACGGTTTTGTCGGACGAAATGTTTTTCGCAAGGTTCTTGCTTTCAGGATAGATAATGCTTAGAGGATTGATAGCATGATTGATAAGGTCGTAGGCGATGGGAGGAACGTCCACCACATAGTCGCACAGCCGCTCCACTGAGTCAACAAGGACGATTAGACTCTTGTCGTTCGGCCGCTGTTTGGCCTCATACACCTTGCTGCATGCGCGGCTGTTTGTAGCATCGCAACCGATTCCCCAAATGGTATCGGTGGGATAAAGGATGGTTTTCCCTGCTTTCAGGCAATCCACCGTTTTCTGCACTTCTTCTTCAAAGGTTGTCATCGTTTCAGTCTTTTTTGAGCTTGGTTTTCTTTCATAAGGGTACGTAATACGTTGTATTTGCGTCGGGTGGCTTTCGCCAAGGTGCGGCAAATATACCATCCTGTTCGTCCTTCGAGGCATCCGCCTTTTATAATATAGTTGCGGAAGAAATCAAAGGAAGGACTAAAGATCCAATGTATCAGATCCGTTTTCTTTTTCTTTTCAAAATAAGATTTTCCGCCCAATTCGGCAAAATGAAACATTTGTTTTTCAAAGCCTTGCGGAGTGTCAAAGGAATAATGCAACAAGTCGCCCGATAACTTTGTGACCTTGGGAGGAATTTGGTATTCGAGCCGTTCATGCACCAAACCTTCCCAATGAGCAAATCCTTTTCGCCAAATGCGCACCTTGGTGTCGGGATAAAGGCCGCAACGGCTTATCCAGCGGCCGCAATAGTTGTTGAGCCGGTTCATGGAAAACACCTCGTCGTTTTCATGAGGTTCGATTTTAAATGCCTGAATGGACCGGATCAGTTCGTCAGATAATGCTTCATCGGCATCGATGGAAAGGATGTAGTCGCATTGGGCGAGATGGTCGGCAAAATTCTTTTGTTCGGCATATCCTAACCAAGGCTGAGAATAAAAGCGGACATTGTGCTGCCGGCAAATCGTTTCGGTGTTGTCGGTTGATTCCGAATCGACCACGACGATCTCGTCGGCGATGCTTTTCACCGATTTGAGGCAACGGCCTATCTTGGCTTCCTCGTTGTATGTAATGACGATGACGGAGAGAGTGTTCATTCTCTGACAAATTTCCGCAAAGGTAGGTTTTTTTTACAGAATGAAGATTACTTTCAAAAAATGTGATTTTCTTTTGATGGAGTATCGTTCTACATAAGTAGGATATGAAAGAATGCATGGTGAAAAATCCGGCTTCGAAAAATGTCGTATTTTTGTGAGCTTAAAAAAACCGACGAAATGCATGTTGGAATTCCATTCTGGATGCTGTTGACGGCTTTGCTGGCAGGTTGTGTGCTGGCAGGCTTGCTTTATCTTTGGAATCGCAAAGCACATTATGGCAAGCCGTTGACTGTCATTTTGTTTGTGCTTCGCGCCTTGATGGGGGCGACCGTGGTGTTGTTGCTCTTCAATCCTTATATCAGCCAGAAACTCAAACGGGTGGAGCAGCCCGCCATCGTGGTGGCTCATGATAACTCGGCTTCCATCGTTTTGGGAAAGGATTCGGCATTTTACAAATCGGAATATCCGGATCGTTTTCGTGTTTTTCTCGAAAGTCTTAAAAAAGAGTTTCAAATCGACAGTTATCTTTTTGGTCGGCAGGTCTCCGATTTCGACACGCTCGCTTTCGATGAGCAGCTGACAGATATGTCTTCCGTTTTGCAGTCGATAGAGCGCAAATATTACAAGCGCAACGTCGGAGCCGTGGTCTTGCTTTCCGACGGCTTGTACAACCGAGGCTTTGCGCCTGATTATATCGCTGAGCATTTTCCGTTTCCCGTCCATTCCGTTGTTTTGGGCGATACGGTATCCTATCCCGATTTGCTTGTCAAGGACGTGCAATACAATAGGCGGGTTGCCGTAGGAGCGGCTTTTCCGGTGAGAGTGCTTGTGGGTGCGAATGACTGTCGCAACACCAAGGCGGTGCTGCGGCTTTCGGAGAAAGGTAAAACGATTGAAAGTCGGGAAATTACGGTGCGTTCCAACCGTTTTTCACAGGAAGTTGATTTTATCCTTACTGCCGATCACCCCGGTGTCCGTCAGATTGAAATAGAAATTACAGGTCTTGATGACGAGATGCAACGGTTGAACAACACAAAGCGTGTTTTTATTGACGTGACGGATAGGAAATACCGTATTTTGTGTCTCGGTCATGCACCGCATCCCGATGTGAGTGCATTGAAAAGCGTTTTGAACGACAATTATGAAATAAATGCTGTCTTCGGCAACGATGCCATTCCGGATTTTGACGGTTACGACCTGCTCGTTTTGCATCAGGTACCTTCGGAAAATATGGATGCCGCTGAAATATTCAAGGGATTGGAACAGTATCCGAAACTGCCCGTTTTTTTTATCATCGGAAGTGCGTCCCAAGTGGAAGCAATCTCTAAATTGCAACAAGTGTTTGAACTGCGTGGCGGCGTGACCAATACCATGCTCGATGTCAGACCTTTTGCCAATACTTCGTTTTCCACTTTTACTTTCGGAGCCGTGTCGGCGGAGCGTGTGGCGCAGTTTCCTCCGCTTGCCCTGCCGCATATTGAAATCAATGCAATGCAGCCGCATGACGATATGCTTTTGCAAGAGGTGCTTGGCAAAAAAACAGGGCTTCCATTGTTGTCTTTTGCCAGCGACCGCCGTAAGATGGCTTTTTTGTTTGGTACGAATATCTGGCGGTGGCGCCTGTATGACTTCCGTCAGTCGAAGAGCCATGCCGTTTTTGATGAGCTTTGTTCCAAGACGTTCAATTACCTTTTGACCGATGCCGATGATGGTTTCACGGTCGTCTGTCCGGAGACATTCCTTAGCAACGAACGTGTCATTATCCATGCCGAATTGCGTAATCAAAGCGGTGAATGGGTGACCGATCCCGACGTGGAGATACGGATTACGAATAAGGTGGATGGTGCGAATTATGACTATACCTTTGCGCGCCGTGACCGTGATTATGAGCTGGATGCAGGTCTGTTGCCCGAAGGCGTGTATTCGTACGAGGCCAAGTGTAAGTTGGGTGATAAGGAAATGAAAGCCAGCGGTAGCTTTGCTGTGGCTTCAGTGGGCGTAGAAGCGCAACAACTGACGGCGTCAGCCGATTTTATGCGTGTTTTGGCGGTCGCGACAGGTGGACGTTGCTACAATGTCGATCAGCTTGACCGGTTGGCGGAAGATCTTCGCAATAATGCCAACATTGCCTCGATAGAACATCATGAAACACGTTTTGAAGATCTGATACATGCCCGATGGCTGTTTTTCATGCTGTTGGGACTGGCAGCCGTGGAATGGCTGCTGCGTAAAATGTTCGGCAGTTACTGACGTGAGACAATGATGTTTCTTTTTTGTGACCAACACTGCGTTGAATGTCTGCCGGTCATTATTTGTTGGCGATAGAAACCGTACAACGGCGTTTTTCCCAATTTTGTGTATCTTTGCGCCCTCTTTTTAGCACAATATTAACGAATACCATACCATGAAAATTCAAGATCAAGCAGTCGTGACCATGACTTATGTCTTGCGCGAAAACGACGAGAATGGAAAGATTATCCAGGAAACCACCAAAGAAAATCCTTTTGTCTGTATCTTCGGCATGAAGCAGTTGCTTCCCAAGTTTGAAGAAAATCTGATGGGCAAGGAACCGGGTGATACCTATTGCTTCAAACTGATACCGGAAGAAGGCTATGGCGTGCGTTCCGATGATTATATCATGAACCTTGATAAGGATATGTTTTGTAAAGACGGCGTGTTGATGGAAAATGTGAAACAGGATGCTCAACTCATGATGCAGACGGCTGATGGGCATCCTATTATGGGTATTGTCCGCGAGATTGGCGACAAGCATGTGAAGATGGACTTCAACCACGACTTGGCGGGTGTGCATCTCTGCTTTTCTGGCGAAATCCTTGAAGTGCGCGAATCGACGGATGCCGACTTCATGGGTGACTGTGGCGGCGATTGCAGTTGTGGCGATTGTGGCTGCGGTGATTGCGGCGGTAGTTGCCACTAATCAGCAAACCATAAAAAGACAAAAAGCCGGCAGTATCCGGCTTTTGTTGTTTAAACAGCCTGTAACAAGAAGGTTTATTCATCGTAAAAACGCTTTCAGCTCGGCAATATCTTGCTGTAATTTGTTCAGTTTGCGGAAGTTGTAATTCTCCGATGATGACTGCAACGACAACCACAACGGCGAGAACGATTACCAATGCTAATGAGAAAGCGTTATTGTCGATAAGGGCGGCAAATTCGATGATGAACCATACGGCAAAAACAACCCCAAGCAGAAGCCCGATGCCGGTCTGGATGCGTTGCTTCCTTGTGAGTTTTGCAAGAAGGAAACTGCATTGTTTTAGGTTTTGCATGTTGGAGCGTACGCGTAGCATGAGGTAGAGCATATAGCCTTGCCACAAGGCGGAAAGAAGTAAAACTCCATAAATATAGATTTGCAGGCCCAAAGAGAAGGCTTCAAGTGATTTATAGAGCAGAATGGGAAAACTGATGACGATGATGGCAAGGTTGAGGATGCCGTATACGACATGCTTGTGAATGTTGTCTTCAAAAGCGTTTTTCAACAGCCTTTCGTTCAGTAGCTTGTGATGGTCTAACTGTTTTGACAGATCGATCCATTTTTCTTTCATTTCTTCAAGTTCCATCGCTGTTGTATTTAGATATTTGACATTTTCTTGAGTTTGTCCTTGATGCGGTTCAATTTCACGCCCACATTGTCTTTGTTTAAGCCCATGATTTCAGCCATTTCCTCATAGCTTCGTTCTTCAAGCCAAAGCAAAATCAAGGCTTTTTCGAGTTTGTTCAATTGGCTGATGTGGAAGTACATGGCCTTCAGTCCGTCGTTTTGTTCCATGTTATCGGCGTAAAGGTCGAGGTCGGGTGATAGCGAGATGGTGTTGCCATGGCGTTTGTTTTTTCGAAGATAGGAGATACAGATGTTCAGGCTAATGCGGTAAATCCAGGTGCTGATTTTGCTATCTCCACGAAACTTGGGATAACTCTTCCACAAGGCGATGAGCATTTCTTGAAAATAGTTGCCCAGCTCTTCGTCGCTATTCGAATAAACGTAGCACACCTTATAAATAATGTGCTGGTAATGGGTTACCAAGGCAGTGTATTCCGATTTCAAAATGGATACGTTTCCATGAACAATCTTTTGCCTTATTAGTCGCAATGATACCGAAATAATTACACCTTTGCGTGTTTTTTTCAGAAAAGCATGGATTTTGGTTAGCTCTGCACGACCGGTATGGTATCCAACACGCGTGTTCGTGTTTCAGTTGTCTCACTTGAAAATAAACATCGGTACGGTACGGTTTCTCGAAACCTTTTAATAATTTTGGCGGCTTGAAAGGAGTATTGATAGTATGAATGTGACTTTATTCAAGCGTTTATTGCGCTATTATGGCATCAGCTTAGCGTTGCTGTTGGTGCTGCGGCTTGTTTTTATCGGCGTGCACTATGTTTCTGGGTTCGGTTTTGTCGGGATATTGAAGGCCATAGGAATCGGACTGATCATCGATTCCAGCGTGATGTCGTGTTGTGTGATAGCGTGTTTTCTAATGGGGTGGCTGCTCTCTTTTGCATCCGAAAAAGTAGGGAAGACAACGATGACCGTAATGCTGGCTCTTTCATTGTTGACGGTTTTGGTGGTCAATGTGGTGGACATCTTCTATTACAGTCATTATAATACCAGGCAGAGTTACAACATCTTCAGTTATTTCATGGAGAACTTTTCAAACAATTTCAGGATGTTGTGGAAAGATTTTCCCTTGCCGTGGGTGATTTTAGGTGCTGTTGCCGCATTGTTGATCTTATGGGTGTGGACAAAGCGTATGTTGGGCAAAGTGACGATGAGGCACAAGCCTTGGCTGACGCTATTGTGCGTGCTGCTGACTTTTGGCGTTTTGTCCTTCTTGTATTATGGTGCCCCGTTTTGGAGACTCGCCACCTTTTCGTCACATGCCGCGTTGAATCAGGCATCCAGCAATGGGGTCTATACCTTGGTGAAATCATACGTCGTCACGCATTCCTCCAAAAGGGATTTGTTTCCTTTCGAGGAATCAAAGGTGATGGAGGAAATGGACGGAAATCTTGCATTTGTTTGTTCCAAAGATGAAATCTTGATCGATCCGCAAACGCCCACACTGCGGAAGTTTCGTCAGTCCAAAGATGTTGCCACTCCCAAGAATGTGGTCATCATTGTGTGTGAGAGTTTCAGCGCCACACTGACGGGAGTGCTGGGGCAGGACGACCGGTCGTATTCCCCTTGTTTCGATACGCTGTGTCATGAAGGCGTGCTGTTTTCGAACTGTTTTGCCAACGGGCAGCGAACCCAGCACGGCGTAGTGTCTGTCCTGTCGGGAGTTCCTTCGGTTATTGGCAGTTCGCTGATTCGCAGAAGAGAAACCAATACTTTTTTCACTATTGCCGATGCTTTGAATCCGTTTGGCTATGAGACCAATTTCATACATGGCGGCGACGTGGATTACGATGACATGCGGGATTATTTGCGTCAAGGCGGTTTTCAGCACATCTATGGTGTGGAGGATTTTGACCAATGGCGGTTCAAGAACGACTGGGGCGTATGCGATGAGGATCTGTTCGACTTTGCCTTTCAAAAAATCAGCGCGGCCGATGGACCCCATCTATCGGTAATCCTGACCATGAGCAACCATCATCCCTACGATATCCCGCCTTATTTTTCCGAAACCCATCCTGAAGTGCTCGACTTCCCCAAGCCCAAGGCGACATTTTATTATGTCGATCATGCGTTTGCTTCGTTTATTGAGAAAATGAAGCGTTTGCCAGAGTATGAGAACACGCTGATTCTTCGAATAGCCGACCATGGAGAAGTGTTTTTTCCGGATGATTATCAGTTCAGATTTTTTCATATCCCTGCATTGTTGTTGAATGGAACTTATCGTGATACGGTCTTTCCGCAGCTGTGCTCTCAGATGGATTTTGCCCCGACTATTTTCGCGGAAATGGGCTTTGAGGGTGCTTTCCCTTGCATGGGAAGGAACTTGTTTGCAGATGATTACCGTCCTTTCGCTACCATGAATACACTCAACAACCTGCATTTTTGGATGGAAAACGGCAAGGTGGTTTCTTGGGACATGATGAATGACGAATCCCGTTGTTATCGCATGAATGCGAGCTATTTGCTGGAACCTTTTGAGGAACCATTTGATGCGGAACTTGAAAGAATGAAGTCGTACTTGGCTTTCCTCAGTTATTTGTATCAAAAGGGATTGTTCAATGATTCAAGTCGCAGGTAGGAGGGTGTTGAAAAGAATGTCCAGTCGTTTTTTATTAAAAATCTCCGAAACAGGATCCTGCTTCGGAGATTTTTTTGGTAAACGAACTGTTTTTGCAATTTAGGCTTTCAGCCCCGCCAGCTGCTGCTCGATGACCGCGATTTTGGCTTCGGCATCAGCTTTTTTCTTGCGTTCCTTGTCCACCACGGCGGCGGGAGCACCATTCACAAAGCGTTCGTTGGAAAGTTTGCCTTCCACGCTCTTGAGGAAACCTTGGGTGTATTTCAATTCTTCTTCCAACTTCTTGATTTCGGCTTCCACGTCCACGTTGGCGTTGAGCGGGATGAAGAACTCGGTAGCTCCGGTGATGAAACCGAAAGCGCCTTCGGGGGCTTGCTTCACATAGTCGATGGCTTCGATGTTGCAGAGCTTGGCGGTTACGCAGTCGAACGATTTGTCAATGCCTTCGTTTTCGACAACGACAAGACGGATGGCATCGCGGAAGGGGATGTTCTTGTCGGAGCGCACCTTGCGCACGTTGTTGATGACTTGCTGGGTGAAATCGAAATGCTTCAGGATGGTTTCATCCACCACTTGCGTCTTAGGCTGTTGCGCAACGATGATGTCTTCTCCGCCCTTGCGTTCGGCAATGGAATGCCATATTTCTTCGGTGATGAAAGGCATGAAGGGATGCAGCAGTTTCATCAGGTCCTCGAAGAAGCGGATGGTGGCTTCGTAGGTGGCTTTGTCGATGGCCTGACCCATGGAGGCTTTCACCATTTCCAAGTACCAGGAGCAGAAATCGTCCCAAGTCAGTTTGTAAATGCTCATCAGGGCATCGGAGAGACGGTATTTGTCGATATTGTCGTTGGTCTCAGCCATCACTTGATTGAAACGGGCTTCAAACCACTTGACGGCTCTTTCGGCAGTGTCAGGTTGTGCGAGTTGTTTGTCCACCGTCCAGCCTTTGACCAAGCGGAGTGCGTTCCATATCTTGTTGCAGAAGTTGCGTCCTTGTTCGCAGAGCGACTCGTCAAAGAGGATGTCGTTGCCGGCAGGAGCGGACAGCATCATGCCCATGCGCACGCCGTCGGCACCAAACTTGTCGATAAGCTCGATGGGGTCGGGGGAGTTGCCCAAGGATTTCGACATCTTGCGGCCTTGCTTGTCGCGGACGATGCCGGTGAAATAGACGTTGCGGAAAGGCATGTCCTTCTGGTATTCCTCGCCCGCCATGATCATGCGCGCCACCCAGAAGAAAATGATGTCGGGGGCGGTGATGAGGTCGTTGGTGGGGTAGTAGTACTTGAATTCGGCGTTGTCGGGGTCGAGGATGCCGTTGAACAGCGACAAGGGCCACAGCCACGATGAGAACCAGGTGTCCAGGCAGTCGCCGTCTTGACGCAAATCGCCGAGGGTCAATTGGCTGTTTCCCGTTTTCTCTATGGCGAGTTGCAGGGCTTCTTCGGAGGTTTCGGCCACCACATAGCCGCCGTCGGGCAGGTAATAGGCCGGAATCTGGTGCCCCCACCACAGTTGGCGGCTGATGCACCAGTCCTTGATGTTTTCCAACCAGTGGCGGTACAGGTTGATGTATTTTGAAGGATAGAACCGGATGTCGCCGTCGATGACAGGTTTCAGGGCGATGTCGGCCAAATGCTCCATCTTCAGGAACCACTGCATGGAGAGCTTCGGCTCTATCGGCACGTTGGTGCGCTCCGAGTAGCCCACCTTATTATTATAGTCTTCGGTTTTTTCAAGCAGATCGGCAGCCTTCAAGTCGATGACGATTTGCTTGCGGGTGTCTTCACGGCTCATGCCTACATAAAGCCCCGCCGCTTCGCTTAGGGTGGCGTTGTCGTTGAAGATGTTGATGCTCTGTAAGTTGTGTTTTTCGCCCAACATGTAGTCATTTACGTCATGGGCTGGGGTGACTTTCAGGCAGCCGGTTCCAAACTCTACATCCACATAGTCGTCTTCTATCACCGGGATGACACGGTTCACCAAAGGCACCACGACTTTCTTGCCGTGCAGCCATTGGTTTTTCACGTCTTTCGGGTTGATGCACATGGCGGTGTCGCCCATGATGGTTTCGGGACGCGTGGTGGCAACCACCGCATAGCGGCGACCTTGGGCATCCGTGTGGATGACTTCGCCTTCGGTACCTGTGGCACCCGTGCCGTCATCTTCGGCGAGATAATAGCGCAGATAATACAGCTTGCTGTGTTCGTCTTTGAATATCACTTCCTCGTCGCTCAAAGCGGTCAGGGCTTTTGGGTCCCAATTGACCATGCGCACGCCTCTGTAAATCAATCCTTTGTTGTAAAGGTCAACGAAAGTATGAATCACGCTTTTGCTTCTGATTTCGTCCATGGTGAAGGATGTGCGTTCCCAGTCGCAGGAACAGCCCAAGCGACGGAGCTGTTTGAGGATGATGCCGCCGTGTTCGTTGGTCCAGTCCCAGGCGTGTTTCAGAAACGCCTCGCGGCCAATGTCCTCTTTGCGTATGCCTTGCTGTGCCAATCGGTTCACGACTTTGGCTTCAGTGGCGATGGAGGCATGGTCGGTGCCGGGTACCCAGCAGGCGTTTTTGCCTTGCATGCGGGCGCGGCGGATGAGGATGTCCTGGATGCTGTTGTTCATCATGTGCCCCATGTGCAGCACGCCCGTGACGTTGGGTGGCGGAATCACGATGGTGTAGGGTTCGCGTTCGTCGGGGGTAGAGTGGAAGTAATGCTTTTCCATCCAGTGTTCGTACCACTTGCTTTCTATTTCCGAAGGACTGTATTTGCTGCTGATTTCCATGTATTTGTTGTTGTTTGTTGACAGATTAATGATTTGTTGACTGTTTAATTGACTTCTTCGAATCTTCGATTTGTTGAACTGTTGTTGACACGAGACCTTCTGGCTTTGGGACGGTGGACAAACCTAAAGTTACGGAATTTGTCGAAGAGCTGGCTTAATAGGACCAAGTCGGTCTTGCGCACAAATAAACAGCAAAATTAGACTTTTTTCGGGCAAGTCGATGCAATAATCTTGATTTTTCAATTTTTTATGGCTTGGGAATGAATGGAGAAGTGGTTTTTTTGATGTAGATTGGATTGGGAATAATCTTGGATGCCTTGGTTTGCTTTTACTTTTTTTCTCTATTTGGGATTTGCAAGTAGATTTTTTCTATTTTTGTCAGCCATTGGAAAGAGTATAATTCATTAATTAATAATCTTAAATTTATGGGTAAATTTTTTATTGACCTATGGCAAAACCACCTTACTACGGTGCTTTTGTGTGGTATTCTCGCAGTTGTCGTTGTCTTTTTGGCTTTCTATCTGAAGAAGGCCAAGCAACATCCCAAGGGATTGATTGCAGCTGCTCTCAGCAACATGGGCGAGCGTTTTGGCTATTACATCATGAATGCCATTCTGCTGCTGTTCCTCGTTTCCAAGTTCGGATTGCCGGATGGTACGGCTGGTATCATCTATTCCGTGTTTTACTTTGGCATCTATGTATTGAGCTTGGTGGGTGGTTTTATCGCCGACCGTACTCAGAATTACAACCGCACCATCCAGTGGGGCTTGATCATCATGGCTCTTGGATATGTAGCCTTGGCCATCCCCTTGTTCAGCAAGGTGGACGGTATCATTGCCGATGGCAACGGAGGCTGGTGGAGTATCTTGATTTTCACTTGCGTAGCTTTGCTTGCCATTGCCTTTGGTAACGGCTTGTTCAAAGGCAACTTGCAGGCCTTGGTGGGTCAGATGTACGATAACTTTGAAGCTGAAGCTGCCAAGAAAGGTCCCGAAGCCTTGGCGGAAGCCAAAGATAAACGCGATAGCGGTTTCCAGATTTTCTATGTGTTCATCAATATTGGAGGTGTGATTGCTCCTTTTGTGGCGCCTATGTTAAGAGAGTGGTGGCTGAAGGTTCACAACTTCGTTTACAACGCCGATATGCCGGCCTTGTGTCACCAGTATTTGGCTGACGGACAGATGACGAATAAGTTCTCCGAGACGATGCAGAATTCGGTTCTCAGTGGCGCCGTTTATGATAACCTAACAAATTTCTGCTCCGATTATATTTCGGTATTCAACCAGGGGGTTCACTATTCGTTCATTGTGTCGGTTGTTGCCATGGCTATTTCTTTGATTGTTTTCTTTGTATCCAAGCATAAGTTCCCACATCCGGCCAAGAAGACGACGGCTGATGCAGTGCAATACACGGAGGCGGAAAAGGCTGCCATGGCGAAAGAAATCAAGCAGCGTATGGCTGCCTTGTTCGCCGTGTTGGGTATTGCCGTGTTCTTCTGGCTTTCGTTCCACCAAAACGGACAATCCCTTTCGGTTTTTGCACGTGACTTTGTGGATTCCGAGAAGATTGCACCTGAAATTTGGCAAGCACTTAACCCGTTGTTTGTCATCGTACTGACACCTATCATTATGATTTTGTTTGGTTCGTTGGCTCGCAAGGGCAAGCCGGTATCCACTCCACGAAAGATTGCTATCGGCATGGGAATTGCAGCATGTGCCTATCTTTTCCTGATGGTGCTTTCCATTGTGCAGAACTATCCTTCCGGGACGGAATTCCGCGCATTGGATGCCGCTCAGATGGCGGTAAAAGGATTGGCAAAATCAGGCCCATGGGTGATGATTGTGACCTATTTCTTCCTGACAGTGGCCGAACTCTTCATCTCGCCTCTGGGACTTTCTTTCGTTTCGAAAGTGGCACCACGACACATGGTAGGACTTTGTCAGGGTTTGTGGCTTGGCGCCACAGCCATCGGCAACCTCTTTATCTTTCTTGGTCCGGTCATGTACAATGCTTGGGATATCTGGAAATGCTGGGGAGTGTTCCTCCTTGTCTGTCTCATCTCCATGTCGATTATGTTGGGCATGGTGAAGTGGCTCGAAAGGGTGACAAAGTAACCCCATCAGCATCCTATTGATATGCAAACAAGGCTGCCATAATTGGCAGCCTTGTTTTATTAGGGATCAAGCATGTTTCCGTAATAATTCAACAACCTTTTTCCAATGCTTCCAGTCGTTTTTTTCAACTTTTCGCAGCTTTGTTTTCATCAGCAAACCAAATGGAACCTGCTATTTGGTCCGCCAAATATGGATAAAAGAGATGCATAAATTGTCGAAATCTATCTTTTTTAAAGAGATTTAGGCGGTTTCTGGCAGGAAATGGTGGTGGAGGTTATGGCTGCGATAATCAGGCGTGAAAAGCGGGTTGTTCGATGGACTATGCGCCGAATGATCCTTCCCGGATTTTTCTGTACGACATAGCCGATATGCACTTTTCAATATAAAAACAAGTCTATAGGGATTTTTGTTACTTTTGCGCAAAATATCGGATTTGGCGTTTGATAAACCAACAAAAATGAAACCTCCTATGGAGAAATTGACTTCGCTAACCGTGTTGCTATTCTGTTTTGGCTGTTTGATGGCTGCCGAAACCCATCAGGATAGCGTAAAACGAGAATTGTCGCAAATCTTGTCCGACCCAGCAAGCGATCCCAAACAAAGTTTTTACCAAGCTGTAGATTACATTGAAAAACAACTGCCCATAGCGGAGCAAATTCCATTTTATCAAACTGTTTTTAGCCAATTTTGCAAACAAATTGAGCCGCAAGAGATGCGGCTTTAAAAGAAGTAAAAAAGAGCTATGGTTCGGCTTCTTCAAAAGCCCGGTTCTCCTATTTCCTGATGGTGTTCTTCATCTTGCTCATCCCGCTTTATATATTCGCGACGAGAGCGTTCGGGTATAATATCACAAAATATCGTGAGGAACAAAGGAAACTGGAGGGGATGCGCAAAATAGGCTATTCCATTGCGGGATTTTTGGCAGGTGGCGCTTTTGCCATGCAATATGCTGCGGACACAAAAGTGACAACGCATTATTCCGACGGACACACAACCATTCATACCGAAAGCAATCCTGTCAATTATATTATTTTAGCGATTAAATTTTTTCTATTGGCCGCTGCTGTCATTATTGTAGCATTCGTTTCAACGGTCATCATGCTCTACAGCGCCACTACCGGATTGAAACGCAACTACGATTGGAAGAAAATCATTGCTGATGCCAAAGCGAAAAAGGCGCAATTACAGGGAAAGAAATAAAAACTTTTTGTTTCATTAAAATTCATACAATCATGAAAAACAAAACTTTCATCACATGGTCAACAGGCATGATGCTTGGCATCGCCTTGATGTTCACCGCTTGCGGCGGTGGAAGTGGAAGCGGCAGTGGCAGTTCCGCAAAAAAGCTGCCCACACACGAAGTTTTCGGCAATATTCTCGATATTGCCAATCTGCATCGTTATGCGGATTCCGTCAGAGAAGCGGAGTGCAATGCGAAAATTGAAGAATTGGAGCTGAAAGGCTACAGCGAAAGCACGGTGAAAAAAATCACTGCTTTGAGAGCTCAGCAGAAACAAGACGAGAAAACCTCAAAAGCTGAATTGGAAGCGGCCATGCAAAAAGAAAAGACCAATGTCGTGGGCAATAAGGTGCCTTTTGAAATGGAAGAGGGATTGGGGTATGAAGTAACTGATTTCACTGTTGTGTCCGTAGAGAAAAACGGTCAGGTATTTGCTGAGGCCAAACTTAAAATAACTGATGCCCAAATTGCGCATATCGCTCCTCAAAAAGAGCTTATCATCGAGTTCCAGAATTTTGACAAAGACGGGAACGCCATGGGGAAACCGGGCGCAGCCTATGTGAAGTTGGCCGGAGAAGGCAATGGGGCCACCGGAAGTCAGCAGATTTCCTTTGCTACCCATGGGAAAGGAGTGGGAAAATATGTGAATTTTGCTAAGGTGAAGTTCATGAAAGAAAAGGATTAATCGGAGAAATTGTTTTTGCAGCCGAAAGGCACAGAAGGGCTTGCGGGAACTCCCGCAAGCCCTTTGGCGTAAAAACAAGTAGCGTAGTGCTTTTTCTGTCTTGATTGCAAACATTTTCCTAATTTTGCGGGCTGAAAACAAAAACTCCTAAACTATGTTCAAAGGACAACCCAAAGGGCTTTACGCCCTTGCGTTGGCCAACACGGGCGAACGCTTCGGCTACTACACCATGTTGGCCATTTTCGTGCTTTTCCTGCAAGCCAAGTTCGGCTACAATGAGGCGCAGGCGGGCAATATCTACGGCATCTTCTTGGGATGCGTGTATTTCATGCCCCTCATCGGCGGCATCCTCGCCGACCGTTTCGGCTACGGCAAAATGGTGAAGTCAGGCATTGCCATCATGTTCTTCGGCTACTTGCTGCTTGCGGTTCCTATGGCTTCAGACACGGCTAAGGCCACCATGTTCTCCGCTTTGGCGCTTATCGCCATCGGAACGGGCTTGTTCAAGGGCAACCTGCAAGTGATGGTGGGCAACCTCTATGATGAATCCAAATACAGTGCTTTCCGTGACAACGGTTTCAGCCTGTTTTACATGGCCATCAACATCGGCTCCATGTTTGCGCCCATCACGGCCACCAAAGTCACCGACATGTTCCTCGGCAAGGCGGGCTTCAGTTATGTGCCTCAGATTCCTTCCCTGGCGCATCAATATCTTGACGGCACCATCGCGCCCGAAGCGCTTTCCACTTTCGAGGCTTTGGCGGTGCAGCAGGGTGGCAATGTCAATGACTTGGCAGGTTTTGCCAACAACTATATCGATGCCTTGTCGGGCGCCTATAACTACGGATTTGGCGTGGCGTGTCTCTCGTTGATACTCTCTATGGCCATCTACTTGTTCTTCCGCAAGTGGTTCAGGCACGCTGATGTGAATACCAAACAGGCCAAGACAATGGAAAGCACCACAGTGAACGTGGTGGAACTTTCGAAGGAGCAGACCCGCGAGCGCATTACAGCCTTGGTGTTGGTCTTTGTCGTGGTGATTTTCTTCTGGATGTCGTTCCAGCAAAGCGGTCTCTGCCTGACCTATTTCGCCCGCGACTACACGGCAAACACGGCATCGGGATTCACCCGAATTGGGTTCAATATCTGGGCGTTGACCCTGATAGCCATTTCGGTTTACACCTTGTTCTCCACTTTCCAGACCAAGGTCAAGAAGAGCAGGTACATACTTGGCGCGGTGACCTTACTTTTGTGGCTTGGGGCTTTTGCGCTTTACAACGGCATGGATGAGGTCATCAACACCTTGCCGCAACAGTTTCAGCAGTTCAATCCTTTCTTTGTCGTGGCCTTGACACCGATTTCGATGGCTGTTTTCAGCGCTTTGGCGAAAAAGAGGAAGGAACCGTCATCGCCGCGCAAGATTGGCATAGGCATGATTGTGGCTGCCCTCGGTTTTTTGATTCTGGTCATCGCTTCATTCTCCTTGGCCAGCCCTGTCGAGCTGAAGGCACAAGGTGGCGTGAGCAGCACTTTGGTCTCGCCCAACTGGCTCATCAGCACCTATTTCGTCCTGACCTTTGCCGAACTGCTGTTGAGTCCCATCGGTATCTCCTTTGTCACGAAGGTGGCGCCACCCAAGTACAAGGGTATGATGATGGGTATGTGGTTCTGCGTGACCGCCATCGGCAACTACCTCACAAGTGTCATCGCCCGCATTTGGGGCACGGGAATGCCGCTTTGGATGGTCTGGGGCGTGCTTGTCGCGCTCTGTCTGCTCTCCGCCGTGTTCATCTTCTCGATCATGAAGCGGTTGGAACGTGCCACGCAGGGATGTTGAATCTATATGAAATGAATGTTGGGCTGTCGTTATATGGCAGCCCAACATTTTTTCGCACAAGGTTGTGCCTAACAGCAATCAGAAGCTTTTACTTGCCGATGTCCTTGATGCGGCCTTCGGTGCCGGCATATTCAGCGCCGACGTGGTTGTTCTTGTAATTCTCCAAGAAGTTTTGGATGATATCGGTGTCGAGGATGCCTAAGTCCTGAATGTTTGCGCAACGACTCATCATCGCAAAGCCGTCGCCGCAGTCGATGGCAACATAGCTGGAAGTCGTGAAGGTGTAGGTTTTGTTGGGATTGAGAGGCTCATATTTGCCAGTCTCCTTGTTCAGGATCTCAACCTTCTTGACTCGGCACTCGCCATTAACACCAGCAAAGCTATGGTCGGCGTCGTAAATCACGGGTGATGGGATGCTGGAGTCGTATTCAAACTTAAGGCCAGAGACCTGTTGGAAACCACCGAATTCACCCGGGGCGATGGAGACGGAGAACTCGAGGATGTCGAGCAGCAGTTCGCCCGTGCAGGTGCTATTCTCGAAGGGGAGCATGGTGTAAAGGTCGTTGAAAGTTACGTCTCCCTTGGGAAGGTCAGCCCTGATGCAGCCACCACCGAGGAAAGCGATGTCGGTGCCGAACACCGTTCTGTAGGCATCGGTGCAGAAGTTTCCAATGTTGCATTCTTGGTTGCGTACAAGGCGGTTCTTCTGGTCGTCATACGAGTAAAGTTTGACTTCGCCGGTGAAGATGACTAACTCGGCGACTTTCTTATAACCTTCCTTGATTTCATTGATGACCTTAAGCACCTGGGGATCTTGCTTGGTGTAAGTCTTAGTTGGGATAAGTTCGGTCTTGAACGTACCGTTGGGGTTGATGGTGAGTACGCCTATATACTCGAATTTTGTGCCCGTAGAGGTCAGGGTGACGTTTTCACCCAAAACGGCATTTGAACGCGGAGATGCCGAACCTTGTGTTTTGACCCGTTGTGATGAGCTGAAAGTGGTGTATTGCGGACAGGATCTGACTCAATATGAGTCAATAGTGACGAAAAACCGCTTTCTGCAACCTTGTTACTGTGATGATGAAAGGCGGCGACAAGCCAATATGAAAGCCTGTGTGGAGGCTGTCATGCAAAATCCGGGCTGGAGACTTTCATTGCAAATCCACAAGATATCGGGTGTTCCTTAGGAAAAATCAGTGTTTCTTGTAATACCCTTTGTTTTCGCTGTAAATCAGGAAAACAGCCGGTTTCTTGTTGAGGTCGCCTTTGAAGCTCTTCCAAGCCGAAATGTCTTGGCTGATGATCAGCTCATCGGTGCAGGTAAGATTGCTGGCGATACAGAGACGGGTGGAGGGATGGCAGTTTTTGCATAGGTCGGCAAGCATGGCGTTGTTGCGGAAAGGGGTCTCGATAAAAATTTCCGTTTCATCGTTGGCAGCGGAACGTCGTTCCAAATTCTTGATGGCGCTCTGCCGTTCGGGGCTTTTTATGGGAAGGTAGCCGTGAAAGGCGAAACATTGCCCGTTGAATCCTGAAGCCATCAAAGCGAGAATCATGGCGTTGGGTCCGGTAAGCGGGACGACTTGGATGCCTGCTGAATGCGCCAAATCGACGATGACGGCTCCCGGGTCGGCAACACAAGGAGTGCCGGCTTCCGACATCAGCCCCATGTCGTCGCCTTGCAGACAAGGGCCGAGAAACTCCATCATGTCAGGCTCTCTTGTGGCGTGTTTGTCAAGTCCGATGAACTCAATGGCATCGATGGGGTTGTCCATGCCGATGCGGCTGAGCACGCGGCGTGACGTGCGGGTGTTTTCCACAACAAAGAATTTCAGTCTCTTGATGGCCTCCAAAGTGCCTGAAGGCAATACCTGTTCAGGTTGTGTGGCTCCGAGTAGGTTGGGAACGAGAAACAGTTTTCCGAAAGGGGTGCTCATTATGGTTGGGGTGGGGTTAGATCAGGATTCTCTTTTCGATATCGTCCATCATCGCCTTGAACTGCTTGTCGGTTTCAATGCGGTCGCTGATTGTCTTGCAAGCATGATGGACGGTTGAGTGGTCCTTGTTGCCGCATTGTTTCCCGATGGTGGCAAGGCTGACGTTAGAGTATTTTTTCGAGAAAAACATTGATATTTGACGGGCTTGCACAATCTGCTGTTTACGCGATTTGAGAGCAAGCTGGTCGATGCTAATGCCGAAGTAGTCGCAAACGATGTTGGTGATGTATTCCACCGATACATTCTTTGCGGAGCTTTTGATGAAACGGTCGATGATTTGTTGCGCCAGCTCTTTGGTGATTTCCTTTTTGTTCAGCGACGATTGCGCGACGATGGAAATCAGCACGCCTTCCAGCTCGCGGACATTGGTCCGGATGGAGGTGGCAAGATATTCAATGATGTCTTCGGGAAGAACGATACCGTTGTTGTAGAGTTTGTTCTTCAATATGGCTGATCGGGTGGCGGTGTCGGGTCTTTGAATATCGGCAGACAACCCCCACTTGAATCGAGAGAGCAAACGCGGCATCATGTCTTCCAAATCGACAGGGAATTTGTCGCACGTCAGAACAAGCTGCTTGTGGTTTTGGTGCAAGAAGTTGAAGATGTGGAAAAAAGTCTCTTGTGTCTTCGTCTTTTTGGCTAAAAACTGAATATCATCAATAATCAGCACGTCGATCATTTGGTAAAAATGAACAAAGTCGTTCAGATTCTGATTCCTCGAAGCATTGACAAATTGGTTGATGAATTGTTCGCATTGTACATAAAGCACCGTTTTTTCAGGAAACTTCTCTTTGATGCGCAAACCGATTGCATGACAAAGGTGGGTTTTGCCCAGTCCGGTGCCGCTGTAAATCAGAAGCGGATTGAAAGCTGTTCCTCCGGGGTTTTCAGTGACGGCAAGGCTGGCTTCGCGTGCCAGACGGTTGCAATCGCCCTCGACGAAATTCTCAAAGGTGTAGTTCTCGTTGAGCTGTGAGTCGATTTCCAATTTCTTCAAGCCGGGGATGACAAAGGGGTTGATGGGGCCTTCGCTCATTTTCTCCGGTGTAGGCACCCCAATGGCATTGCGTTTGTAGTAAGGGTGGTGGCTGGGCTGTGTCATGATGCTCGAGTTGGCATTTCCGGCACTGTCCATGACGATGCGGTATTCGAGTTTTCCCTCGGTTCCGATTACCTTCTTAATGGTTTTGCGAAGTAAATCAATATAGTGTGACTCCAGCCAATCGTAGAAAAAGTGGCTCGGCACCTGAATGGTCAGTGCATTGTTGACGAAACTGACGGGCACAATGGGCTTGAACCAAGTGTTATAGCTCTGAGCAGAGGTGTTGTCTTTGATCACCTCCAAACATTTATGCCATATTTGTTCATGGTTCCCCATCATTGGAAATCCTTTAGTTACAGTATTATAGAGTTGTTTTTCCGAATAGACGCGTATAAAGCAGAACGGTTTTTTCGGTATCCTTATCGGGCTACAAAGTTCGGCAAAATAAGTTCATAAAAAAATATTTTCCCTATTGATTTCAAACTATTTTTTTCCTAATATACGAGGTTTTTCAATTATGCCTTGTGAAATAGATTGTAAATAATTGATTCATATTGTTTTAATGAATGCAATTTTGACTCCAAAAATCCTCTGAAATTTGTCGGTGATTTTTTCGGCATCATTTTTCCTTGTTGAAAACTCCAAATAACAATCCATTTCAAATTTCGGATTCAACTGTTCCAGCTGTTCTTCTTTCATAACTCGCATAACCTCATTCATTAACGGATACGGAAATTCCAAACTGTAAATTTCATTAACAGTTTTCTGAATAGAGCCTGCTTGCTCCAAAGCATCGCGAGCTGCTGTCTTGTAGGCGTTTATCAGTCCGCTGACCCCAAGTTTGATGCCTCCGAAATATCGGACCACGACAACACATACGTTGGTGACGTCTTTCGACAGGATTTGGTTGAGGATGGGCTTGCCTGCTGTTCCGGAAGGCTCTCCGTCGTCGCTGGAGCGGAAACGGCTTTTGTCGGGACCAATCATGTAGGCGAAACAATGATGGCGTGCATCATGGTATTGCTTCCGGATTTCAGCGATGGCGGACTTGGCTTCGTCTTCGCTGTTCACGCCGAAGGCAAAGGAGATGAACTTGCTGCCTTTCTCCTTGTAAAGTCCTTCCGCAGGTTGGGCAATGATATTATAGGTGTCGTCGTTCATGGTTTTAATGCGATGAGGATAACGGCAATGATGGCCACCGCAATGCCGATCAGGTTTTTGGCAGTCAGCTTCTCCTTGAATAGCAGTAATCCGATTAATGCGGTCAGCATCACCACCCCAATGTTGTAAATTGGAAAGAGAAAGACGTTGTCGAACAAGCGCATGCAGCGGTAAACACAGTATGTGGAGAAGTAATTGACCAAACCCAACAGCACCCCGCCCCCTAAGTTTTTCCACGCCAGCTTCGTGCCTCGCGTAAAGCGGTTATGGACAACAAGCACGATGCCGAAAAGTAAGGCGACGAAATAGATGAAAGCAATCATCACGTTCATGTCGGGCATGGTGTTGCGTTGCTCGGTGAGTTTCATCAGCATGTCGCCAATACCTGTGCCAAAGAAAATCACGATGGGGAATAATGCCATCCATCGTCCTTGCGGACCTTTTTTGCCTTTTTCTTTTTTCCCGACGATGAGGTAAAGCGCTACCAATGCCAGAACAACGCCAATGGCCGACGCGATGTTGAGATGCTCGTGGAACAAAACTATTCCCATGGCGGTCGGGATGACCACAGACAGTTTGCTCGACAGCGAGGTGACGGCGACACCGGCCTGTTGGGTAGAACGGGTGAGGAGCAGGTAGGTAAAGATGAACCAGAAGCCTGTCAGAACCGATAAGCCGAACCATGGCGCGGCGGCAATCTCCGGAAGGGAATAAGGTTGTCGGCACATCAGCAGCCCCACAGCAGTGGCAGTGGCGTAATTTGCCGCTATGGCCTGCCGGTTGTCGATGCCGAACCGCTCAAAGAGCCGCATGACGACAAACACGCCTGCCGAGAACAATATGGCTGCAATCAAGTATCCCATTTGTCCGGCAAAGATAGCTTTTTTCGATGAGCGGTAATTTGTTGATTTTGCGCAACCGAAAATGTGCTATTTTTGTGCCAATGAACAGGCAAACGCTTTTTGAAGTCAGGCGGCATTTTGTGGCGGCTTTGCAACCGGTTTACTCGTTGAGGGAGGCGGAGCAGTTGTGGCGCATGTTGTTGGAGGATCACTTTGGAATCGACAGGGTTACGGCCTTGTCCGAACCCGAGATGTTGTTGGAGGAAGAACAACTTCGTCTTGTTGAATATGCTGAAAATCAGTTAAATAATAATATACCCATACAATATGTGCTGGGGATGGCTAGGTTTATGGATTTGCGCCTGAAAGTGGATGGGTCTGTCCTGATTCCGCGTCCTGAAACGGAAGAAATGGTGCGTCATATTCTTGAAAGTCGTTGTACGCCGCCTCGGCATATTTGGGATATTGGTACGGGATCGGGGTGCATTGCACTGGCGCTGAAAAAGGCTTTTCCCAATGCTGAAGTTTATGCTTTCGATATATCTCCCAAAGCATTGATGTTGGCTCGACAAAATGCGGAAGATAATCAACTGAAAATCAATTTTATTGAATGCGACATCCTGCAACCTCAATCTGATATTCTGTCGCAACCTGTCGATCTTGTGGTGAGCAATCCCCCTTACGTTTGCCAATCGGAACGTGCCGACATGCTGCCCAATGTGTTGGACTGGGAACCGGAGCAGGCGTTATTTGTTCCCGACAACGACCCGCTGCTGTTTTATCGGGCGATTTTGCGCCATGCCCAGTCCCAATTGACGATAGAGGGTGCCGTTTGGTTCGAAATCAATGAAGCGATGGGTGCAGCCATGAAGTGCCTTTGTGCCGATTTCGGTTTTGCTCCCGTTGAAGTCCATCGTGATTTCAGGGAAAAGGAACGTTTTTTGTCGTGTGGCAAGAGCCGTGGATAGCCTCTTTTTTAGCGTTTTTACAGAAAAAAAAACTTGAAAACCTCGAAATGCTTATTTTTGCGGCGCGATGACGTGGACTGTCGCGGGCGGAGCAAGTCCGCACGAGGAAAGTCGGGACAGCATAGAGCACCATACTTCTTAACAGGAAGGTGTCCGATAGGGCAACAGCAAGTGCCACAGAAAATTACCGCCTCTTCGGAGGTAAGGGTGAAAACGTGAGGCAAGAGCTCACGCGTCGGGTGGCGACATTCCGGCGGGGTAAACCTTATGGGCTGCAAAACCAAGTATAGGGACATCGGTTCTTTTTGGGAACCAATAGGGCTGCTCGTCCGAGTCTCAGGGTAGGTTGCTTGAGCCGTCGGGTGACCGACGGCCTAGAGAAATGACAGTCGCCTCGAAAGGGGAACAGAATCCCGCTTACAAAACGTCGTCGTCACATAGCGCCGTACGAAGAGGCTCGCCAACAACGCGCCTCTAAGTATGGCGCAATATTTTTTGATTTGCCGCGTTTTCGAGAAAATACGTTTTTATGATTCGCTTGATCGATATTTTATGTAATTTCGTGACGAAAAGTCAAAACGAAATGTATAAACGGCAAATCTCCGGCATTATCGCCATTTTCCTGTCCCTGCTTACCGTGTCATTATGGGCACAAAAGCATGATCATCAGTACAATCCCAATGCTTTATTCGATGAAGGCGTACTCTTGTTTCAAAATGAAGAGTATGGCGCGGCGTTATCGACGTTCGGGCAGTATCTTTCGTCGGTGTCCGACTTGAAGTCGCAACAAGCCATCGACGCACAGTACTACGAAGCCGTCAGCGCGCTCTATCTTGGAACCGGTGACGGCGAAGCCAAGGTGAAACGTTTTGTCGAGGAAAACCAAGGCAGTACCTGGGCCATGCATGCCAACTTTTTGTATGCCAACACATTGTTCAAGGTGCGAAAGTATCGGGAAGCGTTGGGGATTTATGAGGATACGAAATCCGAGTCGCTGTCATCGGAAGAATCGCAGCAGTTGCAGTTCAACATGGCGTAT
Organism: Candidatus Limimorpha sp.; assembly: GCA_041842465.1. GTDB lineage: Bacteria > Bacteroidota > Bacteroidia > Bacteroidales > F082 > Limimorpha. Next base: position 33,551 of record JBGYXG010000093.1, read on the forward strand.
TCCTATTTTCAAACCGAACGCAGCGACAGGGCCTTGCCTCTTTTCCGTGGCACCATGCTGAATCCGGGAAAATACCAGAACGAGGCCAGGTATTACTATGCTCATATCCATTATGTGAATGGCAATGATGCCGAAGCCCTGCCGGTGTTCGAACAGCTTCAGCGTGTGCCGCAGTATGCCAAGACGGTGCCTGCCTATATCATGCAGATCAACTACCGCAATGGCGACTACCAGGCGGTGCTTCGAGACGGTCCAGAGGCAGTGCGCAAAGCCGACACTAAGCGTAAGTCCGAAATGGCACTCATCGTCGCCGATGCGTTTTACCAGCAGAAAGACTATGCCAAAGCATTGGAATATTACGACATTTATTCGCATTACCTTTCGGGGAAGAATCTTTCGCGCGAAGCATGTTTTCAGATGGGCACCTGCAAAATGAAGACTGGCAACTTCAACGGCGCTATCGGCGACTTGCAGAAGATTGCCGGACAGGACGATGTCATCGGTCAATATGCCTCTTATTATCTTGCCTCCTGCTATGCCAAGACCGATCAGCAGAAATACGCTCGCAATGCGTTTTATTCGGCTTATGCCGCCGGTTTCGACAAGAAAGTGAGCACGGAAGCCCTGTTCGATTATGCGAAACTCAGCCTCATCCCCGGTGTGGATCCGTTTGGCGAGGCGGTGGAGCAGCTTGACGCATATATTGCCGAGAATCCGCGTTCCGACAGGAAGGAAGAAGCAGGGGAACTGGCCGTTTTCCTGTTGCTGAGTGCGAAGGACAATGACAAGGCTTTGGCCCGTCTTGAGCAGATGCGACAGCGAAACAGCAAACTGGAAGGCGTTTACAATGAACTGCTCTATGCATCGGGAATTGATCACTACCGCAATGCCGAATATGACAAGGCGCAGGTCTGTTTTTCGAAAATACAAAACAGCCGTCAATCCGAAGTGCAGAAAGCGGAGGCTTGTTTCTGGCTGGGCGAGTCGGCGTATGCCATGGGCAATCATAGCGCCGCTGCCAAATACCTTACGCAGTTCAGGAACATGAAAAACGTTTCGAAGTTGGATGTTTATCCGTTGGCAAGTTATGATTTGGGCTATATTTATTATCAGAAACCCGACTATCCTTCTGCTGTTCAATGTTTTAAAGATTTTGTCGCGGCGAGTGACGACCGTCAGGCCGATTTGAAAAGCGATGCTTACATCCGTTTGGGAGATTGCTATTTCATGGATCGCGACTATGGTTCGGCGGTGAATTACTACGATTTGGCCACCCGTATCAGCCGCCGTAATGCTGACTATGCCATTTACCAACAGGCGCTTTGTTTTGGCGCCCAAGGTAAAGCCAATCAAAAAATCAACATGCTCGACGAGATGTTGCGCAGTTATCCGAGTTCAGGTTATTATGAACAGGCTCTGTTCGAAATTGGAAACACCTATTTGGTGCATGGCGACAAACGCTCTTCGATTTCCAATTTCGACCGTCTTATCAGCGAGCGTCCCCGATCGCCTTATACCCGTCAAGCCATGATGAAAGTCGGCATGTTGTATTACAACAACAATCAGTATGATAAGGCGTTGGAACGTTTGAAAACCTTGGTACTCAACCATCCGAACACCGATGAATCGCGTGAGGCGATGGCGATTATCCGGAGTATCTACATGGAACAGAATCAGTTGAGCCAGTATTTTGCCTTTTCCGAGTCGTCGGGAATGGGGCAGGTGGAAGTTACCGAGCAGGATTCTTTGGCATTTGCCGCAGCCGAGAACTTTTATCTTTCAGGAAGCTACCAGCAGGCCGCCAATGCTTTGCAGTTTTATTTTGAACATTTCGGCCACGGTGCCTTTTTGTTGAAAGCGCACCAGTATGCCCTCGAATGTGCCGAGAAGGTTGGCACCGATGCCGAGGTGCGCACCCACGTCGATTACATCTTGAGCCAGCCTGATAACGACTATACCGACAAGGCATTGCTGAAAGCAGCGCGAATGGAGTATGATGCCGGCAACTACAGCGAATCAGGGCGTTATTATGAACGTCTGTCGCGTGTTACCGAAGAACCGCTGACCCGTCTCGAAGCTTTGGAAGGCGGCATGAAGAGCCATTTCTTTATGGGTAACTACGACACGGCCATTTCTATGGGCGACATGTTGAGCCGTTCGAAAGACCTGACCGACGGACAGTTGGATCAAATCAACCATATAGTGGGCAAGTCGTATTACGAAAAACACGAATATGCAAAAGCCCTTCCGTGGTTGGATGAGAGCAAAAAGACCGACAAGTCGGTGTATGGGGCTGAAAGCGCCTATTATTCCGCCATGGCATCGCTGAAACTCAAACGTTATGACGAGGCTGAAAACAAAGTGTTTGCCATTTCTGAAGATTTTTCCGCTTATAATTACTGGGTGGCGCGTTCTTTCATTGCGCTGGCGGATGTGTATGTGGCTAAAGAGAATTATTTCCAGGCCAAGGAGACCTTGCGTAGTGTCATCGACAACTACAAGGGTGACGACTTGAAGACCGAAGCGCGGCGGAAACTTGCCGAGGTGGAGCGGCTTGAACCACCTGTCGGGAATAAAAATGCAGGCATCACACCCATAGAGTTTGAGGAAGGAGAATAAAAGATGAAAACGATGACAATGAGATATATGCGTTTGTTTTTTGCCGGTGGCTTGTTGATGCTGTCCGGACTGTTGCTGGCGCAACATAATGAACAGGTAACGGTGGAGGGCACTTACCGTCCCAAGGTGAATAAGGTGGATAAGATCACGCTGACACCTGAAATTCCGGAGACCTCGTTTTCATTTCCCGATCCCGATGTGGAAGTGAAGGATGTGGAACATAAGTTTGACATCGATCTCGAAAAGTTGAGTCCAGTGGGGCATTCTTCAAAAAACGATGTCATGGTGGAGCCGACCGAGAACTTTCTGATGGCGGGCTTGGGTTCGCTTGTGTCGCCGTTGTTCTTGTATCGGCATAACTCCCAGCTTTCCCGTAACATCGACCTTGGTGTGGGGGTGCAACACTTTTCTTCGTGGCTCAATAGGAGGGATTATGCACCGTCTTCGTTCATGGATAATGATTTGAACCTTGATTTGAATGTAAAACTTGATGGCTATCAGTTGAATAACAAAGTTTATTATGCCAATAACATGGTGCATTACTATGGCTATCGGCTGAATGATTCGCTGTTTGCGAGCAGCGAGTTGGAGCAGAAATGTCCGCGTCAAACCTACAATACCATTGGGGTGAACAGCACATTGTCGAGTACCGATACCCATCCGGGCGCTATTCAGCATGGTGTCGGCATGGGGTACCGCTACACTTACGACCGGCTTGGCGCTGCGGAACATTTCCTCGATTTGAATGGCAATGTCTGCTATGCTGAGAAATGGTGGGGCGACAAGGAGAGTCGGCAGTCTGTCGGGGCAAACCTCGGTTTTGTTTATGACCATTACGGTAGCAGCTTTGGTCGTGTTCCCATTGCCGGTCACGGACGCTTCATCATCCGGTTCAATCCTTATTTCAACATGAAAGGCAGGTTTTATCGCTTGCGTCTGGGAATGCGGCTTGAATCTGTCGGACCGAGCAGCCACGCTATCAAGACCTACCTGACCGTGCGTCCCGACATAGAGGGAAGCCTTTATGTGTTTGACAAGAAGGTGGAGTTCTACACGGGCATTGGAGGTGGAAGAAAACTGTATTCCTATAGCGATCTTATCGGGGAGAATCCCTTTATCCATCCTACGGTACCGCTTCGCTTCCAGAACCTGAAATTCGCTTTCGATGCGGGGGTGCGCGGCAATATCCTGAATTGTATCGACTTGCATTTGGGCGTACGTTACCGCAATACCGATGATGATTACTTTTTTGTGCCATCCTTGCGTGAAGACATTTATAATAGTTTCACGTTGGCGTATGACCACGTGGAGGAGGTGAGTGTGCTGGCCGATATGCGCTATAAGTACAGCGACAATCTGAATGTCGAGGGGCATCTGGCTTACCACCATTATGACACTGATGTGGAGCAATATGCTTGGTATCGCCCCGAGTTCGAGGCCAAGGCGAAGGCCATATACTTTTTCAATGAAAATTTGGACTTCAATGCTACATTGCTGTTAAAAACGGCGCCTTATGCAAAAAGGTATGTCGGTGAAAATGTTGTCGAGCCGTTGCTGTTGAGACCCTGTGCTGACCTTTCCTTAGGTGCCGATTATCGGCTGAACGAGCAAATAGCGGTATTTGCAACGGTGGATAACCTGTTTAATAGCAGGTATCACCTTTATGTGGACTATCCTGTGACGGGTTTTCAGCTTTTTGGCGGTATCAAGGCGAAGTTTTGATTTTGCAGGTTGTAGAGGCGTAAGTGCCTAAAGACCTTGATTTCGGACTTTTAGGTTGCCCAGCTCATCTCTGGCTGTTGAGAGGGAAAGACGTATTCACGACATTGCGTGACAAACAGACATTCCGTCAGTTTCTGATTCTGAAAGAAAAAAACGCTTTTCCCCCTTTTATTTGTAATTTCGGAATCGTATATTTGCCGTTCTAAACAATAATTTTGTTGTCCATTAATTTTGTTGTCCATTGTAAATTAGGGTAAGTATGCGTTTCAAACTGAGATTGGAAGTAAATAAAAGAGCATTTGGCAATGTGTTGCCTATCAATTACCAATACGAGCAATCGGCGGTGATTTATCGAATTTTATCGCGTGCCAGCGAAGAATATGCTACATGGCTGCACGAGAACGGCTTTCGGTTGGAAAACGGAAAACGCTTCAAACTGTTCGCCTATTCATGGTTGAAGATTGAGAAACGGCAGATATTGAAAGAAGAAGAGCGTATCCGCATTTTTAGCGATAGTGTGGAATGGCAGATTTCTTTTTTGCCAGAACGAAGCACTGAAAAATTCATTCAGGGTTTGTTTTCCAATCAGGTTTTTGAGATTGGCGATAAAAAGTCGGTGGTACAGTTTCGAGTCCAGCATGTTGAGGTGTTGCCGCCTCCCGATTTTTCGGAAGAGATGGAGTTTTCGACTATGTCGCCGATTTGTATCAAACAGACCCGTTCCGATGGAGGCGTTGACTACTTGTCTCCTGCCGATAAAAACGCCAAGGCTGCCATGCTTACAGGACTTTTGAGCCGCTATCAGGCTTTTTACGGAAAACCCTACGAAGGGGAGCTGTTTTTCGACTTCAAGTTGCTGAACGACCCCAAGTCGGTATTGGTGAAGATAAAAGCGGATGGCGACGGGCAAACAAAAGTAAGGGCTTATAGATGCCGTTTTAGTGTAAAAGCCCCCAAGGCACTTATGCAGATATTATACGAGAGCGGACTCGGCGAGGAATGCGCGCAAGGATTCGGGTGCGTGAGGGTGATAAAGCCCTCAACCATTGATGATTGAGGGCTGTGGTGCGATTAAAACCAATTAAAACAATAATTTTTCAATTCCATTCATGTTGCAAAAATACATAAAAATTCAAATTTTTCAATTAAAACTATAATAGGTATGAAAAAAATGTTATTTTTGCAAGCAGAAAGAATGAACTGCACAAAAACAGAAAATATGAGGTTGTATTTAAAACTAACGAAAAATACTGAAATTGTTCCATACGAATATCAGCAGAAACTAATCGGAGTAATGCATAATTGGTTGGGCGACAATGATATTCACAATGGCATTTCGCTATATTCATTTTCATGGTTGCATAATGGAACTATGGTGGAAGGAGGCTATGATTTTAAGCAAGGTGCCCGATGGATGATTGGTTTTTATGATGCTCAATATGCGAAGAAATTAATAGCATCTATATTGAGAAATCCTGTTGTTATCTCAGGAATGTACGTTGAAGATGTTGTAGTCGAAGAGCCTTCCGGTAGTCGAGAAGAAGGTGTTTTTATGCTCGGCAGTCCTGTTTTTATTAAGCGCAAAACTGTTGAGGGTACACACAAATTCTACACTTTTGAAGACACGGAAAGTGCAGACTTGATGAAGGAAACGTTGTTGCATAAAATGGATGTAGCAGGGATAAAAAGAGATGAAACGTTATCGATACAGTTTGATTTAAGCTATTCGAAAAAGAAACTAAAAACTGCTACTATTCATGGCATTCAGAATAAATGCAGTATGTGTCCGGTAATTATTAAAGGGCGGCCTGAAACGATTGATTTTGCCTTATGTGTTGGCATTGGGAACGGGACTGGTTCCGGATTCGGTGCAATTTATTAAAAAATGAGATTATGTATTATGTTGTAAAATATTCCGGTCCTTTTGGGTTTATTAAACCGTGGACAGCGGTTCGTGACGGAGAAACGTATAGCCAGCAATTTCTTACCCCTTCGATTGTAGAGGGTATTGAAAAGAAACTTTTCCCGGAAATGCTGAAGCAAAATGGCATTATTCAGAAAATCAAACGCTATAAATTGCAGTATTCCTCTATTAATGTACAGCAGGAACAGACACAAACGCGGGGTTGGGAAAAGAAAAGCAAAGAAAAAATGATGGTTCGCAATCAATCGGTATTAAAACGCGGGGTCATGATTAATCCTGTTCTATTTCTTGCATTCGATAATAAAGAAGATGCGGAAATTGCAACAAAACAGCATTTGTGCCTTTGCCGGAATGAAGATGTTCTGCTTCCGGGTGAAAGTGTTCTTGTCATTGATGAGGGTGTTTTTGAATGCATTGATGGCTTTGAGCTGCGGTTTGGCGTATCCGAACAATCTTTTTTGGTCGGTTATAATAGAATGGACGGAAATAAGCCCATGTATGGTTGGTTGGAAATGAGCGGGAAACCCGTATTGGGTGTATAAGATGGGTGTTTTTGACTACATATTGGCCAAGCACGAAGACAATGGAGCAACTCCGCTTGCGGTTCATTTGCGTAACGTGAGTTCATTTGCCGTAACTATAGCTCAAAATCTTGGTTTGAATGAGGAAATTGCAAGAAAGGGAGCTTTGTTGCATGACATTGGCAAAGTCAGCCCCGTGTTTCAACAACGGTTAAAACGCAGGTGTATTCCGCAACCCGGATCGTTCTTTAGGCATGAAATCGCCTCTTTGTTCTTTATCTCATTGATTGGTCAAGACGAGAAAGATGCTGTCATTGAAATGATTGTTGCACATCATAAGTCAATCATTCAAGATGTGCGAGAGTTGGGACTGCTTGATTTAGAAGAAAATGAGGATAGCTTTACCGTTCATGCAAAGGACTTTGAGAAATGGTCTTCAACAGCCTTGGCAATTTTGTCTGAACTCGGACTGGAAACTCATGAAATTTCAATTGAGGAGGCGAGGGAAAATTATGAATATGCAGTAGAATATTGCCAAGGTTTGGTGTTGCAGTGTTCAGCATGGAAAGGCGTGCTTATGGCAGCCGACCATCTGGCATCTGCCTTAAATGATCGTGTGAATGATGAAATACAAAATATGTTCATCAAGCCGGATTTGTCATTTTATAACCGCACACACGATTTGTACCCGTTATCTAAGATAACAACAGATGACAATAGAAAACATACATTAGTCACCGCGCCAACCGGAGCAGGCAAAACAGACTTTCTGTTGCGTAGGTGTAAGGGCAGGGTTTTCTATACGTTGCCGTTTCAAGCGTCCATTAATGCGATGTATGATAGAATTAAAAGTGACTTGAATGCTACGGAGGCTCAAGTTCATTTGCTTCATGCCGCGTCAAACCTAAAATTAAAGGACTGCAAACTGGAGGAACGCATCATACAACGTCATGTCGGGGCTTCGGTTAAGGTGCTTACGCCTCATCAGATGGCAGCTATTGTTTATGGCATAAAGGGCTATGAGGCGATGGCGGTTGATTTGAGAGGGTGTGATGTTATCTTAGATGAAATTCATACCTATTCCGATGTAATTCAAGCTATTGTCTTAAGGATTATCGAAGTGCTCGTTAGTTTGGATTGTCGCATTCATGTTGGAACAGCCACTATGCCATCCGTATTGTATGAGAGGATACTCGGATTGTTAGGTGGCAAAAACAATGTGTATGAGGTGAAATTGTCAGATGAGATTTTGACCACATTTAACCGTCATATTATCCACAAGGAGGGAGCGTTTGATGAGTGTTCGAATGTCATTGAAACAGCAGTTAAAGGGGGGCAAAAGATTTTAGTGGTATGTAATCAGGTAAAACGAGCACAAGAAATATTCAAGACCTTAAAGGAGCAATATCCGGATGTAAAGTCAATGTTGATACATGGTCGTTTTAAGCGAGGTAAACGCCAAAGTCTTGAAGAACAATTGAAATTAGATTATAATACGATGAATGGGGCTTGCATTGTGGTATCAACGCAGGTTGTAGAGGTCAGTTTGGATATCAGTTTCGATTTAATGATCACCGAGTGTGCCCCAATAGATGCTCTGATTCAACGATTTGGTCGCATTAATCGCAAACGCACTTTTGATACAATTGGTCAATATAAGCCGATTTATGTGGTTGAGCCTCCTGAAGATAAAATGGAGGCATTGCCGTATAGTTTAGATATCCTAAAGCGTAGTTTTGATGTGTTGCCTGACAATACCTTGATGCAAGAGGCGGAAGTGCAATCCATGTTGGATAATGTTTATCCTGATATTGACTTTACGAACATTGATTATTCAGGCGTAGCGTTTGCTGATGGGCAATGGATGCTCAAAAAGCTTTGCCACAGGGCAAAATCAGCTCTGCTTGACACGCTTGAAATAGATTCTGCCGTATGTATCACAGAGTCAGATAAGGATTTATATAAACAAGGCTTTAAGTTAGACCGTTCCGAACTGGAAATCCCTGTAAGTTATCGTTCTATTGGATTTAGAAATTTAGAACAGCTTGAAGGGAATACCCGTCCATTTGTAATACCCGACAAGGCTTATTCGGAGGAATTAGGCTTTTTGTCGGATTATGCAAAACCTGAATTTTATAACAGTTTTGAAATTTTATAGCTATGATAACGTCAAATATAGGAAAGCTATTTTTAACTGCATACAACGAAAAGTATGGTAAGCATTACGATGCGAAGACTTTCTTCTTGGAACAGTATTATCCATTGTTTTTTGATCAAAATAAATATATGATGACAGCGGGAAATTCGCCGTTGGAGAATCCAAAATTAAGTTGGGAAAAAATGATCAAGGGGCAAATACCGTTCGAGACCCCGGAACAAAGAAAAGAACGCTTTGAAAATTTTATCAACAAGGTTGAAAAAAGCGAAGCAGATGCGAGTATCGCCATAGGGTATCCTACGTTGGATATCAACGCGACGACTTCGGGACAAGTCACTAATTTGCAAAATAATGTATCAAAAGATGACATATATTATTCGTGGATTGGTGCCGGTTTGGGCATCGGTTTACAAGGTGGTTTCTCTGTTTTATTTAGTGAGAAAAAGATACTGTTGGACCTATTCGATGGATGGAAAGTATATCGTGATGCGCTAAACAACACGCCTAATCTGAGAGGAAATCAGATTAATACATGGAATGGACAATGGTTAGCACATAGATATTCCTCTGTGTTTGTTGAGAATAAACCCATGGCGAATTTTATGCCGTTTTCAACAAAAGAAGGGTTAATGAGCATTGATGTACGATCGTGGACAGGTGTGCTGATTGCTATGGCAAAAAAGCATCAAGACCAGCAAATGATGGGCTATGTGTATAATTATGGACAGACCAATACTACAGTCGGGTTCATTCCTTTTAGCTTGTCGCAAATCCGTCGTCCTATAGATTTATACCAAAAATTTTTCGGAATGGTTTCGGCAAAAAAAGCGGAGCCGCTCTGGGGAACTGCGTTTGGATTTTTAAGGGCCTGCCAATCGGGAGCGATAGGTCTTCGGGCTATGGAGCCTAAGGGACTTAGGGATTATATTGAAAAGGGTAAAATGCCCAAGATAAAAGAAACCGAAGAAGAAACAATTAATTTCAATACGTATAAAATTTGGATAATGGCTATGTTGAACAATGAAGATTTATGGGCGAAAGCCCAAGAATTTGCAAGAGAATTGCAACGGTTTGTCAAAGAAGATAAACCCAAAAGTACAAAACGCAAGAATCAGGTTGATTCGGTATTAGAGTCGATTAATAAGAAACAGTTCTTTGTGTCTATAACTGAAATCGTAAAAGAGACAGACGGCTCAGGTAAGATTGAGGATGTTGCGAAAACTATTCATCTTATGCCTAATGATAATGTGCCTTATTTTTTGACACTTATTCGTTTCCATTATGCTACAATGGAAAATAAGGCAACTCAACAAACAGTATTTGATAACTAATAAATATAAGAAATATGGATACAAATAATTCATTCATTTATTTGCGTGCATTGAAGCATGCCGAACACACCGTTTTTTGTGTTGAAAAAGGACAAAAGAACTACTACGACTCCCAATTTGGCTGTTATGTACCGTATTCAAGTGGTCAACAAGTGAAACGTTCTATTTTAGGATGCTTGACAGACTTGTTAAAAACAGAACCAGCACCAACTACATTTGTTTTTGATGTTGACAAAAAAGGAGCTTTGGGAGAAGGTGAGGTTCTTTCTATCTGTAATCCGACATATCCGGACCAACTTATTGGAGGTTGGATGCGTGCCGTAAAAGATGGCAAAGAAAGAACCGTAAAGCGCAGAAGTCCGTTGTCTATTTCTGCGATGAGACCAATTCATCCATTGTTGGCTTCGATGCCAAAAGAAAACATCACGTTTGATAGATCAGACATGCCCAATGTCCATAAGGTAATTGTTCGTGATGTTTCCGGTAACCCATTAAGCGATGAACAAATTGAAAAGTTTTTGGAAGGAACTGATAGAAGTCTGTTAAGAAAATGGATTCCTGAAAATAGACGTACCACGGGTTTATTCGTTTATGATGTTGCTGTTGATCTACGTACCTTGTTCTGTGTTTCTACCAATCAAATGGAGCCTGAGATTTCAAAGGATATGATAGAAATGTTAAAATCAAAAGGGTGGGTGGAAAGTGTGAATATTTTTGGAAAATGTTTGGTTATGCCTCAATCGGAACGCGAAAAAGTTATACCTGCTTTGGCAAAAGCGCTTATCAACTGGCGCATTACATCCAATCAGGCACGCACATTCAGCCTTATGGAGACACTTGCCGTTGCAATTAGCGATAATGCCAATACCATTCCTGCCGCCATCCGCGCCAAACTCATAGATGATGGAGAGAAGCCGAAAGCCAAACCCATCGTTGATGAAACAGCTGGAGCCGATTTGTTCGTAACGCTACCTTGCTCTAATTATATTGTAACCGAAAGCGAAAGTGCAGATGCCCTTGATAAAGCAGAGCAAAAACTCATCGACTTGATGATGGCTTTTGACTATGAAAATCAAATATAAACAGAAAGCGGTGTAACAGCCGCTTTCTATAATTTTTTATCATCATGTCCAAACCCTCAATCAAAAAACATCTCCAATCCCCTACCAAAGAACAAATCATAGAGGTTGTGTTGGAAGCGTATGGCAACAGCAAAGCCATACAGGAATATTTCGACTTTTACTTGAAACCGAACGATAAAGAGAAAGCAAAGAAATACAAAGCCATTATCAAGAAAGAATTTGACGTGATAAATCCGATGAAAGCGGGGTTGAAGTTTTCCGTGGCCAAAAAAGCCATCTCGGAATTTGCCTCATTCAAGCCTTCTCCAGAGGCATTGGCGGATGTTATGCTTGTGCTTCCCGAGGCGGCTTGCTTGTTTACTCACGACTTTGGCGATATGGATGAGCCTTTTTATAATGCTGCATATAATAGTTTCAAACGGGCTGTTGAGTTTATTGATAAACACGGATTGCTCGATAAATTTAAAAAACGATGCACCGATTGTGTCATGTACGCTTCGCCTTGCGGATACGGTTTTGCAGATGATATTGCAGAAGAGTTTTACGAGTATTATGGAGAAGATGCAACATTCGTAAATAAATACGGAGAACAATCCTGATGTATTAATTTCTGAAAGTGTGTATGAATAACCCTCCATTCACCATATCGCCCCAAGCCATTAATCTGATAGCCGAAATATCGGCTATGATAGAGCGTTATGCCATTCGGTTGGAACAAAAGGACGGCTTGTTGTTGCGCAGGGCGAATAGAATAAAGACCATTCACAGTTCGTTGGCTATTGAAGGCAATCATCTGTCTGAAGACGAAGTGCGTGACGTTATCAATGGAAAAACCGTTGTGGCTCCTTTACGTGAAATACAGGAGGTGAAGAATGCCATACAAACGTATGATTTGTATTCGTCATTGAATCCATTCGCTGTTAAGGACTTGCTAAAAGCCCATGCGGTGATGATGGAGGCGCTGGCTGACGATGCCGGTAAATTTCGCCGTTCAGGAGTGGGCGTTTTTTCCGACAAAGCCGTTGTTCATGTGGCGCCGCCTGCTAAACGTGTCCCAATTTTAATAGATGAACTTTTTGAATGGCTGCAAGAGGCCAAAGACCATTTGTTGGTGAAAAGTTGCGTGTTTCACTATGAATTTGAGTTCATTCATCCGTTTTCCGATGGGAATGGTCGGATGGGACGGTTGTGGCAATCGCTAATACTTGGAAAACTAAACCCAATTTTTGAGTATTTGCCGGTGGAGAATATGGTTTTCGCCAATCAGGGGCAGTATTATGGGGCGATTTCTCGAAGTACCAAGGCGGGGAATAGCACACCTTTTATAGATTTTATGTTACAGGAGATTGGCCATGCTTTAAAACATCATCAAGAAGAGGCTGTTTCCGTAAACGACGTCGGAATAAATGTCGGAATAGATGTCGGAATAAAATCCGAGCATTTTGATAAGATTTTATCGCTGATTCGACAAAATCCACGAGTTTCGGTCAGAGAAATGGCTTTGATGTTGAAAATCAGTTCACGACAATGCGAACGCTTGATTTCGGAAATGAAGGCTCAAGGCTTGATAAAACGCGAAGGGGCTAATAAAAACGGTTGCTGGGTTGTTATAAAACAATAAGGATAGAAAAAATGGATATATTTTATCAAAATAAGTTTAAAATAAAGTGACAATATGGCAAATGAAGCAGGCAACATAGTTCTATACCAAACCGCCGGCGGTATTACCAAGCTTGAAGTAACGCTTCAAAATGATACCGTGTGGCTAAGTCTCGACCAGATGGCGGATTTGTTTCAACGCAATAAATCGACCATATCGAGGCATATCAAGAGTATATTTGATGAGGGAGAGTTGGTGAAAAATTCAGTTGTTGCAAAATTTGCAACAACTGCTTCCGATAACAAGAGCTACCAAGTGGATTACTACAACCTCGATATGATTATCAGCGTTGGGTATCGAGTTCATTCACATCGCGGCGTGCAATTCCGTATTTGGGCTACGCAAGTGCTCAAGGAATATCTTGTAAAAGGATTTGCCATGAATGATGAGCTGCTTAAAAATGCCGGCGGTGGCAATTATTTCGATGAATTATTAGCCCGTATCCGTGACATTCGGTCATCGGAGAAAGTGTTTTATCGCAAAGTGCTGGAAATATACGCTTTAAGCATCGATTATGACCCAGGAACGGAAGCTACGAGACGTTTTTTTCAGACGGTACAGAACAAAATGCACTTTTCTTCTCATGGACACACGGCTGCCGAAGTGATTTACGAACGTGCCGACGCTCAAAAAGACTTTATGGGGCTGACTTCATGGACAGGCGGTTTCCCTAAACGGCATGATGCTGAGATTGCCAAAAATTATCTTTCAAAAGAAGAAATTGATACATTAAACCGAATTGTCAGTCTGTACTTGGATTTTGCCGAATTACAAGCCTCTGCACACAAGCCCATGTATATGCATGATTGGATTCAAAAATTGGACGGTTTTTTAAAACTTTCAGGAAAAGAATTGCTTACGCATTCTGGAAAAATATCCAAAGAAGTGGCCGATGAAAAGGCAAATGTTGAATATGATAAGTTTAAAGAATGCTCACAATATCAATTGTCGGCTGTGGAAATAGATTTCTTGAATTATTTTGAGGAAGAACGGAAAAAACTAAAATCAAAGTCTTAGCACCATGTTCATTACCGGCACCCATTTCAACTATTATCAGATTTGCAGACGAAAACTTTGGCTGTTTGCTAATGGTATCAATTTTGAGCAGACCTCCGATTTGGTGCATGAGGGCAAGTTGATTCATGAAGAAAGTTACCCGCAACGTTCCTCAAAATATGAGGAGGTGGAGATTGACGGAATAAAGGTCGATTTTTACGATGCCAAGAACAAGGTGATTCACGAAATCAAGAAGTCGGACAAAGTTGAGATTGCTCACGAATGGCAGTTGAAATATTATATGTATGTCTTTGAACGCAACGGTATAGAGGAAGTTACGGGCGTATTGGAGTATCCAAAATTGCGCAAGACATCCGAGGTCTTATTAAGCGACATAGATAGAGAAACCATTGTTGAGATGGAAGGTGAAATTGCTGAGATTATTACCGGCGAAACCTGTCCACCACGTGAAAAGAAGACGATTTGCCGCCGATGCAGCTATCAGGATTTTTGTTATTCCGGAGAGATCTATGAAGAATAGTAAATGATTTATAAAAAATGAAGTGATGGAAATGACGGATTATAATGCAATTTTTAGGGAGCGGACAAAAACGTTTGCCATTAATACGATTAAGTCGTTTGCAAAATTAAAATATACGGATGAAATTTCGATCATTCGTAAACAGATTATTCGTTCAGCAACCTCGGTAGCGGCAAATTACCGTGCAGTTGGGCGTGCCAGATCGAACAAGGAAAGATATGCAAAATTATGCATCGTTGTTGAGGAAGCCGATGAAACCCTGTTCTGGCTCGAAATTGTAGAAGAACTGTCACTATTAAAGGAACCGGAAATTTCTGAAATCAAAACCGAGTGCGAAGAAATACTAAAAACAATGGCAAGCTACAAAAAGAAAATAGCCCCCCATTAATCACCCATCACTCATCACTCATCCCCCATCACTCATCACTCATCCCCCATCACTCATCACTCATCCCCCATCACTCATCACTCATCACTTATCACTTATCACTTATCAC
>JBGYXG010000094.1:0-3537 GCA_041842465.1 Candidatus Limimorpha sp.
GGTGTCTGTTATCATCTTTTGGATAAGTCGCTCCTGTTTGTCGCTCAATAGCTTCCTGTCCTCTGACTTAACGCCACGCTTCTTGGCTGCCAAGCCTCTTTGGCCCTCTTTGTCATAATCTTTGCACCATTGACAAATTGTTGCCGGTCTGACACCGATTATTTGAGCTGTTTCTTTTCGGGAACGGCCTGACTTTTTCAGCCGGATGGCTTGACGGCGAAATGCAAATCGTTCTGCCTCTGGTAATGTGCGGAAATCTATCTTGTTCATGGCGCAATGATACAAAATAATTTCGGTATATTGCCGACGGGTTAATAACCTCTTTATTAAACAAACACATCATGAACAACATTATCGCATGTATTAAAAGTGTTTTTCAGAAGTACACCACATTCGAAGGCCGTGCAAGCCGTCCTGGATTCTGGTGGTTCTATTTGTTAAACATGGTCGTTTGTGCTCTTTGCGGCGCATTAGGCAAAGTGGGAATACGGATCCAAATCGTTTGGATTGTCGCCACCATTATCCCCTCATTAGCTGTAGGCGTACGCCGTTTGCATGACATCGGAAAGAGCAGATGGAATTGGTTTATTGGTCTCATTCCAATCGTTGGCACTATCATTCTCATCCTTTGGTAGGCAAAACCCGGTGAAGAAAGCGAAAACCAGTATGGTCCGAAAGCCGTGGCTCCTACCGCAGAATAAATTGCCAAAATCATTCAAAAAAAAGGCTTCCCGTTGGGGAAAGCCTTTTTTTATTTCAAGGTAAATCGCTACCGGAATCTGTATTCCTTTTTTGTTCGAGGGTCAAACGGCTCAACACCGAATCCATGATGCGTTCCATGACATCGACATGACGCGAATAATACTCCATGTTTTCCGAAAGCACTTTTTCGTCGATACCATAATGGCGAAATAGCTGATCATAATAGGCCGAATGCAGTTCAGGACGTTCTTTCCCAAGCGACCTGAGATAATTCATATCAGCCTCGATGATATGGGCATCGGAAAGTATTTCAACCATCTGCTGCTCGCTGAGCAACATTGCCAGCTGATTGGACGTGTCTTTTCTGACACATCCTATGGCTACGATGAGAAAAAGAGCCATCGGAATCACTCTCGAGGCCCTTCTCTTTGATAGGATTCGCAAGTCCCTGTTAATTACCGACATCCGACATGAATTTAATACGCATCAGGCGCACTTCGTTTTCTTCGTATTCATCCTCTCCCAATTCGCGGAGTGCTGTCTGAACGTCATCGGTTTGTGCCTCTCTGAAATACTCAAGAATGTCTTCCTGATGATAAATGTCAATCTCATCCTGAATGTAATAATTCAAGTCAAGATGCATGCCGCTGGCAACGATACTCTCAATTTCAGTAAGCAGATCTTCAAATGCAATACCACGACCATAGGCAATGTCTTCAAGCAGAATCTTCTTATCGATATTTTGTATAATATTGATTTTCAGTGCCGAATTATTCACAACGGATTTTACCACCATGTCGTCGGGACGTGTAATCTCGTTTTCTTCGACATATTCCTTGATCAATTTGAGGAAAGGTTCGCCAAACTTATCGGCTTTGCCCGAACCCACCCCCGAAATCTGCATCAATTCCTCTTTCGTTATCGGATATTGGATGGCCATATCTTCAAGAGACGGATCCTGGAAAATGACAAAAGGAGGCAGTTTCTGTTGTTTGGCAATGGTTTTCCGCAAATCCTTCAACATGGCAAAAAGCACCTTGTCCGTGCCGCTGTCCTTGGCCATCCCCATCGACAGTTCTTCCGAATCCTCGTCTTCGGTAGCATCATAGTCATGATCCTTCACCAACATGATGGTGTAAGGCTTCTTGATAAAATCACGGCCTTCCTTGGTGATTTTCAAAACGCCGTATGCTTCAATGTCTTTCTCGAGCAACTTGTTGATCAAGGCTTGGCGAATGACGGCGGTCCAGTATTTTTCATCATGTTCGTCACCGGCACCGAAAAATTCATTGGTTTCGTGCTTTGCCGCCTTGATGTCACCTGAAGACTTACCCACAAGCAATTCGGCAATGTGTTTGGTTTTGAACAACTGCTTGGTATCGACAATCGCTTCCAACACCAACTTCAAGTCTTCCTTGCCGTCGAACTTTTCTTTCGGGTTGCGGCAGTTATCGCACGATCCGCAGTCTTCCTTCTCGTACTCCTCGCCGAAGTAATGCAACAGAAGGCGATGACGGCACACCGACGACTCGGCATATGTAACGGTCTCGTTCAACAACTCACGGGCAATCTCCTGCTCGGCAACGAGTTTGCCCTTGTTGAACTTTTCAAGTTTGTGGATATCTTCATAATCGTAGAAGGCGACACAGTTTCCTTCACCTCCGTCACGTCCGGCACGTCCGGTTTCCTGATAATAGCCTTCTAAGCTCTTGGGGATATCGTGGTGGATTACAAAACGGACATCGGGTTTGTCGATACCCATGCCAAAAGCGATGGTAGCGACAATGACATCGACCTCTTCCATGAGGAACTTGTCCTGATTGTCCTTGCGGGTCTGGCTATCGAGACCGGCATGGTAAGGCAATGCCTTGATGCCGTTAACAGCAAGGGTCTCCGCCAGTTCTTCCACTTTTTTGCGGCTCAAACAATAAACAATACCCGACTTGCCCGCATTGGACTTTATATATTTAATAATGTCTTTGACAACATCCTTGGTCTTGGGTCTTACTTCATAATACAAGTTGGGGCGGTCGAACGACGACTTGAAGACCTTGGCATCCTGAATCTCTAGGTTTTTCAGAATATCCTGTTGTACCTTTTGCGTGGCCGTCGCAGTCAAAGCAATAATGGGCAACTTTTTGTCGATAGCATTGATAATAGGTCTCAAACGGCGGTATTCCGGACGAAAATCATGTCCCCACTCCGATATACAGTGTGCTTCGTCAATGGCTACAAACGAAATGGGCAACGTTTTCAAAAACTCGGCGGTCTCCTCCTTGCCTAATGATTCGGGAGCCACATACAGCATTTTGGTCTTGCCGCTTTTCAGGTCTTCTTTCACTTCGAGCAACTCAGCCTTATTAAGCGAAGAGTTCATCACATGCGCAATACCAACCTCAGTGCCAAAATTGCGAATCATGTCCACCTGATTCTTCATCAACGCGATCAACGGCGACACAATGATTGCCGTCCCTTTTTTCAACAACGCAGGCAACTGGTAACACAGCGACTTTCCGCCACCGGTAGGCATAAGCACAAATGTATGGTTGCCTGCCAGCACACTTTTAATGATGGCTTCCTGGTTTCCCTTGAACTGGTCGAAGCCGAAAACGTCCTTCAATAGTTTGTAAATAGATTCGTCTTCTTTTTTAACCATTATTTCCTCCTTCTATGTCTGTTCCAAACTTTTTAGTTACTTTGCAATTTCTAAGGTGGAGTTTCGTTCCTCTTTCGTGTCGCCACAATCCGGAACGAATTTCCAAGAAGACAAATTTACATGATTTAATTGTTACCAAACAAGAAAAACGCAAAGAAAAATGCAATATTTTGAGAATA
>JBGYXG010000095.1:0-47377 GCA_041842465.1 Candidatus Limimorpha sp.
CAAGAAATTATTTCCAATGGAAAATAATTGCATCTTTGCAGCGTCAATACAAAGAAAAAGAAACTGACAAATCAATACAACCATCTAAAAAAACAAGAACTATGAGTACAATTCATCTCAACGCGAAAGACTTTCAGCAAAAGATCGTCGATTACCGGAACAACCCGAACGAATGGAACTATTTAGGTGACAGGCCTGCCATTATCGACTTTTTCGCCACTTGGTGCGGCCCTTGCAAGATGCTGTCGCCGGTATTGGAAGAGTTATCTGTGGAGTACGCCGACAAAATCAATATATATAAGGTGGACGTGGATCAGGAAGAAGAACTTGCCGGACTGTTCGGCATCCGTTCCGTACCCACGCTGCTGTTTGTCCCCATGAAGGGACAGCCGCAGATGCTTCCCGGTGCACTTCCCAAAGCAGAACTGAGAAATGTCATTGCAGACGTATTACTGAAAAACGAATAAAACCATGAAACACGTTGTTATCGGCGGCGTTGCCGGTGGTGCTACCGCAGCAGCCCGTATCCGTAGGGCGGATGAAAAAGCGGAGATCATCCTTATCGAAAAGGGGAAATACATTTCGTATGCCAATTGCGGCCTGCCCTATTACATTGGCGGCGCCATCAAAGAGCGCGAGAAACTGTTTGTGCAAACCCCAGCCACATTTAGCAAGCGATTGGCAATAGATGTCCGTGTAGAAAACGAAGTCATCGGCATCGATACGCAGAACAAGTCCGTTACCGTCCGCCGCGCCGATGGCAGCGAATACGTAGAGACCTACGACAAGCTGTTGCTGTCGCCGGGTTCGTCGCCGGTACGTCCACCGTTAAAAGGCATTGACACCGAAGGCATCTTCACCCTTCGCAACGTTGAAGACACCGATTTGATAAAGAACTATTTACAGCACCACAACGTGCGCCATGCCGTTGTGGTAGGAGGCGGCTTCATCGGATTGGAAATGGCCGAAAACCTGCACCGTTCCGGTGCTCAGGTTTCCATTGTCGAGATGGCCGACCAAGTGATGGCACCGGTTGATTTCTCCATCGCCTCGCATGTGCACTGCCACCTCATGGACAAAGGCATCGGCCTTTATCTCGGCAAAGGCGTTGACCATTTCGAGCCGCTCAACGGTCGCATCCGCGTGTTTTTCGGCGACGGAGAAAACATCGACACCGACCTTGTGGTGCTGTCCATCGGTGTCCGTCCCAATGTGGCACTGGCACAACAGGCCGGTATCGCCTTGGGCGAACGCGGCATACGGGTCAACAACTACCTTGAGACCTCGGTCAAGGATATTTATGCCGTCGGAGATGCCATCGAGTTCACCCATCCTTTGACAGGACAGCCTTGGCTCAATTACCTTGCAGGTCCCGCCAACCGCCAAGGACGTATCGTCGCCGACAACATGGTGTTTGGCAACACCACAGAGTACGAAGGTGCCATAGGTACTGCCATTGCCAAGATATTCGACCTCACGGTAGCCTCGACGGGCTTGCCTGCCAAACGGTTGAAGCAGATGGGCATTGACTATCGCAGCAGCACGACCTATTCGTTGTCACACGCCGGCTACTATCCGGGAGCCTTCATGCTGACCATCAAACTCACCTTCGACGCGAAAAGCGGCAAAATTTACGGTGCACAATGTGTGGGACACGACGGTGTGGACAAACGCATCGACCAGATTGCCCAAATCATCAAGCATGGCGGAACCGTTGCCGACCTTATCACCACCGAACACTGCTACGCCCCGCCGTTTTCCGCTGCCAAAGACCCCATTGCCATTGCAGGCTATGCCGCACAAAACATCCTGAACGGCAACATGCCGGTGATTTCATGGCGCGAGTTGCGCGACACCGATCCGAACACCGTCACCCTACTCGACGTGCGTTCGGCGACAGAATGCGAATTGGGCACCATTCACAATGCGCTCAACATTCCGTTAGACGACATTCGCGACCGCATTGACGAAATCCCCGCTGACAAACCCATCGTGGTTTTCTGCGCCATAGGTCAGCGTGGTTACTTTGCCCAGCGCATTCTGATAGGCAGAGGCTTCCAAAACGTCCGCAACCTGTCGGGAGGCTACAAAACCTATTCACTCGCCACCATGAAAATCACGAACAACAATCCGTGCGATCCTCAAGCAAGCACCTGTCCTCCAAAACCAACAGCAACAATGAACATCCAGCAATTGAAAATCGATGCCTGCGGATTACAATGTCCTGGACCTATCTTAAAACTAAAAGCCGCTATGGACAAAGCCACGGAAGGCGATCGCATTGAAGTCACTGCCACCGACCCCGGCTTTTCGCGCGATGCAGGCGCATGGTGTCAATCGACAGGCAACATGCTGATTTCCAAAACAGAAAGCAATGGCTACCATACCGTTGTCATTGAGAAAGGCGGAAAATCCACGGAGGAGAAGCCCAATGTCACAGGCGGAAAAGACAAGACCCTGATCCTATTCAGCGACAACCTCGACCGCGCCATTGCCACGTTTGTGTTGGCGAACGGTGCCGCCGCCACAGGGCACAAAGTGTCCATCTTCTTCACGTTCTGGGGACTGAATGTCATCAAAAAAGAACACAAGCCCAAAGTCGCCAAAGACTTTTTCGGCAAAATGTTTTCATGGATGCTGCCTTCCTCATCGAAAAAGCTGAAGCTCTCCAAGATGAGCATGATGGGCATTGGCGACCGACTGATGCGACACATCATGCGCAAAAAGAACATCAGCTCGTTGGAAGAGTTCCGCCAGCAAGCTCTCGACAACGGCGTAGAGTTCATCGCATGTCAGATGACCATGGATATGATGGGCATCAGCAAAGAAGAGCTGATAGACGGTGTGAGCGTAGGTGGTGTCGCCACTTACATGCAACGTGCCGAAAACGCAGGGGTAAACCTGTTTATCTGATGAAACCCTTCAAAGACACGGGCGGAAACGCCAACAAGAGGAACGACACACCGTGCGTTTCCGCTCATGTCTTTGTTTCTAACAACAATCATTTTGAAAAACGATGATCAAGCATAAAAACGATGATCAAGCATAAAAACAACGTATCACCCATGATGGACAAAAAATCCCTGTGTCGGATTCGCGACACCTACCGCGCCATTGGACAGATTGACATGCAGATGCAGCAACTGTTCGGATTGAACCTCAACGAAGCCATGATGCTGTGCACTTTGCAGGAAGGCGACATGAATTCGGGTCATCTCGCCCAAACATTGGGCATCACCCCGTCATCGGCATCCAAGATTATCAAACGGCTTGAAAATCTTGGCTTTGTCATCAGAAGACTGGCTTCCGACGACCGTCGTTCAATGGTGGTATCGCTCACCGAACAAGGCCAAAACAAGTTGAAATCCATAGCATGTGACAAAATCAACATACCCAGCCCATTATCAGAAGACGGATGCCTGTTTTTTTCATCCGAATCCTAAAACGTACAACACGCTTATTACCAACATATTCAAAGCAACACACCATCGAAGAAAACCATTTTCACCACCCATTAAGACTATTATCCATGAACCACACCTACTATACGCAAGGCACTTGCAGTAAAAGAATAGACTTTGACATCGAGGAAGGACGTTTGAAAAACGTAAAATTCCATGGCGGCTGCAACGGCAATCTGCAAGGCATTGCCATTTTGGTTGAGAACATGCCCATTGACGAGGTCATTGCCCGTCTCGACGGCATACAATGCGGCTTGAAAAGCACATCCTGCTGCGACCAGCTATGCCGTGCCATCAAGGAGACGCAGGGCCGATAAGTCAGTCCCCGTCTTTTTCCTTCGCCTTGGCTTCATTCCACAAAGCGATCATTTCATCCACGCTAAGATTCTGTATGCCTTTTTGCGATGCTTGGGCGCATTGCTCGACATAGCCGAAACGGCGTTTGAACTTTTTGTTGGTCCGTTCCAAGGCGTCGTCAGGATTCACCCCGATGTGCCTTGCAAAACTGACCAAGGCGAAAAGCAGGTCGCCATACTCCGCTTCAACACGGGAGGCGTCCTTCCCGCTTTCAAGCTCTTCAAACAGTTCCGCCCTCTCCTCCTCGACTTTTTTCCAAGCATCGTCAGGATGGCTCCACTCAAACCCCACCCCTGCCGCTTTTTGCTGCATACGGTAAGCCTTGAGCAGGGCAGGAAGCGCCTTAGGCACGCCTCCCAGCACGCTGCGGTTATGCTCTTTCTCCAATTTGATACGTTCCCAGTTTTGCGACACTTCCTCTGCATTGGCAACACGCTGTCCCCCAAAGATATGCGGATGGCGCACTATCAGCTTGTCACAAATGCCGTTCAACACATCGGTAATATCGAAAGCACCTTGCTCTGCTCCAATCTTGGAATAAAAAACGGCATGTAGCACCAAATCGCCCAATTCCTTTTTCACCTCATCGAGGTTTCCATCAATGATGGCATCACTCAGTTCATACGTCTCTTCAATGGTAAGATGGCGAAGGGTTTCCATGGTTTGCACACTGTCCCAAGGACAACCGACACGTATCTTGTCCATAATATCGAGCAATCGCCCGAAAGCTTGCAGTCTTTCATCCATAATACTCTTGCTAAAACAAGTGCAAAACTACATCTTTTGGCACGATTTCTGAAATAAACATGCCAATTCTACGTTTTGGAGAAGCTGTCAAACTCAATTTATTTGGTACTTTTGTAACCATTTTGATGAAGAGGAAACATTTCATAGTGATCTTTACGCTGGCCGTTGCATTTCTATTTGCCAGACATGCACACGGACAATCGTACAATGTGCTGCGCAACAAGAATTATCAGATAGAAGCGCGTGCTCATTATGGTTTCTTCCTTCAGTTCCACCACGAGTTAGAGCGTTATAAAGCCCACTTTCCATCGTATGAGTTTTCGATTTATCGCACCACATTCGGAAAAAAAAGATGGGAACGCCTGTACAATTTTCCTCTCATCGGGCTTACCTTTTACCAATCCGATCTTGGCAATTTTGACGAACTCGGCAAAGTATTCGCTCTTTACCCTTTTATCAACTTTCCGTTGAATCACGACAATGAAAGCCAAATCACTTTCAAATTAGGTGTAGGTGTAGGCTATCTGACCAACAAGTTCCACAATACCAACAACTACCACAACTTCGCCATCGGCTCCAATATCAATGCCGCCATCAACTTGTCATTCGAATACCGTCAGAAACTGTCCAACAGGTTTTACCTGAACTCATCCATAGGCTTGACCCACTTTTCTAATGGATCGACAAAAACACCAAACTTTGGCATTAACATCGTTAGCGCCGCTACTGGTTTTTCCTATTTTATCAAAAAACCCAACCCAACGATTATCAGCAAATTAAATCCGAAACTTTACCTCTTTGAGTTTGACAATAAGAAATGGCTGACAATTGACGGCAACTTTGCCGTGTGGATGAAAGACATCACCAATGAGTCAGAATTTGGGACACACAACTACAATATGATTTACGACCTCAATCTCAACGTTCTGGCACAGCTTTCCATGAAAGATCGGGCCGGCATTGGATTTGAGCTGGTGCAAGACCGGTCTGACTTTGTTTACCTTCAAAAAAAAGGCAAAGAAAATGATACAATAATAAATTATACTGACATTGACATTCTGAAACTTGGTATTGGACCCGTATATGAAATGATGATGGATCGCATGTCGTTTCTTTTCCATATCGGATGGCATCTCACCGGAGCCGACCAGCACGAAGGCTCATTCTATCAAAAGCTTGCCGTCCGTTATGATATCTACGACAATTTCTACCTCTCTTTCGGGTTTACCACCCATTACATTCGCGCCGACTATCTTGGTATCGGATTCGGATACCGCTTTCATCAGAAATATTATCTTCGAAAATCATGAAAAGAACATCTTTATCAATAACGATTCTCTTGAGTATTCTGATCCTTGTTTCTTGCAAAGGAGTGTTCAGAAATGGAGATATTATCTACAACCAGGAACGACCCCCAATCGCAAAGCCCTTCGACTGCATTCAAATCAACGACAATATCAGCGTCACACTAAAAGAAGACACGCTGCAATATGTTGAAGTGACCAGTGGCGAATTTGTCATTGACAAACTGACCGCAGAAGTCATTGGCGACACGCTTGTTCTTCACAACAACAACCGTTTCGACTGGTTGCGGAGCTACGACTGTCCATTTGAAATGATTGTGCATTATAGAAACTTGGGAATCATCAATTACCAATCGACGGGATACTTACGTTCATCGGATTCAATCAGGGGGTATTATAAAAATGATTACAGCATCGTTAACATCAACATCAATGAAGGCTCTGGTGATATCGATCTAACGGTTAGCTGCAACAATGTAGGGGTCTACTACGGACATGGAACCTCGAAATTAATTCTCCGCGGCAAGGTGTATTGGAGCGAAATCTCCACCCATGGATTTGGTCCTATTGAAGCCGAATATCTGAAATCTAAGGAAGTTTACTTTCATTCAACAAGCACATGCTACGCAAAAGTGTGGGCATTAGATTTACTAAAAGCAGATTTAAATGGTTTAGATTACCTTTATTATAAAGGCAATCCTGAAATTACTTGTAACCGTCCAGACAAATTAAAAAAAATATAGCCGCATTCTCCAATTATTCAGAAAAAGCAGCTATATGGTCTTTTATGAAGAAAACCATCAATAAGCCTTGGCGAAATAAACGCGCATTTTGGCCGGTTTGCCCGAATAAACGTCCGTTCCGTTTTCCTCTTTAACGTCAAGCGGAATAAAGCGTAGCGTAGCTTTCGTTTCCTCTTTGATTTTCAATTCGGTTTCCGTTGTGCCATCCCAGAAAGCATGCACCATGCCACCTTTTTCGATCTGTTCCTTGAAAGCTTCCCATGTGTCCACCTCAAACGTGTTGTCGTTACGGAATTTCAAGGCTTTCTGATAAATATTATCCTGAATGGTCTGCATCAGTTCGGTAACCTTTGTTACCAGACCGTCATTAGCCATCACTTCTTTACTCATCAAATCGCGCCGCGCCACTTCCACGGTGCCTTCCTTGACATCGCGAGGACCGACCACAAGCCGCACCGGCACACCTTTCAATTCCCATTCATGGAATTTATATCCCGGTTTCTGGTTATCGCGATCATCGAGTTTGACACGAAGTCTGGCAGCCTCAAGCTGCTGTTTCATTTCCGCACCACGTTGACAGGTTATCACGCGTTCTTCACCATTCTTGTAAATTGGAACAATCACAACTTGAACCGGAGCGATTTTGGGCGGCAGCACAAGGCCATCGTCATCGGAATGCGACATGATAAGTGCACCCATCAGGCGGGTTGAAACACCCCACGAGGTAGCCCATACATATTCCAACTTATTCTCCTTGTTCAAGAATTTGACATCGAACGCTTTGGCAAAATTCCGACCCAAAAAGTGCGAAGTTCCCGCTTGCAAGGCTTTTCCATCCTGCATGAGCGCCTCGATGCAATAGGTGTCGAGCGCACCGGCAAAGCGTTCGTTGGCCGATTTCACGCCACGATAGACGGGGATGGCGAGCCATTTTTCAGCAAACTCGGTATAAACATCCAACATGCGACGAGCTTCCTCGACGGCTTCCTCTCTCTCGGCATGTGCCGTATGCCCCTCCTGCCATAGAAATTCAGCGGTACGAAGGAACAAACGCGTGCGCATCTCCCAACGCACCACGTTAGCCCATTGGTTACAGAGTATCGGAAGATCGCGGTAACTCTTGATCCAGTTCCGATAGGTATCCCAAATAATAGTTTCCGATGTAGGTCTTACTATCAGTTCTTCTTCCAATTTGGCAGATGGGTCAACAACGACACCGCCTCCGTTGGGATCGTTCATCAAACGGTGATGTGTCACAACGGCGCATTCCTTGGCGAAACCTTCCACATGGTCGGCTTCACGGCTGAAAAAACTCTTGGGTATGAAAAGCGGGAAATAGGCGTTGACATGCCCTGTCGCCTTGAACATCTTATCTAAAGCATCTTGCATGAACTCCCAAATGGCATAGCCATAAGGTTTGATCACCATGCAACCTCTCACCGCCGATTGCTCGGCCAAATCCGCCTTGACAACGAGGTCGTTATACCATTGTGAATAATTTTCTTTACGTGTCGTTAAGTCTTTTGCCATTTTGGTACAATATTTGTATTTTAACCAGTTGAAATTCGATTTGCAAAAGTAGTAATAAATTCGACAGATGAAAACGATAAAACCCAACAAAATGAAAACGCTAAGATTCCTACCGGCCCTCATGCTGATTGTTTTCGCAAGCTGCTCTGCGAACAGAAACATCGCCCAGGACGATGTCTATTACTCGCCTTATAACAACAACAGCAAGATTGCATCATCAAGCAACGGATCGTATGTCAATGCTAGCATCAGCAACAACAAAGAGTACGATTACCAAACTTACTATTCCGACAGCAAGAACTATAAGTTGAATGCCGAGCCGGCATATCAGACCACGGAAACCGTTACCGATACCAACGGGGTGACCTACACCACAACCGAAACATATTACGATTCCGACTATGCAGCCCGTCTCAAGCGTTTCGGATCGTCGGCCGGCAGCAATATCGACTACTATGATGACTACTACACCCATAGCGGCAACACCTATATTATCGTAAACGATTACAACCCTTGGGATTACTGGTGGAGCACCCCATACTACTCCTATCGTCCCTACTACTGGTACGGATGGCATTATTCCTACTGGTACGATTGGACTTGGGGTTATCCGTACTACTATGGTTCCTGCAACTGGTACTACCCCTACTACTACGGCTATGGCAGCTACTATAGCGGATGGAACAACGGCTACTGGCACGGCTATTGGGATGGATGGAACGACCACGCTTGGTACAGCCATCATAATAACTCGAACCACCACTATTCCGGCACTACATATGGAGGTGGCAATATGGCGAACTACGTTGCAACTGTCAGACGCAACAACACACCAGGTTCATTGAGTTCACGTGTTCCACAACAACCCGGCAACAGAAGCACTGCAGGTGTCAGTTCAAGACCTTCTGGCTCCAGCGGTAGCAGTTCAAGCCGCAGCGGTGTGAGTGCCGTTTCGGGAAGAACAAGTGCAGGTGTTTCAGGAAGAACGACTACCGGAACATCAGGAAGAACAGGAGTTGCCCCACGTCCGAGCAGCAGATCGTCAAGCAGTTCAAGAGCCTCCGCCATGGAGCGTGTCAATAATGCCCAACAGCGTTATGCACGTCCAAGAAGCCAAGAACCGCAAGGCAACAGCCGTCAGACCTACACCTCGCCCAGCAGCCCGCGTCAGTCACGCTCCAGTTCGGAATACGTTCGTCCGCAGAACCAATCGGGCAACAGACCTTCGGGAGCGAACAGGACACCTTCCAATTCCGGAAGCTATAACCGTGGATCAAGCAGCACGCCGAGACAGAGCGCACCAAGAAGTAACGGTTCTTACAACAGAAGCTATACGCCAAACAGTTCTTCTTCGAGCCGCAGCATGGGAAGCTCAAGCAGAGGAAGTTCCTCCAGCAGCTACAGCGGAAGCAACAGAAGTTATTCAAGCGGTTCAAGCAGTAGCCGTTCAAGCAGCTCAAGCAGTAGCGGACGTTCTGGCGGCGGCAGACACTGATAGAAAAAATTCATCAATAACAAAAATATATGCTACCTTTGCAAGTCATAGGTAGCATTTTTTATCATCATGAAAAGAATACTCATCACCATCATTTCAGTCGTCATTACTGCAACGACTATTGCACAAGAAACACATGACGCAGTAACTTATTCTCAAAACATTCATCAAGGCGGTGCCAAAGCGCAAGCCATGGGAAACGCTATGGGTGCCGTGGGAGGCGACATGGCTGCAACCTGTATCAATCCCGCTGGACAAGGTCTGTACCGAAGTTCAGAACTCGCCACCACATTAAGCCTTCAACATGCCTTGGTCAACTCGAAATATTATGGGCAAAACAATCCCGGTTACAGTATCAGAGCCACCATTCCGCATTTCAGCTATGTGATGACAAACCAACGAAGCAACACCCAACGCCTGCGCTATACGCAATTCGGCATCGGATTGACACGCACCAACGACTTCAACTACCATTCCCATGCTATGGGTGTCAACCCAAACAGCTCGTTGATTGACCATTACCTTCAACAAATTGATGGAGTGGCATATTACGAAATCAAAGATCGGTTTCCGCTTACTGCCTTTCCTGCATGGGACACCTATCTCATCGACACCATGCGCAACAATCAGGGACAATTGATGTACACCAGTCCCGTTCCGCAAGGCAACCTGCATCAAGATGTTGAAACGCATTCGAGAGGACGCTCTGAAGAATGGACTTTCGCCTATAGCGCCAACTTCTCCGACCGCTTTTTCTTAGGTGCCAGCATAGGCCTTACAAGGATAAAACACACCCTTGCCAAAAAACACAGCGAAAAAGTTCCTTCCAACTATCACGACAATGATTTCAGGTCATGGAGTTTCGAAGAAAGCATCCGAACAAGTGGTACCGGTGTCAATTTTAAAGTAGGTGCGATTTATTACCCTGCAAGCTGGATCCGCCTTGGCTTATCCCTGCACACCCCTACCCGTTATTCGTTCGAAGAAAATGTTTCAACGGAGACAACAGCTTACTTTACCAATCAAAAATATTCATGCCAGCCTGTGGATTCCCATTACAGCTTCGCGTTGCGCACCCCTGCAAAAGCCGTCGGCAGCCTCGTATTCATCCTTCCGCAGCGTGGCATGATCAGCGCCGATGTCGAATACATGGATTATGGAAGTGCCTACTTCATCAGCCTCGACGGCTATGACTACGCCCCCGGCAACAAAGACATTGCAGCGGCATATTCCCCAGCGCTTAACCTTCGCCTTGGCACCGAATGGATGGCAGGCAATATTTTTCTCCGTGGCGGTCTCGCCTATTATGGAAGCCCCTATGGTCACGGCAAAACAGAAGAAGGCACTACAAGACTCGGATTAGGCTTTGGACTTCCGATCAGCAGCATCACAACTTTGGATTTCGCCTATAGCCTGACACACCAACAGTCCAACTATTATCCATACCTCTATTACGACGCCAATAACAACCTGGCCATCGAACCTATCCAGCATTCAAAATACGTGAATCAAATCGCCGCCTCTATCAAGCTTAGATTCTAATTCGCCTCAAGCAAATGAAAAAGTATCTTTTCGCCGTCTTGGCACTATTCCTCACCACAGGGTCTCTTACTGCCCTTTCCGTAGATGTTGAAAGAGCCGAATATTTAGGCTGTAATTTCATGAAGACCACAAGTTTGGGACTTTCAAAAACCCCAATTCAACTCTATTTGGTGCACACCTTTGCTTCAGAAAGAGGCGCTGCCAACTTGTGCTTTCAATATCAGAGGCGGAGGGTTTGTCATTCTTTCGGCAGACAACATGGAAGAACACTTGAAAGTTTTCCCCAACCCCACTGCATCCGTTCTGCATGTCGAAGCCCAAGATCTGCTCCGTATCGCTGTTTCCAACAGCATGGGGCAATGCCTCATGGTACAAGATGTTATAGGCAACAATACCGATATTGACCTAAGCCATTTTGAAAACGGCATGTATTTGCTTCATATCACGACACAAAACGGTGTTGCCACACGACAAATCCACTTGATGAGATAAAAAACGCCCATCATAAAATGAAAAATGGCTGCCCTATTGAGCAGCCATTTTTCATTTCGTCTTACGATTACGGCAGGAATGGCATCTTAACCACAATGGCTTTCAATGCTTTTCCACGGATACTGATAAATATCTCGGTGTCCTTCTTGGAGAATGCTTTTTGCACCAAAGCCGTTCCAATGTTCTTCCCTGTGGAAGGCGATGGACTTCCCGATCGCACTGTTCCGATGACATTGCCTTCGGCGTCGCACACCTCGTAACCGTTACGCGGGATGCCACGATCCACCATTTCAAAGCCGATGATCTTCTGACTGCATCCGTTTGCCTTTTGAGCGGCAAAAAGTTCGCGATTCAGGAAATCGTTGCCGTCCACAAACTTAGTGATCCAGCCCAAACCGGCTTCGATAGGGCTGATGGTGTCATCAATTTCATGTCCATAGAGGCAGAAGCCCTTTTCGAGGCGGAGCGTGTCGCGACAGCCCAGTCCTGCAGGCATGATGCCAAATTCAGCACCGGCTTCAAACACGGCATCCCACACTTTCTTAGCATGCTGAACAGGAATATAAATCTCGCAGCCGCCCGATCCGGTGTAACCTGTCGTTGAGAAGATAATATCGTCCACTCCGGCAAAATTGATGATCTGGAAAGTATAGTATTCCATATCGACCACATTGGCTTTTGTCAACTTTTGCATGGCTTTCAAAGCATTGGGACCTTGAACGGCAAGTTGCGCCCAGTTTTCGCTTTCATTCACGAAATCCACACCAAGCGTCATCCCGAACTTTGAGGCGATCTGGCTCATCCAGTTCCAGTCTTTCTCGATATTCGCGGCATTAGGCACCATGAAATACTCGTCATCGGCAACGCGGTACACCAACATATCGTCAACGATACCGCCCTTTCCATTGGGCAAACAGGAGTATTGAATTTTTCCATCGTCCAAAGCGGCAATGTCGTTCACCGTGCAGTATTGCATGAATTGCTTGGCCAAAGGGCCTTTAGCGCGAAATTCGCCCATGTGCGAAACATCGAAAACACCGACATTGTTCCGGACATTGTTATGCTCAGCCACCAATCCTTCATACTGGATAGGCATGTCGTAACCAGCAAACTCAGCCATCTTGGCTCCCAAATCATGGTGAATCTGGTTAAACGGGGTCTTTTTCAGTTCATTTTCCATTGTATCTGTGCTTTTAATAATACCAAAATTTTGTGCAAAGATAGAAAATTATCCGCTTCGCCGCCCTTGATTTTTCCTCATTAGCACCACCAAAGTCTCCTCATCCAGCCTACACAAATGAAGGTGAAGGTCGTAACACGATCAACGGGTCTTGTCATACATTGATTTCTTAAACATGGGTCCGAACTTCCATTTCCAGAAGTTGAGATTGTAAACGACCACTTCGCAAACCTTGTCCGCATTGACTTGACGGCGCAGCGTGCAGCCATTCGACGGATCGACCCAATACTGTATGGCACTGCCATTGGCTTGATCGACAAAAAAGTGCCAGCAATTCACCCCGAGCACCTCTTCATCACCCACATAATACTGCGACAAGTCGTCGTCAGGCTTTTCACGGGCAAAAGAATTAAGAGGGAAAAAGCTATCGGCAAAAGCCTGAAAATCGCCATCTACATCGGGAGTCCATCCTTGCGATTCCGGCCGATAATAATAGTTTTTTCCAGTCTTGGTATTCCAAAACCGGTCGATGTCGCGGCCATTATTGTAAGCTTCTTCGGAACCGATTTTACAAAAGGTCGTGTTACAATCGTTATACGGGTCATAATAACTGATAAAGAAATGGTCGTTGGGTGGATTGAAGCTGAAAGTATCGGCAAAAACCCGCACGTCGGGTTTCAACGGTTTATTTTCTTCTGCAATAAGCTGTTGCGCCGCTTTCGGCATGCTCACCAGCACCCCGGCATTCGCAGTGCTATCGCCACATGAAGCGAAAATCGTACAGTAACCCGGTTTATTCCCTACCAATCTCACCGTTTTTCCAAATTCAAGGTAAGAAAAGCTCACAACACCTCTGTTCGTGAAACTATACTTGATATTGCCACAATTCTCAAAAGGTGTCCAGAGAACCGTATCACCGACAACAATCTGAAAATTATTGCCGGAATGGTTTTGAGCTACAGAGAGTCCTGCCAAGCCCAACAAAATCAAAATAAGGGTCAACTTTTTCATATTCATATTGTTCATTGTTTGCAAGTGTAAAATAAAGCAATAATTCCCATATTTTCAACCATAGAGTCATTTTTATTTTAATCCTCCATCCTTGACGCCATCATCCAGCAAAAAAGCAGGCCTTTCGACCTGCTTTTTTCATGCGATTCAGTTCTTGCTTATCAATGCGCAATGACATAAGCCATGATATAGCGCAGGATAAACAACACTGCCAGCACCCACATCACAACGCTGACTTTTTTCAACTTTCCCGTACATGCATTGAAAAGCACGTAGGAGATCATGCCCAGCATGATGCCATCGGAAATGCTGTAAGCCAGAGGCATAAGCAGCATGGTGAGAAAAGCGGGGATAGACTCGGAATAGTCTTCCCAGTCGATGTTGCGCACCGGCGCGGTCATCATCACGCCTACAATCACCAAGACAGGAGCTGTGGCGGCATTCGGTATGGCCAAGAACAAGGGTGAGAAGAACATCGCGACAAGGAAACACACCGCAATAACAAACGAAGTGAGGCCCGTGCGTCCCCCTTCGGCAACACCGGAAGCACTTTCAATGTAAGTAGTCGTAGTGGAGGTACCGAAGCAAGCACCGGCTGTGGTAGCGACAGCGTCAGCCATCAATATCTTGCTGATACCATCAACCTTTCCATCCTTGTTGACCATGCCCGATTTCACGGAAACACCGATTACCGTCCCAATGGTGTCGAACATGTCGATAAACAGGAAGGTAAAGACCACGATAAGCATATCGAGAGTGAAGATCTGCGACCATTCAAACTGGCAGAAAATCGGGGTGATGCTGGGCGGCGTAGAAACCACGCCGTTGAGATTTGTCACACCCACTGGGATGCCGATCAACGTGGTGGCAATGATACCGATCAACATGCCGCCACGCACTTTAAGGACAACCAGAACGGCCGTTATCAGCACTCCGATAAGGAAAAGGATGACTCCCTTGGATGAAAAATCACCCAAAGCCACCGCAGTAGCATCGCTGTTGACGATAAATCCCGCATTGCGCAAGCCGATAAAAGCGATGTAAAGACCGATACCCACGCCGATAGCATTCTTCAAGGTGGCGGGAATAGCATTCACAATAGCCTCACGCACATTGGTAATCGTGAGCAGGATAAAGATGACACCTTCAATCAGCACGGCGGTCAAGGCAAACTGCCATGTATAGCCCATGCCAAGGCAAACGGTAAAGACGAAAAAGGCGTTCAAGCCCATGCCGGGAGCCAGACCGAAAGGCTTCTTGGCATAAACCGACATGGCCAAGGTGCCTACGATGGCAGCCAAAGCTGTAGCCGTAAACACGGCATCGGTAGGCATGCCCTGATCAGCCAAAGAACTGAAAATACCCGGATTGACTGCCAGGATATAAGCCATGGTAAGGAATGTGGTGACACCGGCTAAGATTTCAGTCCTGATATTATGTTTGGCGGGATCAAACCCAAAGAGTTTCTGTAACATCATTCAGTCGTTTAGAAGTTCCACTTGATACCCGCGGATGGATTCACTTTCCAACCTTTTTCGTTGGTGGCACCAATAAAATTGGAGGAAATTTCCACTTCACCGCCAATGAAAAGGTTGTCGCAATGGAAATGCTGACCAATGTTGTACCACAACTGAGGTTCGGTAATGAAGACACCAGTGGTATTCACCGTTGGCGTGGGTGTTCCCTGAATAGCTGCAAGTGCCTGTTGAACTAGCGTAAGCTTATTCCACTCCGGGTTGGCCAAAACTTGGTTTTCCCACCAAAAATCGGCGAAGCCGGAAAACACCAAGCCTTTCACGCCAAAGAGGTCGTTCATGCCCCAAACGGCAGTAAACTGCAAGGGCAGCTTGCTTTCGCCGTTGCGAATGTCCTTATACAGCACTTCCAAAGTCAGCGTATTCTTGAAATCATTGGAATGGAAAAAATACTCGGCACCGAACAGCCAGGCATTTTTAACGGGATAGCCGCCAAAACCGATATAATTGGGGAAGATTCCGCAACCGCCATTCCATTCGGCATGTAGGCTGAAATCTTTCATAGGAGTGTTGTGCCAGAAATTCAACGAACGGGCAATTTCAACGTAAAAGTCAGTAGGAGCAATGTTCTTGGTGTGGTAAATATCCACAAAGAAGAAAGTGCCACCCCAATTGTCCGGCTTGAACATTTCGAGCGTGGTAGTCATCTGATCACGGTTGAAGTCGTACATCTCTTGGATGTTGGTTTGTGCCTGCACCGACACTGAAAGTGCCAACGCCGCAACGACAAATAAGTAAATCTTTTTCATACTTGATAGGATTTGAATTAGTATTTGAATGAATTAAACAGTTGTCATATTCTGCTCATAGCAAAAGTCAAAAATAAAGAAAAAACAAAGCGCCTCGACAAATTGAAAAAAAATACTATACAATATTGTTCAACTATTCGCCCCCACTCGCCGTCATTTGATTCCGAAGCCGCTCAAATTCAGTCTCAAAAGCATGGCACAGTTTTTTTTCATCACGGATGATTTGACGAAGTTCTTCCAACCTCGCTCCATTGTCAGATTCGGGCAGCCAAAGGCGAAGATAGCCCGTGTCGGAATATTTCTCCATCAAATGTTGTTTGAAACGTCGGTATTGGTTCTCTTTGTCGAATTCGGGATAGTTGGAGCATCCAAACTGTATGGTGCGCCGAATCACGACCAACGGATCGATGAGACGGTCGGCTTCCGCTACAATCTTGCCGTAGATGCTGCGTGGCTCTCCTTTCGATGAAGCCCGATGGTCTTCGGCTGCCTGCGCCATGGTTTCGATCTGTTCCCCGTCAAACCATTGCAGCAGATTCCTGTCGGTGCGGATAATGCGCCCCGACACCTCATGGTGGTGCTCACGGCCTTCACACACACCCGTATCATGATACGCCGCAATGGCATACACCATATCGGGGTTCACGTCATAATGCGCCGCCAGTTGCAGACTGCGAAGGATGACCTCATCCACATGATTGCGGCGGTGGGCCGTGTCAAAATGATCATAGTGAGGCAAGATCTGCGCTTCGATATAGCGAACCAAACTTTCGTTGAGTGCCTTCATTTTTGTCCGATTGAAAAGACAAAAGTAACGAAATAAGTCGCCAACTTGTGTTTTTTATGAAAACTCAGTTGCACTGTTACGAGATTCATGTTGCGTGGCGTAGAAAATCTTCTATAGCATGATATTATTGATGGAGAATTTCTGAATAGATTCAGGTCATGTTCAGAACGGCGTTATTCTTGTTGAGGGGATGGCAATAGCTTCATCACGCATTCAACGCTCCATCATTGGTAGTCGTTCCCTATTATCTTTGTTCCGCAAGGTTCTCATGGCGTTCAAAACCACCAAAACGGTAACCCCCACATCGGCAAACACCGCCATCCATAGTTTGGCCATGCCGAATGCCGCCAAAACAAGCACCAACACCTTAATAATAATAGCAAAAGCCACATTTTGCCGTGCTATGGCGATGGTGCGCCGTGCAATGCCTATTGCCTGAGCGATTTTCGAGGGCTTGTCATCCATCAGCACAATGTCGGCGGCTTCAATAGCCGCATCAGTGCCAAGCCCGCCCATGGCAATACCTACATCGGCACGTGCCAATACAGGCGCATCGTTAATGCCATCGCCCACAAAAGCCAGTTTACCTTCCTTCTGCAGCGACTCAACCATGACCACCTTTTCGGCAGGAAGCAACTCGGCATGGTATGCATCAACGCCAACAGCCCTTGCAACACCGGCCGCCACTTTTTCCTTGTCGCCGGTAAGCATAACCGTTTTTTCCACACCCATGGATTTAAGCGCCGCAACAGCCGAAACCGCATCAGCCTTGACCTTGTCGGAAATGACGATATGCCCCGCATATTTTCCGTTGACCGCCACATGAATGACCGTTCCGTCATGGTGACAGTCCTTCCATTCAGCGCCTACGCTTTCCATCATCTTGGCATTGCCCACGCATACCAGGTCACCGTTGACTTTGGCACGGATACCTTGCCCAGTGGCCTCCTCCACATCCTCCACCTTGCAAGCGTCACCCTCATTGGGATAGGCGTTTCTCAGTGATGCGGCTATGGGATGCGTGGAATAACGCTCCACATGTGCCGCAATATGCAGCAAATGGTTTTCGTTGATCTCATGCGAATGCACAACCGTCACCTCAAACTCGCCCTGTGTCAGCGTTCCCGTCTTATCGAAAACCACCGTACGCACTTTGGAAAGCGCATCCATATAATTTCCTCCCTTGATAAGAATGCCCTTCCTGCCGGCTCCTCCAATGCCACCGAAAAAAGTCAGCGGCACCGAGATAACCAAAGCACAAGGACATGACACGATCAGAAACGTCAATGCGCGATAAAGCCACATTGGGAACACGCTCATGTAATTGTCCGAAAACAGAGGCGGAACAAAAGCAAAGACAATGGCCGCAACGACCACTATAGGCGTATAAACCCTTGCAAACCGATCAATAAATGATTCGCTCCTCGACTTGTTTTCGCCGGCTTTTTCAACCAACTCAATGATTTTCGATGCCGTTGATTCTCCATAGGGCTTCGTAATCCTGACTTTCAGCACTCCCGACATGTTCACACAGCCTGAAACGATGTCGTCGTCCACCGATACCTCACGTGGCAGACTTTCTCCCGTTAAAGCCGCAGTATTAAGACTCGAAGCACCTTCCACGACAACGCCGTCCAACGGCACTTTCTCACCCGGCTTCACCACAATAGTCTCTCCGATTTCAACGACATCGGGGCTTACCACGACGATTTCGCCATTACGCAGCACATTGGCGGTATCGGGGCGGATATCCATCAAAGCGGCAATGGAACGTCGGCTTTTATCTTCCGCATAATGCTCGAACATTTCTCCCACTTGGAAAAACAGCATCACAAACACCGCTTCCGGAAACACCGTATCCGCTCCCGGCAAAAAACCGATACACAACGCGCCAATGGTGGCGACACACATTAAAAAGTTTCCGTTGAACACATTGCCCTCCCGAAGCCCTTCCAAAGCTTCGCCAATGACATCGTAGCCTATCAAAAGATAAGGCACGAGATAGATCAACAGCATCTGCCACACGGGCCAATCACTCATCCTTTCAACCATCACAGCACCTGCAAGCAGGACAACCGTGACAACCATTCGAATCCATGTCTTATTCATCGCTTATTAAATTTATTTTCCACTGGTACAAACTCAGGACATCTTGCCTTGAACCGATTATGCTGCAAACTTACTGAGCTTTTCATGCAACCCAGTTGCAAAGGACATGCAACCCGGTTGCAAATGCTGCGACAGTCGGGAAAATATCATAATTTTGCCCCATTAATGAAAGGGAAAGGCATGAGCAAGATTGAACTTGAGGAAAAATTAGAGCGGAAGGGAGTAAAACCCACCTCCAACCGCATTTTGGTATTAAAAGCATTGGAAAAAACAGGGCATCCGGTCAGTCTATCGGATTTGGAAGAGATTTTGTTTACCATGGACAAATCGAGCATTTTCAGGGTGATGTGCCTGTTTCACGAACACGACGTGGTGGATTCGTTTGAAGACGGACGCGGCATAGTAAACTACGAACTTTGCGGCAGCGAAGGCAAGTGCGACCACTCCGACGCCCATCTGCATTTCTATTGCAAGAACTGCCACCTTTCCTACTGCCTGCGCGACATCAAGCCATCGGACGTCAACCTACCGGAAGGCTTTGTGGCGGAATCATATTCCTTGGTCGTCAACGGGCTATGTTCCGAATGCAGCAAAGGAAAAGACCCGCAAACATAAAAATCCGCCACCTATATTAAATAAAAGAGCCGCAGATTTGCGGCTCATTTTATTCTCATCACTCGTGATATTGTAAAATAATATCCCTATCGACCAAGATACGTCCACAATACTCGCAGACGATGATCTTCTTGTGGGTGCAGATGTCGAGCTGGTGTTGCGGCGGCACCTTGTTGAAACATCCCGCACAAGCTTCACGCTGAATACCGACTACGGCCAATCCGTTGCGGGCGTTTTTGCGGATGCGCTTATAAGCGACAAGCAGGCGGTCCTCAACGAGGTTCTCGCAAACCTTGGAGCGTTCGAGCAAGGCTTCTTCTTCTTTTTCGGTATCTTCCACCACGGTCTTCAATTCGTCCTGTTTTTCTGCCAAATCGTGCTGGCGGTCATTCAAACGTTCTTGCGCTTGCTCAATCTGGACATCGATTGTCTCCATCTTCGAGGTTGTCTCACGGATGCGCTTTTCGCTCAACTGGATATCAAGTTCCTGATATTCAATTTCTTTGCTCAGCGAATCATATTCACGATTGTTGCGCACATTGTTCTGCTGATCCTTGAACTTATCCACCAAAGCATTGGTTTCCTGAATCTTAATCCTATAGTTTGAGATTTCAGTCTGGAACTTTTTCTTTTCCTCCTGATAGTTGCCGATACGTGTTTCCAAGCCGGCCACCTCATCTTCAAGGTCTTGCACCTCGAGCGGCAAGTTGCCGCGGTACGCCCTGATTTCGTCAATCTTGGAATCAACCTGCTGCAAGGTGTAAAGCGCCACCAATTTTTGCTCGATACTGACTTCAATGGGATCTTCGGCAGGTGCCGCTTTAGCTTTCTCTTCCACCTTAGGCTCAGTTGCCGCATCGGCAATGGGTTCTGCCTTAGGCTCAGTCACCGTTTCATTCAGATCCGTTTCGGTCTTTTTCGTGCTTTTCTTAACAGGTTTCTTTATTTTCTCCTCAGCCGTGGATTCGGCTTTCTTGGTGGTTTTCTTCACTGTTTTCTTTTCAACTTTTTCTTCCATATCAGGCTCGGTTTTCGTTACGGCCTTCTTTTTTTCGTCTTGTGCTGCCATCTCAACTGTTCTTTACAAAATAATGTACTGCATTCGTATCTGTTTCACAGATTTCGGCCGCAAAGTTAGGATTTTTTTTTCCGAATGAGCGCAGATATTAATTCTTTCGTAAACTGTTCTGTTTCAAAATGCCCGCCATCGACCATCAACAGGGCACCGTCAGGGTCGAAAAACTCATGGTATTTCAAATCACCGGTAAGGAAAGCGTCGGCTTGCGCTCGTCGCGCCTCATGCAGCAGAAAAGCTCCTGCTCCGCCACAAAGCGCCACACGCTTGATGTTTCTTCCCGTCAAAGCGCTATGCCTCAAACAAGGCGTGCCCAGAACTTCACACACATGCCTCATGAAATCCGTCTCCGTCATCGGTTCGGCAAATTCGCCCACCATGCCGGGACCCGCCATGGCAAACTCGTTTTCAAGCCTATACACATCATAAGCCACCTCTTCGTAAGGATGAGCCTTCAACATGGCTGACATCACTTGGTGCAACAGATAATCCGGTACCACCGTCTCGATACGCACTTCATTTTCCACATGCAGGCTACCGACTTCCCCCACATAAGGATGCGCCGATTGTCCGGCTTTGAACGTACCCCTTCCTTCCATATTGAAACTGCAAGAGTCGTAGTTGCCTATACCACCTGCTCCAGCATCAAACATGGCCTTGCGCACCGCATCGGCGGCTGAAAAAGGACAAAAAACCGCCACTTTAAGCAGCCGGCCACCTAAAGGCTTCAAGATGTGTAACGCAGAAAGCCCGATTTTTTCCGCCAAAATGCGGTTGACCCCCATAATGCTGTTGTCGAGGTTGGTGTGCATGGACACGATGGCAATATCATGCTTTAACGCCTTGGTCACAATGCGCTCGACAGGCGTTTTCGGCGTGATGTGCTTCAATCCCTTGAACAACAAGGGATGATGACTTACTATCAGGTCACACTTTTTTTCAATAGCCTCATTCACAACAGCTTCGGTAACATCTACACAAATCAACGCCTTGTTGGCTTCGGCCTGCCCATCGCCTACCTGTAAACCTGCATTGTCGTAGCTTTCCTGCAAACTCAGCGGTGCCACCTCGGCCAACGCTCCAATAATATCTCTAACTTTTACCATAGTCCGTCTCTCCTTGTTTTCTTGAAAAATCGCATAAAAGTAATGAAAAAACACAAAACGCCCTCTTTCTTTTTCCAATAATACCGCAATTTTTCCGTTTGCATCAAAGGAAATGGCAAAACGTGTAGAAAAACTTGCTAATTTTGAGGCGTATTATGAGAATACTGCTGCTTCCCTTATCGGGATTATATCATATCATACTGAAAATCAGGCATGTATTATTCGATGGCCACATCTTGCCGTCGAAACGTTTCGACCATCCAGTCATCTGCATCGGCAATCTTTGTTTAGGCGGGACAGGCAAGACACCCCATACCGAATACCTTGCCGATCTGCTTTCGCAGCATTATCGCACCTGTATCGTAAGCCGAGGCTACGGACGACGCAGCAAAGGTTTTGTGCTGGCCCACGCCGGTTCCTCTTATGAAGAAATTGGAGACGAGCCTTTGCAATATGTAAGGAAGTTTCCAACTGTTCAGGTCGCCGTCGATGCCGACCGTGCCGAGGCAGTTCAACGTTTGCTCGACAGCGACACGCCTCCTCAGGTGTTTTTGCTGGACGATGCCTTTCAGCACCGCAGCATTACTGCCGGATGGAACATCCTGCTCACCGAATACGGACATCTGTATGTTGACGACCATCTTATCCCTGCTGGCAGCTTACGCGACATCCGAAGCGCCGCCCGTCGCGCCGACATGGTTATTGTGACCAAATCGCCCCAACCAATCAACGATGGCGAAAAAAAACGCATTGCCGCACATTTGAAACTGCAACCGCAGCAGCGGCTGTTTTTCTCGCACCTGCACTATGGCGACCTTGTCCCCATCAATGAAAAAGCCAAGACAATAGAAGCCGGCAAAGCCAACGGCGCGGTTGCTTTCTGCGGCATTGCCCGTCCTGAGCATTTTACAAACCATCTGAAATTCATTTGTCCGCATGTGGCAGCCTATTGTTTTCACGACCACCACC
Source organism: Candidatus Limimorpha sp. (assembly GCA_041842465.1). GTDB lineage: Bacteria > Bacteroidota > Bacteroidia > Bacteroidales > F082 > Limimorpha. The sequence continues at coordinate 22,808 of JBGYXG010000095.1, forward strand.
CTTATTCCGAAAACGACATCCGCAAGTTGCTGCATGCATTCGACACCATTGCGAGCCGTGACAAAATCATGGTGACAACGGAAAAAGATGCCATGCGATTGATAAAATCTCCTTATTTTTGTCTTTTTAATTCCGTCCCGCTTTTCACACTTCCCGTTGAAGTGGGCGTTGACGATAACGAAATGTTTCATTCAGAAATAAACCTTTATGTTAGAAAATATTTTAGCCACCGCGCAATTCATTAATGATAGAACCTGTCATTTCGCACCCGAAGTCGCCATTGTGCTTGGCTCCGGATTGGGCGGATTGGTCAAAGTCATGGAAGTGGAACACCGCATCCCCTACACGGAAATCCCCAACTTTCCGGTTTCGACAGTTGCCGGTCACGAGGGCATGTTGCTGTTCGGACGCATTGGCAACCGAAAGGTCGTCGCCATGCAAGGACGTTTCCATTATTACGAAGGTTATTCCACCACTGAAATCACATTGCCCATCCGTGTGTTCAAGTATCTCGGCGTGGAATTTGTCATCCTCTCCAACGCCTCCGGCGGCATCAACCCTGACTTTCATGTAAGCGACATCATGTTCATCGACGACCATATCAACATGCTGCCCAACCCGCTGATTGGCAAGAACGACGACCGTATCGGTCCTCGTTTTCCCGAAATGGCCGAACCTTACGACAAACGCCTGCTTGCCCTGGCAGATGACATTGCCGCCAAATTAGGCATTGCCGTGCAACACGGGGTTTACATCAGCAACTCAGGTCCCACCTACGAAACACCGTCGGAATACCAATACTACCGCGTCATCGGAGGCGATGCCGTCGGCATGTCCACGACGCCCGAAGTCATCGTGGCGCACCATTGCGGATTGCCCGTGTTTGGTGTTTCGGTCATTTCAGACCTCGGCGGCAAAGGACTGCACTGCCAGGTGACCCACGAAGAAGTGATCAATGCAGTTGGGAAAGCCGAGCCTCGTCTCACTGCCATCATCAGCGAGCTGATTCGCAGGTCGAAAGAAATCCATTTCAAATGAAAGTCTATTTCGCTTCCGACTTCCACTTGGGTGCTCCCGAGATGAATGACGATCTTCAGCGCGAACAACGCCTCGTTGGCTGGCTCGACCGCATCAAAGCCGATGCCGACAAGGTGTTCCTTTTGGGCGACTTGTTCGACTTCTGGTTTGAATACGCCACCGTCGTTCCTAAAGGTCACGTACGCATTCTCGGCAAAATTGCCGAGCTGATTGACAGCGGCATTGAGGTACACTTCTTTATCGGCAACCACGACCTATGGCAGTTTAGCTACCTTGAAAAGGAAATCGGCCTCATCATGCACGAAAAACCCGAGTTGATTGATTTGAGCAGAAAACGTTTCCTACTGGCGCATGGCGACGCCATCGGTCCCGGCGACAATGGTTACAAGTTCATGCGTCGCATTTTCACCAATAAGATAAACCAATGCCTGTTCAAATGGCTGCATCCCGATTTGGGCATAAGGATGGCACATTGGTGCGCCTATCGTAGCCGTATGGGGAAAAAGTTGCATGGTTGCAAACTCAGCCCCGACATGAATGTCGAAGAACTGAGCCAATACAAATATGTGGAAACAGAACTGCAAACCCATCCCGATATTGACTACGCCGTGTTCGGACATGTGCATTGCCCCATCGAGCGCATGATGAACACAAAGACCAAATTTGTGTTCCTCGGCGACTGGATCAGCTATTTCAGCTACGCGGTATTTGACGGAGAAAACCTCGTCTTGACAACTGACCACAATGCATCAGCGGATTCAAAACCACCGACATGCTGAAAAACAAATAACCCATTCGATAATATCATTCATTAAATATCAACACAATGGAACAAACAAAACAGTACATCGAAGCCAACAAAGATCGCTTCTTGGAAGAACTCTTCGAGTTGATCAGAATCCCCTCCATCAGCTCCGAAGCCGCACACAAACCCGATATGATACGCTGTGCAGAATGCTGGCGTGACCATATCCTGAAAGCGGGTGCCGACAAGGCCGAAGTGATGCCTACCGATGGCAACCCCATCGTTTACGGTGAAAAAATCATCGATCCCAAACTGCCCATCGTTTTGGTTTACGGCCATTATGACGTAATGCCTGTTGATCCTATCGACCTGTGGCACACCGATCCTTTTGAACCTGTCGTCAAGGACGGTAAGATTTGGGCGCGTGGTGCCGACGACGACAAAGGGCAGTCCTTCATGCACGCCAAGGCTTTCGAGACCATGGTGAAAACCAACACCCTGCCTTGCAACGTGAAGTTCATGCTCGAAGGTGAGGAAGAAATCGGTTCGGGCAGCCTTGCCAAATGGATTGTCACGAACAAAGAACTTGTAAAAGCCGACATTATTTTGGTCTCCGACACCAGCATGATTGCCAGCGACGCGCCTTCCATCACCACCGGACTGAGAGGCCTCGCCTACTGGGAAATCGAAGTCACCGGTCCCAATGCAGACTTGCATTCGGGTCTCTTTGGCGGCTCCGTGGCCAACCCGCTCAACACCTTGTGCGAGATGATTGCCAAGTGCATGGACGAGAACAACCACATCACCATTCCCCATTTCTATGACGACGTAGTGGAAAGCTCGGCACGCGAACGCGAACTGCTCAACATGGCGCCTTACAGCGAAGAAGACTACAAGAAGAGTCTCGGCGTCAAAGCCTTGCGCGGCGAAAACGGCTATACCAAAATCGAAAGAGTGGGCATTCGTCCGACATTCGACCTCTGCGGCATGTGGGGCGGTTACACGGGCGAAGGTTCAAAGACCGTATTACCCTCAAAAGCCTACGCCAAACTCTCCTGCCGCTTGGTTCCCAACCAAGACCACGAAAAAATTGCCGTTTTGGTGAAAGACTATCTCGAAAAGAATGCTCCTGACTATGTGACCGTCAAGGTGACGCCGTTGCATGGCGGACAAGCCTACGGCTGTCCCATCGACCTGCCGGCTTACAAAGCCGCCGAAGCCGCCTACATGGACACCTACGGCAAGTTGCCCATTCCCATGCGCAGCGGTGGCAGCATTCCCATCATCTCCGCCTTTGAAAAAGTCCTCGGACTCAAGTCCATCCTGATGGGCTTCGGACTTGGTGAAGACGCCATCCACTCGCCCAACGAGAACTATCGTTTAGATCATTTCTACAAGGGCATTGAAACCATCATCGCTTTCTACCAGCATTTTGCCGCTGGTGACGCCATTGCATAAGGTCCAGCCATATTCAAAAAAAGGAAGGGCAAAAGTCCTTCCTTTTTTGTTGGGTCTCCAACGACTTCCAATACGACGACAAGGTTCGCACACACTTTGATCACGCCGCATCGGGGTTTCAATCCACATTCAAAACTCTGCTGTACAGCGTTTTCGGCTCAAAGTTATCGCCCCCAACAGTCATGGCAAACGCCACCCTCCTATGCCTCGGTACTGTCAAATACAAGGTCACGTCGCCGCTTTGTCCTTCTGCAAAATCGTCAAAGTCAAACATCTTTTCCGAAAACACGGAAGCATTCTCCTGCTTCGATGACCGCGCTACAGCATAAAGATACATGCCCGTTGATGCCGTCGGACCGGTGTTCTCCACCTTGCACACAATTTTGAACGTCGCCGTTTGACTATTGTGGTCGATGGTTTTCACTTCGTATGAACGCAGGTAAACGACAGGACGTTTCACAATAGGAATCAGTTCCGCTTTCACGTTGATAAAGCGATTGGGCATGGCGCCAATATTCCATCCTTTGTCGGTGGTTTCAAGATAATAAAAGCGCTTGCCCTGATATTCGTAGTATCTGCCATCCATATCTTTGTCGCTCCGAATGGCCAATGCCAGGTGATCGGGCAGCGAAACAAGCAGCAGTTCGTATTTCATCTCATGCAAAATGGCCGCCATGAGTGCCACACGGTCTTCACAATCCCCTTTCCCATCGACAAGCATTTCTATCGGGAAACGCACGTACTCTTTCTTGCCTGTCGAAGCCATATCGGAAACATAGCGCAACGACTGTACAAAAGCCACCACATTACGCACATTGTCCGAATCGCTGTAGCCCGCCTTGCGTCCGCCTTCGCGTATCATGGCAACAATATCGGCAATATAGGGACGGTCGGCATCCGACAAAATGTAACGCATATAGTTGTCACTCGAATGTTCGCGTTCCTGTTTATAATAGCGATAGATGCGCTTCTCCACATCTAAATTGCAAGACCACTTTTCCTTGCCGCATTGCCAAGTATGCTCAATATGAAACACATCCCCTCTTTCGGTAACAGTATGACCGAAAACAAATGATGTCGTCATGGCAGCCAACAGGAATAACAGAATTTTTCCGACCTCTCTCATGTCATTAAAACGCAAGAACGACTTTCGTAGTATTTTTCGCCAAAATCGCTTCCAACAAAAAAACAGGTTCGGGCGCAACCAAACAATCCGACCACCCTATCCATCGAACAGGTTTCCCCTAATCAAAAAAAAGTATCTTTGCATCTTGATCGAAAACAACAAACCATGAAAAAGACCGTGATTTTCATCTTGATGGCACTTAGTTGCATGTTTTTCGCCTGCAATAAGCATAGCATCAACCTGTTCGCGACCAACATGACACTACACATCGGAGAAGAGAGACGGATTTCCGCCACTAGCCCTGCAAAAATCACTTTCAGCAGCGCAGATAACTCCGTCGCCACTGTCAACGAGACCGGTCTGGTAAAAGCCATCGGCGAAGGCTGCACCAGCATCACGCTGTCATCAGATAATGAATCTAAAGAAATCATTGTCCGTGTCATCCCCGACAACTCCATTGCCGCCTGCCAAAACCAATGTCTCATGACCCCTACCGATAACAACACCTCCATCAAAACCGACTTTGTTTCCTTTGACTGATCGTGCCATGTTTGAGAAAAACCGACATATAGTTTTTTTAGCCCGCTGGTATCCCCATCGCTACGATCCGATGTTCGGCTTATTTATCCAGCGACATGCCGAGGCGGTGGCTCTATTCAACAAGGTGACCGTAGTGTATGTTCATGCCGACAGCCATTCAAAAGAGAAAATGGAAGTGGTGCGCAGCAACGAAAACGGCGTTGACGCCATCCGGGTGTATTACCGTAAAGCGGGGTTGATCACCTCAGCATTCCGTTTTTACCGTTCATGTCGCAAAGCGTTGAAATTAGCGGGAAAGCCCGACTTGATACACGTGCACGTGCTCACACGCATGGGCGTTATGGCATGGCTGGAAAAAATCCGACACAAAACGCCTTACCTCATCACGGAACATTGGTCGCGTTACCTGCCCGGAAACGATTTCAGCGGCTTGTTGCGGAAAGCGGCGACGCGAATCGTGGTAAAAAACGCATCGATGGTGACTACAGTGACCGAAAACTTAGCGCAAGCCATGCAACGTCACGGATTGAAAAATCAAAAGTACGTTGTTTTGCCCAACGTTGTGGACACCGCCCTTTTCAAGCCTTGCCACCATCAGAACGAGATACCGCATATTGTTCATGTCAGTTGCTTCGAAGATAAGTCAAAGAATGTTTCCGGACTGTTGCAAGCCATCCATCTGCTGAAAGCCCAAGGTTTTCATTTCCATGCCGTGCTCATCGGCGATGGCATTGACTTTTTGGCCATGCAACAGCTTTCCGCATCCATGCAACTCGATGACTGCGTATCGTTTACCGGATTATTGGAAGGTCAGGTCCTTGTTGATGTCTTGGCTTCAGGAGACTTCCTCGTCTTATCGAGCGACTACGAAAACTTACCCGTCGTCATTTTAGAAGCCCTTTCCTGCGGACTCCCTGTTGTTTCCACCCGTGTAGGGGGCATCGCCGAAATCGTAAACGAAAGCAATGGCATTTTGGTGAAGCCTCATGATGTTGATGCGATGGCAAAAGCCTTGAAACAAATGTGCCTATCTTATGGCGACTACAACACTGCGGCGTTGCGCCAAAGCATTGTGGAACGCTATGACAAAAAAGCCGTTGGACACTTGCTCAGCACATGGTACGACGATATTGCCAAGCCGTGACGTGATTGCCATAGCGATAAATCATCCAATAAAACAACGTCTTACCCCCCTTATCCGATCAGATTTCTTCGCTAAGGTTGGAGTTTTTCATGATGCCGATTTTCGAGCTTTCGATAAATTCAAGAATAGCTTCCCTATCCGCCGTAACGGGAATGTTCTCCTTAATATAGAGCACGGCTTGTGTGACATTCATGCCTACGCTATAAATCACGCGGTAAATGTCCTGAATATCCTTGATGCGGTTTTTTGAAAAGCCACGCCGCATCAGGCCTATGGAGTTCACCCCTGCATAGGTGACCGGATATTTCGTTCCCGTTTTCACAAATGGAGGAATATCCTTGTTGATCAACGCCCCACCAGAAATCATAACATGAGCACCGATACGGCAGAACTGACTTGCTGCGGCAAGTCCGCCAATAATCGCCCAGTCGCCTACCGTGATATGTCCTGCCAACGTGGCGGCATTGGCCATGATGACATGGTTGCCTACAACGCAGTCGTGCGCAACATGCGTGAAAGCCATCAGCAAACAATCGCTACCCACAACCGTCTGTCCATTAGCAAGTGTGCCTTTGTTTACCGTAGCCGATTCACGCACCGTAGTACGATCGCCGAGGATGCAATAGGTTGTTTCATTATCGTATTTCAAGTCCTGCGGAATCGCTGAAATAACAGCCCCCGGGAAAATCTTGCAATCACGACCGATGCGGGCACCGTCCATAACGGTGGCGTTCGGCCCCACCCATGTTCCTGATCCTATTTCAACATCCGCACCTATCCATGCGAAAGGTTCAATTTTGACATCCTCTGCAATTTTGGCATCGGGATGAATATATGCTAACGGTTGATTCATACGCTTAATATTTGCTATTACGGCAAGCCAAATAGGGACGGCAAAATTAGTATTTTTTTGAAAACCAACCGAATAATTTCGGCGATTTCATCACTAATAATGCTACAAACTGCCGATTTTCAAACTTATAACAGCGTATGTTTGATGATTCTGGCGAAAGCCGTGTTGGAAAAATGTCCGGGTTTGAACGCTTTCACATGTCCTTTTATCGGTTTCCCCACCAAGGACAAATCGCCGATGACATCCAACAGCTTGTGACGTGCCGGTTCGTTTTCAAAATACAATTCGACATTGTTCAGCACACCGCATTCTTTGACCTCTACTTTGGGCTTCTTGAAGAACGTTGCAATATGATCCAATTCTTCAGGAGACACATTTTTGTTCACGAACACAATGGCATTGGTGAGGTCTCCGCCCTTGACAAGGTTACGGCTGATGAGTTTTTCCAGCTCATGCAGAAAGACAAAGGTACGGCATGGCGCGATTTCGGTTTCAAAATCCTTCATGTCATGCAGCGATGCGCTTTGCTCGTCAAGGACACGGGTGTTGTACTTCACCGTGACATCAATCATAAACCGATCGCAAGGCTCAATGGTAAGCTCAATGCCAATCACATCATTGCGATAGCTGATGGGTTCGGTAACAACCAAGTAGTCACGGTCGGCATTCTGTTCAACGACACCTGCTTTCCGGATGGCTTCAACAAACAGCCGTCCACTGCCATCCATAATCGGGATTTCCTCAACATCGAGGTCTATCAACACGTTGTCAACACCCATGCCGCGCAACGCCGCCAGGACATGCTCCACCGTATGAATGACGGCACCGCCCTTCCCAAGAGTTGTTCCACGCGAAGTATCAACGACATTGTCAACGTCGGCTTCGATAATGGGCCGATTTTCCAAATCCACACGACGAAAACGGATTCCTGTATTTACTTGTGCCGGATTGAAAGTCAACGTACCGCACTTGCGCGTATGAAGACCTGCTCCTGAAACACTAACGATTTCACGTAACGTGCACTGTTTTTCTGTCATTAGAATCTTTTAAATGAAAAAACACTAAAATTGTGGCAAAAGTATAAAAATATCTCAAAAAAGTCGTCCAAACGGCTTCATGAAATCATCATATCACAAAAAAGTCCGCCCTACAGGACGAACTTTTTTGCAGCTACAACAACAGTAACCTATTCTTTTTCAGCAATTAAGCACTATTTTTTCAGTGCTTCAATCTGTTTTTCCAATTCATCTACTTTTTTGAACAAATCTTCCAACTGTTTTGAGCGGATGAAATTGCGCTGGAACTGTCGCAAGGGAACTGCGGGCGAACCCATGAACGCTTTGCCCGGTTCTTCGATATCGCCCTGTATGCCAGACTGTGCGCCGAAACTCGATCCATCGGCTATATGCAGATGTCCGGCAAAACCTACCTGTCCTCCCACCACACAATGCATTCCAAGATGGGTCGAACCGCTCACGCCCGTCTGTGCGGCCACAACCGTATTTTCACCCACTTCCACATTGTGCGCAATCATGATGAGATTGTCCAGCTTCACACCTTTACAAATGCGCGTTGAACCCATGGTGGAACGGTCGATGGTGGTATTGGCTCCAATTTCAACATCGTCTTCAATCACTACGTTTCCCACTTGCGGCACTTTATCGTAATGCCCATCAGCTTGCAGGGCAAAGCCAAAACCGTCGCCACCGACTACGACACCGGCATGCAAGGTGCAGTTTTTGCCGACCACGGTGTTGCGATAAAGTTTGACACCGGGGTACAACACCGTCCCGTCGCCAATCACCGAGTTGTCGCCCACATACACCTGCGGGTAAATCTTGACATCATTCCCTACCACAACATTTTCGCCCAAATAGGCAAACTCGCCCAAATAGACCGATTCGCCGTATCGGGCAGTTTCCGACACGAACGCCAGCGACGAAACGCCCTTCTTGGCTCCCATCATCTTGTCATAATAGTTCAACAACATAGCAAAGGCCGCATACGCATCGGGTACTCGTATCAAGGTTGCCGACACCGGAGCCTTAGGCTCAAAATCATCATTCACTATGACAATGCTGGACTTCGTGTTGTAGATATAAGGAGTATATTTGGGATTGGCCAGGAAACTCAACATTCCCGGCGCTCCTTCTTCTATTCTCGCCACGTTACTGACCTCAGCGTTGGCATCGCCCTCTACTTTTCCTGAAAGCAGTCCGGCTATTTGTGAAGCGGTAAAAACAATGCTCATTTTATATAAATTTCACCCGTTCAACGGTTTATCACAGGGTATTATTGTTCAAAAAAACGACTCATTCATTCTCAAAGACATCACTATCCGTTTATCATGGGGTTCCCGACATCAACCTATCACGCTTTACCATCTTCCCCCAATCAATAGTGCTGATTGTGAAATTCCGCACGCAACAGCAGCACTGCCTCGTCAATAGCCACATTGGGCAAGGTTACCAGTGCCTGTGCCAGCAACGCAACACTCGTTTCGGGCGCAGATTGTTCAAACAAAGCATTAATCTGATTGACCTGCTCATCCTTGGCTTTACGGATGGCTTCCCATGTCACTTGCGAGACATAGAGCTGTTGTGCCAGATTGTGTTCAAACTCATCGCCCACATTTTGCACCATGGCAAGATGAAAGGTGTCGCGCCCAATACCCGGCTGATAAATCCGCTTGACGAGAACAGGGGTCTTGATACGTTCCAAAAACAACACAAAACGTTCGCAAGCCTGCATTTTCAACGGAAGTAAAACTTTCATGGATGTTTTGTGCGTTTCTATCTGTGCCTCCAAACGCAACTGTTTGCTCCGTTTTTTTGCCACATATACCAGCAAAACTGCCAAAAGAGCCACGATCACTGCGAGCAAGGAAAGCACTATATAAGAATACAAATTCATTTCAATGCAAATTTGCCGCAAAGATAGTTTTTTTTCAACAGCCTACCGGATGCTGTTTCGATTTGTTTTTCATCCTTCACGGGAACGGTTTCCCATTAAAACTCCAAAAAGTGTCGGGGCTATCCGAAAATTGCCTAATTTTGTCCTTTCTTTTACGAGTATCACAAAATCAAATATTTCAACATGAGTGAAATCATCTTATCAAACAGGATCTTAAACATGGCTGAAAGCGCCACGCTTGCCATGACCAATAAGAGCCGCGAATTGAAAGCCCAAGGCATCGACGTGATCAGCCTAAGCATTGGCGAGCCCGACTTCAACACTCCCGAAGCTGCGAAGCAGGCCGGCATTGACGCCATCAACAACAACGACACGCACTACCCTCCGGTTCCCGGAACGCCGGCATTGCGCAAGGCTGTTGCCGCCAAGCTCAAGAGAGACAACGGCTTAGATTACAGCGACAGCGAGATCATCATCTCGAACGGCGCCAAGCAAGCCATCACAAACACTTTCCTTGCCATTTTGAACGACGGCGACGAGGTGATTATCCCCGCTCCTTTCTGGGTCTCCTATCCTGAAATGGTGAAATTAGGCGGTGGCGTTCCCGTTATCGTGAAGAGCGATATCGACCACGATTTCAAGATCACGGCGGAACAACTTGAAAATGCCATCACCCGCAAGACCAAGGCTTTCATCATCAACACCCCTTGCAATCCAAGCGGATCGGTTTATACCAAAGCCGAGCTGCAAGCATTGGTTGAGGTGCTGAAAAAATATCCGAACATCATCGTCATCTCCGATGAAATCTACGAATACATCCAATATGAGCACAAGCACGAGAGCCTCGGTCAGTTCACCGAGCTGAAAGACCGCTTAGTCCTTGTCAACGGCGTTGCCAAAGGTTATGCCATGACAGGCTGGCGCATCGGCTACCTTGCCGCTCCCATCGCCATTGTGAAAGCGACGAACAAGATACAAGGACAGTACACTTCCGGCATCTGCACCATTGCGCAGGCGGCGGCGCTGAAAGCCATGGAGCTGCATCCCGGCAACTCGTCAGAAATCCAAGCCATGCTGGCGGCTTTCCGCAAACGTCGCGACATGCTTCACACCCTACTGAATGAGATTCCCGGCGTGAAAGCCAACATGCCTGCCGGCGCCTTCTATCTCTTCCCCGAAGTGAAATCCTACTACGGCAAGAGCGATGGAGAAACCACTATCAAGGGCAGCGACGACCTGTGCATGTACCTGCTTTACAACGCCCATGTGGCTTGCGTGGCCGGAAAAGCCTTCGGCAACGACGACTGCATACGCCTGTCGTACGCCACCTCGGAAGACAAGCTCCGCGAAGCCGTGAAACGCATCCGCGAGGCTTTGGCAAAACTTCACTAAAACGAACCTCTGTACGGGCAATGGCGCACCATTGCCCGTACTTTTTACACCCATCCTTTGACAGCCAACAGCAACTATATTGATCATTTATTTCGGCGCTTTGCCGAGATTCACGCCCTTATCATCGGCGACGTCATGATCGACGCCTATATTGAAGGCATGGTGGAACGCATGTCGCCCGAAGCCCCCGTCCCTGTCGTCACCGTACAACGGCGTTTCCTCAGACTCGGCGGTGCTGCCAACGTGGCATTGAACATCAAGGCATTGGGCGGTAAAGCGACACTTTGCTCCATGATTGGCGATGACGGCAACGCCTCTGCCTTTCTGCGACTCATGAAGGAACAAGACCTTGACACGAAGGGTATCGTCACCAGCAAGGAACGCATCACCACCCTCAAACAACGCATTCTGAACCAAGGCCAACAAATGTTGCGTCTCGATGAAGAAGACACCTGCGATTTGAGCGACACAGAAGCCTTACTCTTGGAGAAATCCATTCGCAGCATCATTGCCGAGAGACACCCCGATGTCATCATCTTGCAAGACTATAACAAAGGCGTGCTGACAGAATCGCTGATCCACGAAGTGGTGGCACTTGCCAAGTCCAACGGCATTCCCGTTGCCGTGGATCCGAAAAAGAAAAACTTCCTTGCTTACCATGACGTGACTTTGTTCAAGCCCAACGCCAAAGAGTTGCGCGATGGGCTTGACGTTAGCGCCGAGAGCATCGCTGAACTTGAATCCGCCACAGCGCAGTTGCAGGAGCTGCTGCACTGCACCTACCTGATGACCACCTTGTCGGAAAAAGGCGTTTTGATGCGCCACTACGACGGGAAAACGGCGCACCTCTTGCACCTTCCCGCCCATCCGCGCCACATCACCGATGTTTCTGGTGCCGGCGACACCGTGCTAAGCGTTGCATCCCTTTGTCTGGCGGCAGGAGCCGACGCCCGCCATATCGCCGCCCTTTCCAACATTGCCGGCGGATTGGTTTGCGAGCAAGTCGGCGTAGTGCCCGTTGACCGCAACCGCCTTTTTGAAGAAGCCCAACGTCTTTCTCCCTGCGATGCCTGACAAGAACGCCGTCACCGAGATGTTCGACAACATCTCCCCTTTTTACGACCGTCTGAACCACCTGCTGTCGTTCCAAATCGACAGGTGGTGGCGTCATCGCACCGCCCGGCACATTGCCCGACAGCACCCCCGACACCTCTTAGACCTTGCCACCGGCACCGGCGACCTTGCCATACTGCTTGCCAAAAAAATCCCCAACGCCAACATCATCGCCTTGGACCGCTCGCAAAACATGCTGCATATTGCAAAAGAAAAAGCAAACCGTAAAAAGCACTGCCTCTCCATCAGTTTTGTTGCAGGCGATGCCGAATTGCTTCCTTTTGATGACAGCACTTTCGATGCGGTAAGCATTGCCTTTGGCATTCGCAACTATCAAAACCAAGAACAAGGGCTTGGCGAAGCCCTGCGGGTGCTGAAACCCGGAGGTCATATCGCCATTTTGGAGTTTTCGATACCGGAACACCCACTCATCAGACCCTTCTACGGCTTGTATTTCAAACACTTGCTGCCAGCCATCGGGCGTTTCGTGTCAAAAAACCGCAACGCCTACAGCTACCTGCCACAATCCGTTTACGCTTTTCCCAAACCCTACACCTTTACTAATATAATGCGACATATCGGGTTTGAGAATGTGGTGCGACAACGCCTCTCTTTCGGTATAGCAAGTTTGTTTGAAGGGACAAAACCGCATTGTCGTAAAGATTGACAAGCGTATTTCCCGAACAAGTAAACCGGAAACGATCGTTTTTTTCTCACCATTCATCATAATACGGGGTTCAAAACCTCAAAAATCCCCATTAATGGGGATGGTCGGAATGGTGAAACCGCCCCATCTTTGCACTCGATTTTTGTCAACTAATGTTTTAGAATGAATTTTGAGTTTGTTAGAAACTGCTGAAGCATGGGAACGGAGCCTTCCGTTCCCATACCGGCATGTAAGCGATCTATCGATCCTTTTCTAACCACTTTCACCTGCGACCACAAAAAGCAACAATAAAAATGCTTCGGGGCAATCCCTCTCACATAGAATTAATTTGCCAATTTCGCCCTTCAAACCTATCCAAATGTACTACGGTTTTACATTCACGAATGATTGTGCTTATCCAAAGCACATCGTCTCAGGCGGCCTCTCGGGTGGCGTTTCCGCCACCTCAACAGCTTGGTTCTTTCTGAAAGCGCAAAATACCAATCGTCAACAACGAAACCGAAAAGGCCGAAGCTTGGTTCAACAATTTCAAGATTGTGGCGATAAAACCGAATAAGTAATTTAATAAATTGAAATTCATATAGCTATGAAAAAACAGCTTTTCATTTTCAGCTTGATCTTTGCCTTTGCTCTGCCCGTCTTCGCGCAACGCGACACCATGCGAAGCAACAAGAACGAGTTCAGCATCGGCTACGGACACAAGCCTTCCAGCAGTTTCCGTTGGAGCAAAGGGATCCACTATCATCCTGAAATGGACGTTCTTGGTGCATTCAACGCCACCTACACGCGCCGCCCCACCAAGGTGATCGGCATCGGAGCCTCCTATTGCTTCGACCCGCGCATTCTCAATTACTCGGAAAACGACATCCCTATCTGCCGCCTCAACGAATCGAGCCACACCTTTCTATGCCACCTCAAAATCAATTGGCTGAACACCAAGTATGTGAATCTTTACAGCAAGGTGGGACAAGGTTTCTACACTTGGAACTACCGCCTCCATGAATACCAACCCAACCTGTATGAAATCAAATTGCCCTCCAACAAATTCTCCGACAGGATAAAATACGCCTACCAATTCGTTCCCATCGGTATTGAGGTCGGCACCAAGCAATACGCCGGTTTCCTGCAAGTCGGCCTCGGTATGGAAGGTATGATCGGCATCGGATTTCGTTACGGACTAAAAGATAAGGAGTGAACACCATGAAAAAGCACTTGATTTTCTGCATCGCACTTGTGACCGCGATGGTTTCTTGCGTAGAAGAACCACAAATCTACCGCCTACTTACGGAAGAAGAAGCGGCAGCCGTGCCCTACCGCGTGGGCGAGTCCATCAAAATGCTCGACCAAGACGGCGACACCCTCTGCTTTACTGTTGTCGAAGACACCACATTCGTAACTCACGACTTTTATGGCTACTATGTCCGTCCCAACGCCAAATTGTCCATCAAACCTCAACCCTATTTCTATGTGCGGGAGGTTGTGCTTCAAAGTCGGGCTGAAGACAGTTGCCGTCTCCGTTGCGGAGTGGCCCCAGGAAAAGTTGTCAGTATCAGCTACGAGATGTATGACAAATTCAGCGGCTACAATGGTGATGATTATTATTGGCGCATCATTTTGAGCAACGTCCTGCCTTTGGGTGAATTACCCACCACCACCTTCAACTTGGGGGATGCCCACTATGAGAATGCGTATAAAAATGAAATCATCGACTCGCAGACGGGCGCTACCTCGGTGTGTTACTACAGCGAACAATTCGGACTGTTGACCGTCAAAGACGGAGGAAATTCGCTCACGCTGATACCGTGATTTCCCTACAAAATGCCATGAGAAATAATGATCAATTCAAAAAACGCACTGCATTTGCAGCATGAAAACCCTCTATAAATGAAAAACAGCATTGACTACCGCTTTTTTGTACTTGCTATTTGAATCTGCCGGTTCGATAAAATGGCTGCTTCAAGAAGCAAATCGTCTCATTTTCCTTATTTTTGCCGCCGAAAATCTCACACAATAATACGAGAATCGTTGCGTTTTCAAACAAATACCGTTGCACATTGAAGAACACCATCAGAATCATTTTGGCACTGCTTGTCATTTCTTTCTGTTTCAGCACCGTTGCCGAAGCACAGCGAAAGAAAGTGCTATTCCTTCCCAAGTACGATGAAGAGCCGTATCATTTCGGCTTCCTGCTTGCCGTCAACAGCATGAGCTACACCATTGCCCTGCGCGAAAACTACCAGAATATTGATATTACCAAAGGAAATAACGACTGGGCCCAGTATTTTCCGGATGGTGTCAAAACGAACGACATTGAAAAGTTGTACGTGTATAATATTGAAACCCGACATGTTCCGGGGTTCACCGTGGGCATTATCGGCAATAAAAGGTTAGGACCGCGCTTTGACTTGCGTCTCATCCCTACGCTCAGCCTTGGAGAACGCAAAATGGACTATTCCTTTTTCGCTAAAAGAATCGGGGGAAACATAGAACCTTTTGATCAGAATGATTTGCTGTCCCTCACCCAAAGCATATTCTCCACCTTTGTCGAATTTCCCTTACAACTCAAATACCGCTCAAAGCGTTTGAACAATGTGGCTGCCTATGTCATCGGCGGTGTAAATCCCAAATTAGACCTTACCTCCAGAAAACGTACCCAGTCAAATAAATTCTTTATTCCAAAACGTTTCGATCTTGCCTTGGAGATCGGCACCGGTTTCGATTTCTACAACCAATGGTTTAAAATGGGTGTTGAAGTAAAAATGAGCTACGGCGTATTCAATATCATCAAGGAACCCGCCTACATCTACACCTCCAGCATTGACAAATTAAGCAATAAGATGTTCCAATTGTCCTTTACCTTCGAGTAAATCAGGGGCTTTGGGCTGCCAATTTTCTGCTTTTACCCATATCTCCGCCTTGTTCATGAAAATAATTTGCCTTTTATCGATCTAAAAATCAATGCATTGAAAAATATTTCTATTTTTTTACGCATAAAGCGTCGGTGATATGCAAAAATGTTGTACTTTTGCACCGTCAAACTGAAACCGAAAAAGGACAGTGACAAAGGGGTCTCTTCGTCTAGTCTGGTCAGGACGTCAGGTTTTCATCCTGGTAACTCGGGTTCAAATCCCGGAGAGACTACAACGCTCGCATCGCTGCGGGCTTTTTTTTTAGTCTTTTATCACATCATCTGATATGAAAACACAAATTGTCATCAGTCAACAGAACAATCCTTACCTTAACCTTTCTGTAGAAACCTATCTTACCGACCACCAAGAGGAAGACCAAGTCACCATGTACCTTTGGGCGAACCGCCGCACCGTGGTTATCGGGCTTCACCAAAACCCCTATTCGGAATGCAACAGCGACATGCTGATTGGCGACGGCGGTTTTTTGATGCGTCGCCGCACGGGCGGTGGTGCCGTTTACCACGACCTCGGCAACCTGAATTTTTCGTTTATTGCAGATAAAAGAATCTACGATGTTCCCCGCCAGATGTCGGTCATTCAAAAAGCCTTGCGCCATTACGGCTTAGAAGCCGTCGTTTCAGGCCGCAACGACCTCACCATCGACGGTCGCAAGTTCTCGGGCAATGCGTTTTACAACGGTCCACTCAACCACTTGCACCACGGCACCATCTTGATACGCACCGATGCGGAAGCCATGCAGCGTTATCTGCGCGTCAACAAGGCCAAGCTCGCCAAAAACGGCGTAAAGTCGGTAGCCAGCCGCATTGTCAATCTGTCGGAGCTGGCAGATGTCACTGCCACCAACATTGTGGCTCCGCTGATTGCCGCTTTCCAAGACGTTTACGGCATGACCCCCAATACGATTGACTTCGACACACTGGCGCAGCTTCCCGAAGTGCAAGCCCATGCCGCCCGTGTCAGCACACATGACTACCTTTTTGGAAAGTGGGAGCATTTCCACGCCGTCAAAAAGGAACAGTTTGCTTGGGGTGGCGTTGAAGTCGGTCTCGACATCGACTCCGCTCGTCAAACCATCCGTGAGTGCCGCATTGCCTCCGACTGCCTCGACACCGACATCATCGGCCAAGCCGAAAACCTGTTGATTGGCGCTTCGACCCTCACCCCGCCAAGTATCCAGCAAGACAATGCCATTCTGAAAGACATTATCGGACTGATATACGCCTGATCCAAGACCTTTCCAAGCACAGCAGGTACCTTTCAACGTTATTGAACAGACACGAAATGAAGTATTATCTTCTTCCCCTAGGATGCCAGATGAACCAAAGCGATTCGGGACGCGTGCGCACCGTCTTGCAAGGAATGGGCTTTGTCCCTACCGATAACGAAGACGAAGCCACCATCTTAGGGGTCATTGCCTGTTCGGTACGTCAGAAAGGCATCGACAAGGTGTACAGTCGCATCCGCAAATGGAACAGCATGAAAAACCGGCAGAGCATGATCACCTTTGTCTCCGGCTGCATCCTGCCTGCCGACCGTCTGCGTTTCCTGAAACTGTTCGACCTTGTGTTTGCCATGAACGAACTGCCCAAGCTGCCCGACATGATCAGGCAGTACGGCATCGTAACACCTGCTTCCCTGAAAATGGGAGAAGAAATCACCGAACAGCCCGTCATCAGGCCCATCGCTCCTTTGTTCAGCAAAGCCGACAACATCAACCCATCGGCACACATGGACCTGTTTTGGAACATCTGCCCCAACCAGCCCTCGGAATTCGAGGCTTTCATACCCATACAAAACGGCTGCAACAAGTTCTGCACCTACTGCGCCGTCCCTTATACCCGTGGCCGTGAGGTGTCGCGCCCATCCGCCGACATCCTCGACGAGCTGAAGACTCTTGTCGAAAGCAACTATAAGAGCATCACCCTGTTGGGACAAAATGTCAATTCCTACGGTTTGGACAAGAAAGGCGAAGAAATCGGATTTGCCGAACTGCTACGCCGCGTAGGAGAATACGGAAAGACTTCGGGCAAGGAGTTCTGGGTGTACTTCACCTCGCCGCATCCGCGCGACATGAGCGATGAAGTCATCGAAGTGATCTCACAATACAATTGCCTCGGCAAACAGATTCACATCCCCATCCAGTCGGGCGACGAAAACATGCTGCAACGCATGAACCGGCACCACGGCCTGGCAACCTACCGGCACATTATCCAAACCATCAGAAAAGTACTGCCCACAGCCACTATTTTCACCGACATCATTGTCGGCTTCACCAAAGAGAGCGAAGAAGAGTTTGAAAACACGCGCCGCGCCATGGAAGAGTTCAAATACAACATGGCGTATATCGCACAGTACAGCGTTCGTCCGGGTGCCGTCAGCTCACAATGGGAGGACGATGTGCCCAAAGAAGTGAAAAAAGAACGCTACCACATCCTCACCGAAGAGCTGATGAAGCATTCCTTGGTTTACAACCAGAATCTCATTGGCACGACCGTAAAAATGCTTGTGGAAGGGCACGACCGCAAAAGCGGCTACCTTACCGGACATACCGAAGGCAAGATTGTCATGCGTTTCGCATCGGACGACACGTCTTTGATCGGTTGCATCGTCGATGTGGAAGTCACCCAAGCCACACCGCTATCCATTGAAGGAAACTTTGTACGACGGCATGATTAAAATCGCCTTCAAGACATTGGGATGCCGCGTCAACCTCTACGAGACTGACGCACTTGCCTCGCAGTTCAAGGCCAACGGTTATGCAATCGTCGGCGACGGCGAAGAAGCCGACGTGGTAGTGGTGAACACCTGCACGGTGACCAACCAAAGCGACCAGAAATGCCGCCAAACCATCCATCAGGCACGCCGCAAGAATCCCGCCGCTCTCATCGTCATCACAGGCTGCATGGTGAACAATTATAAAGAAGAGTTGTTGCATAGCGGATTGGCCGACTATATTATTGACAACGAACGCAAAGCCGCCCTTTTCAACATCATCAACGACCACTTCACCCTCGGTGCCAGCGACCCCGAAGGCTACGACAAGGACTTGTTCAGCTACATGCCCGCCTTCGACACCTTCCACACCCGCAGTCTCATCAAGATACAGGACGGCTGCAACAATTTCTGTTCCTACTGCATTATCCCCACCGTCAGAGGACGCTCTACCAGCCGCAATGACAACGACATCTGCAAGAACGTCAGCGACGTTGTGGCACACGGATTCAAGGAAGTGGTGTTGACCGGCGTCAATATGGGACGTTATCAATACGGAGACACGAGTTTCGAGCAATTGGTGGCTCGGATTCTCGACATCGACGGCGACTTCCGCGTGCGCATCGCCTCTATTGAGCCGGATCAGTTTTCCGACACCTTCCTCCAGCTCTTTCAACACGAAAAACTGGCCCCGCACATGCACGTATGCTTGCAAAGCGGTTCCGAAAACACCCTGAAACGAATGCACCGTTTCTACACCGCCAACCAATTTCGCGACATGTGCACGAGAATCAAGCAGTTCAGGCCCGATTTCAACCTGACCACCGATATTATCGTTGGTTTTCCTGGAGAAACAGAGGCCGAATTTGCAGAGAGCTGCGATTTTGCCAAAGAAATCGGGTTCAGCCACATCCACACCTTCAAATACTCCGTGCGCTCAGGCACCAAGGCGGCCACCCTGCCCGACCAGATTCCCGAAAAGGTGAAGACACAACGTAGCGAAACCATGCGCGGCATATCGCTGCAAAACAGAATCGCCTACTTCAACCGCATGAAAGGCAGCAAGCAGCGCCTTCTGGTTGAACGTATCGACTCACACGGCATGGCCAAAGGCTACGGCGAAAACTATATTCCCCTCCTGCTTAAGGCAAACGGAATACAACGCAACCAGTTTGTAGAGGTATGCCTGAAAGAAACCATCAACACCGACAATGAAGAAAAAATGGTCTTTTCATGTTCAATTATTTAATTTACAATGTATTATAAACACCATACACTAATATTGAGAAGGCTTATCATCGGAAAAAGAAAAAAATTATATGATATTGGGCTTTTGTAAGAATAAAAAGCGTATTTTTGCAGCCCGAATTAAGAGGAAAATAATAAGAAAGAAGAACAGATATGGCAAATCACAAATCGTCACTCAAGAGAATTCGTCAGACGGAAAAGAGACGTTTGCACAATCGTTACTATGCAAAGAACATGCGTAACGAAGTCAAGAAATTCAGACTATTGACCGACAAGTCGGAAGCCGAGACACAGTTGCCGAAGATTTATTCGGTGATCGACAAGGTTGCCAAGCGTGGCATTATCCACCGCAACAAGGCCGCCAATCTGAAGTCGAAGCTGACCAAATTCACTGCAAAGTTAGCTTGATAGGCTGAATAGCATACGTTATACAACTCACAGACAACCTCTTCTAATTTTAGGAGAGGTTGTTTTCGTAATTCTTCGTATCTTGCACCAGATTTTGAAGTCATGGATATGAGCAAGGAACACAAACGCACCATCAAAAGCTTAGCTGCCGACGACCGGCCACGCGAAAAGATGCTTGCCAAAGGCAAAGCCGCTCTGAGCGATGCCGAACTCATCGCCATACTCATCGGTTCGGGCAACACCGAAAAGTCGGCTGTCGATTTGGCCCGAGAGATTCTCGAAAAAGCGAAAAACAACCTTATCGAACTGTCGAATCTCACCATCGCCGACCTGATGCAACATAAAGGCATTGGCGAGGCCAAGGCCATCAGCATTGTCGCGGCATTAGAATTGGGCAACCGGCGCCGACGTTCCGAGGCCATGGTGCTGCCCCGCATCACCTCCAGCAGGGAAGCCTACGAATACCTCTGCACCTTCATTGCCGACTTCAGACGCGAAAACTTCCTCACCCTGTCGCTGAATCGCAGCAACCATGTCATCAAGGTCGATCACATCAGCCAAGGAGGAGTGACAGGCACCATCGCCGACCCGAAACTCATCTTCAAGAACGCTTTGCTCAATAACGCCACAGGCATCATTCTCTGCCACAACCACCCTTCGGGCGACACCAAACCCAGCAACGCCGACATTGACTTGACCCGGAAACTCTGCGCTGCCGGAAAGCTACTCGACGTCAATGTGCTCGATCACCTTATCATCGGATTGGAAAACTATTACAGTTTCTCCGACAACGGAAAAATCATCTAAACCATCCTCGTGAAAATAGTAACCATTATCGGGGCAAGACCCCAAATCATCAAAGCCGCCGCACTGAGCCGCGCCATCAAGGAACATCAAAAAAACAACGTGCGCGAAATCATTGTCCACACGGGACAGCACTACGACGAAAACATGTCGCAAGTCTTTTTCGATGAACTCGACATCCCTAAGCCCGACTACAACCTAGATGTGGGATCGGCCAGCCATGGCGTACAAACGGCAAGGATGACCGAAGGCATTGAGCGCATCCTCCTCGACGAACAGCCCGACTATATCGTACTGTACGGCGACACCAATTCCACGCTTGCCGGTGCTGTTGCAGCTTCAAAAATACATATCCCTATCGTTCACATCGAGGCCGGACTGCGGTCGTTCAACAAAAACATGCCCGAAGAAATCAACCGCATCGTTTGCGACCACTGCTCCACCCTGTTATTCACCCCTACCGCCACAGGTTATGAAAACCTGAAACACGAAGGTTTCAAGATCGGCAATGAAGGACCTTACACCATCGACAACCCAAAGATTTGTCATTGCGGCGACATCATGTACGACAACAGCCTGCATTTTGCCAAGTTTTCCGCCGCCCACACCGATATTGTCAATAGGCTACAACTTGAGAATAACGGTTACATACTCGCCACCATACACCGCGACAGCAACACCGACGACCCCGAGCATTTGAACGCCATATTCGAGGCTCTCATTCAAATTGCGAAAGAAACCGAAATCGTGCTCCCGCTTCATCCCCGTACTTCAAAGTTACTTCAAGTCAACTTGCGCAAAGAGTTGCGCGAGACCCTTAAAAACACGCCCGGCATCAAGTTGATTGCCCCGGCCTCTTTCTTTGAAATGATTGAATTGGAACGACATTCCCGTCTGGTCATGACCGATTCGGGAGGCGTGCAAAAGGAGGCGTATTTCTTCAAGAAGCAGGGGGTCATCCTGAGACCGGAAACCGAATGGGTGGAAATCGTTGAAACCGAAAACGCCATACTGACCGGTGCCGACACAAACAAAATCATCGGGGCGTGGCAGCATTTCAGCCAAACAGCACCTACCGATTTCCCCCAAATATTCGGCAACGGAAAAGCCGCTGCCTTTATCCTTCAAGAAATGGAAAAAGCGTTGTCTGCAAAATCATGACCGCTTGAATCATAATACGATACATATCCGACACAAGCTTTGTCAGCGGCATTTTTTTTGAAATCACAGGTCGAAAGTGTTGTATGTCAAGGAAAAAGCGTATATTTGCAGTCCAATCAAACACAAATTTAGTATTTAAACATTTAATTATCAATTAATTATGAATCAGTACGAAACCGTTTTCATTGTAACTCCCGTTTTGTCTGAAGAACAGATGAAGGAAGCGGTAAAGAAGTACGAGAACGCTTTAGGCACTGCCGGCGCTGAAATCGTACACGAAGAGGACTGGGGCATGCGCAAACTGGCCTACCCCATCCAGAAAAAATCCACAGGTTTCTATCATTTGATAGAATTCAAAGCCGAAGGCGATATTATCGCTGACTTTGAGACCGAGCTGAAACGCGACGAACGCATCATGCGCTTCCTCACCGTGAAACTTGACAAACATGCTGTCGCTTACAACGAGAAGAAACGCAAGAAAGCTGCTGAAAAAACAGAAGAACAAACAGCCTAACGACAATTATTAAATCTCAAAGAAATGGCACAATCACAAAATAACGACATCAAATATCTGACTCCCATAGCAGTCGATACGAAAAGAAAAAAATACTGCCGCTTCAAAAAGAACCGCATCAAGTACATCGATTACAAAGATGCCGACTTTTTGCTGAAGTTTGTCAATGAGCAAGGTAAGATATTGCCTCGCCGCATCACCGGCACTTCCACTAAATATCAGAAAAAGGTTGCCCAGGCCATCAAGAGAGCACGCCATCTTGCTTTGATGCCCTTCGTTGCCGACATGTTGAAATAATCAGAGGAGGACAAGAAATGGATATTATTCTGAAACAAGACTACGCAAGCTTGGGATATAAGAACGACATCATCACCGTGAAAGACGGCTATGGTCGCAACTTTTTGATTCCCCAAGGAATAGCTATTCTGGCCACTGAAAGAAACCGCAAGATCCTCGCTGAGGAAATGCGCCAGCAAGCTCATAAAGCAGAAAAGATCAAGAACGAAGCCCAGGAAAAAGCCAATGCTTTGGAAGGCCTGACACTCAGGATTCCCGCCAAAGCCGGCACTTCCGGAAAAATCTTCGGTTCGGTCAACACCGTACAGATTGCCAATGCTATTAAAGAGGCTACCAATCTGGAAATCGACCGCAAACAGATCGTCATCAACGAAGACGCCATCAAGGAACTTGGTACCTATAAGGCCAAGCTGAAACTTCACAAAGAAGTGCAACCTGAGATTGAATTCGAAGTCTTCGCCGAATAAGAACAACAGAAATGTTACGAAAAGGCTGTTTCAAATCATGAAACAGCCTTTCTTTTTATAACTTCGCAGTCTTAAATGCCGAACAATGATCACGAAAAACACCGTCAAATTAATACAGTCGCTCAAGCAGCAGAAATATCGGAAAGAACATCAGCTTTTTGTCGTGGAAGGACGGAAAATGGTGGAAGAATTACTGGCATCTGCCTTTGAAACCATTTATCTTTTTGCCACCGCCTCCTATACCAACATCAATACAATTGACGACACCCGGATAGAGGTTGTTTCGGATGTACAGATGGAACAAATGAGCGGACAAAACACGGCTCCCGGCATCCTTGCCGTGGCACGCATTCCAAAGGAAGCCGAATGTGCCGAAGCACAGCATGACATTATTTTAGCCTTAGACGGCATCAGCAATCCCGGCAACATGGGGACCATTATCCGCACTGCGGAATGGTTCGGCATCAAAATCATCATTTGTAGCAGAGATTGCGTGGAAATCTGGAATCCTAAAGTCATTCAGGCCACCATGGGTTCTGTTTTTCGTGTCAAAACCATGGAAACCGACCTTGAAGCCCACCTAACCAAGGAAAAGGCTCAAGGAACACCCATCTACGGTACTTTGCTGAATGGCGAAAATCTATACACTTCAACAGAGAAATGGCACCATGGTATTATCGTGATAGGAAGCGAATCGCATGGTATCAGAGAGGTTTTGTTACCCTTGATTACCGTGCCCATCACTATTCCTCGATTTACAGGAAGTGTCACAGAATCGCTCAATGCGGCAGTTGCAACGGGAATCGTGTTGTCGCATATCCGAAACAAAAACTGACATCAATAATTTAAGTGGAAAAAGCATAATAGCATTTGAAAAAGGTAGTATTGATTACCGTTTTTCTCTAAAAACAGAACGCCCTGCCTTTTGGGCAGGGCGTATCCGTTAAGGGTGGGCGGCGACCTACTTTCCCACACGGATGCAGTATCATCGGCGCTGCGGGGCTTAACTTCTCTGTTCGGAATGGGAAGAGGTGCGCCCC
>JBGYXG010000096.1:0-12394 GCA_041842465.1 Candidatus Limimorpha sp.
TGAATAAAATGAATAAAAAACTTGACAAACGGTTCATAATGTTGTATCTTTGCAAATTCCCAAAGGAGGAAAAAAGAATCCCAATAATAGGAGAGATTAATGATGAGGTATAGGATAGACCATCGAAGCGATTGTTTTCTGTCACTATTTACCATTATTGTAGTCCTTTCTTTATTTTAGTTAATATATTGATAATAAACGAAATATAAAATGAAGCTATCCCAATTCAAGTTCAATCTGCCCACCGAGTTGATTGCCAACTATCCGGCGAAGAACCGCGACGAGGCCCGGTTGATGGTGCTCGACCGCAGGGCGGGAACCATAGAGCATCGTGTGTTCAAGGATTTGGTCGATTACGTGAAAGACGGCGATGTGTTTGTGCTGAACAACACGAAGGTTTTTCCTGCCCGTTTGTCCGGCAAGAAGGAAAAGACCGAAGCCGACATTGAAGTGTTACTGTTGCGCGAGCTGAACCATGAAAGCCGCCTTTGGGACGTTCTCGTCGATCCGGCGCGTAAGATTCGCATCGGCAACAAGTTGTATTTTGGTGAAGGCGGCGATGAACTGGTGGCCGAGGTTATCGACAACACCACTTCGCGTGGCCGCACGATACGTTTTCTGTATGACGGCACTTACGATGAGTTCAAGAAAACCATTACGGCGTTGGGTCATACGCCGTTGCCGCACGAAATCAACCGTCCCAACGGTCCCGAACCCGAAGACGCCGAGAATTTCCAGACCATTTATGCCAAGGTGGAAGGCGCCGTATCGGCTCCTACCGCAGGCATGCACTTCAGCAAGATCCTCATGAAACGCCTGGAGCTGCTGGGTGCCAGCTTTGCCGAGCTGACACTGCATCCCGGCATGGGCAATTTCCGCGACATCGAGGTGGAAGACCTCACCAAGCACAAACCCGATTCGGAAGAGATGGAGATAGGGGAAGACGCCTGCACCATGATTAACGAGGCCAACCAGCGTCACAACAATGTGTTTGCCGTCGGCACCACCTCGCTTAAAGCCTTAGAAACCGCCATGACCATCTATGGCAAGGTGAAGCCTTTCAAGGGATGGACCAACAAGTTTATCTTCCCGCCCTACACCTTTTCGGTGGCTAACTGCATGATTACGAACTTCCACCTGCCCAAGTCGCCCATGATGATGGAAACGGCTGCCTTTGCAGGATATGAGTTCCTGATGAAAGCCTACAAGATGGCCGTGGCCGAAAAATACCACTTCTTCACCTACGGCGATGCCATGCTGATCATCTAAGGCAAGAGAAGGAATAAGACTTTGTAACGCACAATCCATAGGTTTGTCGTTACGACATTCAATTTTGCATCCAATTATTATCATTTCGTTCATGAATACTGAAGAATATTTCAAGAAAATAACCGCTCATGCCAAGGAATATGGATTCATCTTCCAGTCGAGCGAGATTTACGACGGACTGTCGGCAGTGTACGACTATGGTCAGAACGGTGTCGAGCTGAAGAAAAACATCCGTGAATACTGGTGGAAGGCCATGGTGCAGATGCACGAGAACATTGTCGGCGTCGATGCTGCTATCTTCATGCATCCCACTACTTGGAAAGCCTCTGGTCACCTCGATGCGTTCAACGACCCGTTGATTGACAACAAGGACAGCAAGAAGCGCTACCGTGCCGATGTGCTTGTGGAAGACCACATTGCCAAGATCGAAGAAAAAATCAACAAAGAGATTGAGAAAGCCCGCAAACGTTTTGGCGATGCTTTCAATGAGGAGCAGTTTGTGACCACCAACCCGCGTGTGGTGGAATACAAACAGCGCATTGCCGACATCAGCCACCGCCTTTATGGCGCCATGGAAGCCAACGACCTTGCCGGCATCAAGCAACTCATCGAAGACCTTGAAATCGTTTGTCCCGTATCGGGTACGCGCAACTGGACGGAAGTCAGGCAGTTCAACCTGATGTTTGCCACCCAGATGGGTTCGGTGACCGACGGTGCCGACACCATCTATTTGCGCCCGGAAACCGCACAAGGTATTTTTGTCAACTATCTCAACGTGCAGAAAACGGGACGAATGAAAATTCCGTTTGGCATCGCACAAACCGGAAAGGCTTTCCGTAACGAGATTGTCGCGCGGCAGTTCATTTTCCGTATGCGTGAGTTTGAACAGATGGAGATGCAGTTTTTCGTGCGTCCCGGTTCCGAGCTGGAATGGTTCAAACATTGGAAGAAGGAACGTATGGACTGGCACCTTTCCTTAGGGTTGCCGGCCGAGAAGTACCGTTATCACGATCATGAAAAATTGGCGCACTATGCCAATGCCGCCACTGATATCGAGTTTGACTTCCCCTTTGGTTTCAAAGAGCTGGAAGGCATTCACAGCCGCACCGACTTCGATCTCAGCGCCCATGCCAAGTTCTCCGGCAAGAAGTTGCAATATTTCGATCCCGATACCAACGAGAGCTACACGCCTTACGTCATCGAGACCTCTATCGGTCTTGACCGCATGTTTTTGGCGATGTTCAGCCATGCCTACAACGAGGAAAAATTAGACGACGGCACCGAGCGTGTGGTGTTGTGCTTGCCCGCTGTTCTTGCTCCTTATAAGGTGGCGATTCTGCCTTTGGTGAAGAAGGACGGGCTGCCTGAAAAGGCCCGCGAAATCATGGATGTGCTGAAATACGACTTTATGTGCCAGTACGAGGAAAAAGACTCCATCGGCAAACGCTACCGCCGTCAGGATGCCATCGGAACGCCTTTGTGTGTCACTGTGGACAACCAGACCTTGGAAGACAATACGGTCACGGTGCGCGATCGGGACACGATGACCCAGGTGCGCGTGCCTATCGACAACCTTCGTGGCATGATTTTCGACGCATTGAAACCGAAACGGTGATCCACTGAGAATCAGACGTTTAAAAATCCGCTGCGTTTTCGCAGCGGATTTTTTGGATTAATGGGTCGGGGAAAAAATCGATTTATCGCAGTCAACGCTTATTGTGCATGGTGGTAACCCTGCACCTTGTTCCAGTCGCCACGCGTGAAATCGGGCATTGACACCGGCATTCCGCCATGTGCGATAGAGGCTGCCGTGCATTCGCCCAGACAAGACCATTCAGCAGCGTCATACACATCCTGGTCCAAAGGCAGACCGTGGTGCAGACAATAAATCAGGCGGTAGTCCATGATGAAATCCATGCCGCCGTGACCGCCCACTTCCTTGGCTTGGGCGGCAATGTCTTTTGCAATGGGGTGAAGGTATTCCTTCATCAATAGCGCCCTTACGGTGTCGGGGACAAAGCTGTGAGGGCTGATGGGCGCAAGACCTTCGGGGAGGAGACCTTCCGGCAAACGCTCTTCAAGCAAGGTGAAGCCTTCCACGGGGTATTTGTTGGCAAAACCTTCGGTACCGGTGAGTTGATAGAGCCGGTTGTAAGGTCTCGGAGTGAACACATTGTGTTCGATCAGGAAGGTTTTCCCTTTTTCGGTCTCAATCATCGTGGTGGTCATGTCGCCCTGTGCAAAAGAGTCCGCATTCATGCGTTCTTTGGCCAGTTTCAATCCGTTGATGGAGGGTGTACTCATGGCCACCAAGGTTTTCATGCGGTCGCCGCGGTGGATATTGAAGGCTTGGCACAGGGGTCCCAAGCCGTGGGTGGGATACACATCGCCTGCATGTTCCCGGTTGAAGTCGAGACGCCAGTTTTCATGATATTCGCTCCAATAGGGTTCGAGGTTATGGATGTAGGCTCCTTCACCATGGATCAACTCTCCAAACAAGCCTTGCTGTGCCATGTTGAGAGCGGTCAGTTCAAAGAAGTCATAACAGCAGTTTTCCAGCATCATGCAATGGCGTTGCGTTTGCTCGGCAACATCCACCAACTGCCAGCATTCTTCGATAGAGGTGGCGGCGGGCACTTCCACGGCCACATGTTTTCCATGCTGCATGGCATATACGGCAATCGGGACGTGCGTTTTCCAATCGGTGCAGATGTACACCAAGTCAATATCGTCACGCTCACAAAGCTGTTGATAGGCTTCACGCCCCACATATTCAGCCGAACGTGGCAATCCTTTGGTTTCCAATATGTTGCTTTGTACGGCTTCGACACGGTCCTGTTCGATGTCGCAAAGGGCTACAATGCTCACCCCATCGATATAGCTCATGCGGTCAACCGCGTCAGGGCCGCGCATTCCCAATCCCACGAATCCGATGCGGACATTGGGGATGGGATCGACTGTCAACTGTAAAACGCTTTGCTGCCCCTCGCTTCGTTGCGGCTCGTCAAAAACGATGGTTTGGTCTTTGATGACGTAGTTACCACGGCGTTCCGTTTTCGGAGTACAACCCATGAAGCAACAAATACTTACTAACAAAAAGGTCAGGATGTTTGATTTCATAACATTCAAATTTAAAAGCAAAACTATGAATTTTCCCCGGCAAGTCCTTTCTTTTTCGTGAAAATGGTAATTTTGTGGAAAATATTCCTTTTGAAATGAACCCTTTATATGCTATCGCAGCTCATTTTGTGGATGAAAGCAAGATTGCGGAAATCCTTCCTTTGGGTAATGGGCTGATCAACGACACCTATCAAATCAAAATGCAGGGAAGCACGCAACCCGGTTATGTCCTCCAGCATATCAACCCGGCGGTTTTTACCGATGTGGAGATGTTGCAAACGAACATTGAGACGGTTACCCGCCATATCCGAAGGAAGTACGAATCCCTTCAGGTCAAGGACATTCATCGTCGTGTGCTGCACTTTTTGAATGCTGATACCGGAAAGACTTATGTGGAAGAGGACGGTGCCTATTGGCGTGTGATGGATTTCATTTCGGATGCTTATACCTGCGAGGCGGTCACGCCTCGATACGCCTATCATGCCGGCCGTTCCTTCGGCGACTTTGAGGCTTTGCTCTCCGACTTGGATGAGCCGATAGGCGAAATCATTCCTGATTTTCACAACATTGAATTTCGTTTGAAGCAGTTGGAAGAGGCGGTGGTCGCCGATCCTGTGGGAAGAATGAGCAATCCCGAAGTGCACACCTATGTCGGAAGGATAAGGGAGATGGCGGATGAGATGTGCATTGGGGAGCGGTATTTCCGCGAAGGCAAACTGCCTAAACGCATTTGTCATTGCGACACCAAGGTGAATAACATGTTGTTTGACAAGGATGGCAATGTGTTGTGTATCATCGATTTGGATACGGTCATGCCGAGTTTTGTCTTTTCCGATTTCGGCGATTTTTTGCGTTCAGCGGCCAATACCGGAGCCGAAGACGACCCCGACTTGGGCAACATCCATTTCAACATGGAGGTGTTTGCCTCGTTTTTGAAGGGTTATCTTGAAGGTACAAGTTCTTTTTTGACACCATTGGAAAAAAGCCTGCTGCCTTATGCCGCCACATTGTTTCCCTATATGCAGGCCGTTCGTTTTTTTGCCGATTACATCAACGGAGACACCTATTATAAGGTGCGTCATCCTGAACATAATTTGGTACGCACCCGCGCCCAATGGCGCCTTTTTGAAGAAGCCATGGCGCAAAGGCAAGCCATGGAGGCGTTGCTCAAATAAAGCCGTTTCCGCTTTGACCTCCAATAAAAAATCCGCAGCGGCTTTCCCGTTGCGGATTTTTTATCAGATAGGAAAGGCGTGTTACTGCACGACTAATTTCCGGGTCTGTCTATGACCATCGGTGTAGTACAGGTCAACCAGATATACGCCTTTATCCCAGTTGCTTGCATTGATAACGAGGTCGGTGTCGCCATGCTTTTCGCACACTTTCTGACCGACGAGGTTATACACCGCCAGGGTTGCGATATTACGGCCCTTCACCTTGAAACTACCGCTTGTCGGGTTGGGATAAATCCTCGTATCAACTTCTGTTTCATTGATACTCAGCAATTCTTCATTGATTGAAACCTCGTAAATCAAATCATTGTCATCGGAATGAATGGTAACTTGTGTATGGACATAAGCCTTGGCATCGGTATTGGGAGACATGGTGAGGCGGAAAGTTGCGCTGCTATCCAAGGTATAGGGCAGTGGGTGTTCTGGCTCTACAGCTAAGATAGCAGGGTTTTCCACTGTAATGGAAGTAATCTCTATGGGTGTTCCTGTGCCAAAGTTGCGGTTCTGGATCGCTGTCTGTTGTTCTCCGGGTTCATCAAATTGAAGAACAGGGGCACCAACAATCTGCAAGCCGAAGTCCATGGCCGATTTTTTCAGCATGGCAATGGCTTTTTTCTGTCCCAATGAGGTGGCGATCAAGATTTCCGAACTTACATAATCACCCTTTCCGGGTGCATTTTGGAACCATACTTTGAGTTTCAGATTGGTTCCTGAAGGCAGCATGACAGGAAAACTTGGTATTTCGCCTGACAATTGCAGGAAAGACTGTGATTCCAATTGAATATCGTTGATGCTAACGGATGTCATAGTCTCATTCTTGATGACAAGCTCTTTTTCTTGTCCCATTTGCGTGAACCACAAGGTGTCGGGGGTGATGACGAGTTCTCCCGAAGGGGTGTGGGCTTTCATGGTAAAATGGTGCGGGTCGAGGTCGGCGAAGACAGGCTGGGTGTAGCGGTGTCCCGACTGGTCGGCGCCAAACACATAGTAGTTGATCTCCGAGTTGCCTTGATAGCCCTTGATATAGCCCACATATTCGTTCGGGTTGGCGGTAGCCGTCATGCGGGTGGTCTGGTAGGCACCGCCGTCGATGCTGTAATACACCAACAGGGAATCCTGCTTGAGGTTTTTCTCGCTATAGGCGATGAACTTGCTGGTGATGGCGATGGAGTCCTGCCATTCCTGTTCGCCGTGAATCACGTTGCGGTGATCGACAAAGAGCATGTCGAAATCCATGACACCACGGGTGCGGCAGTGCAAGGCATCGGTGTTTTCCCAGCCATGGTAATAGTCTTCTTCAACGCCAATGACCTCGTAGCCGGGCATGGCATCGCGATAGGCAGCCAAAGCATTTTCGTTATAGGTGTTGTTCGATCCTAACGGAACAAAAACTTTCTTGTTCAAAATCAGGCTGTTGGTGTAAGGAGCCAGCGTATTACCGCCGGGTTCGTCCACGCGGTACACTTTGTAGGGATAGCCCCAGCAGCAGTTGGTGGTGGCGAAATAGTTGGCTACTTCTTCATATTTTGAATACTGCGGGTTGCTTTGCGGCAGACGGGCAATCAAAATCTTATCGGGAGCTAAGTATTTTCCCCAGCAGTCCACGTGAGCGATGTAATCACCCTGAGGGTCGATGGTGATATGATAAGGGTCGATACCGAGATAGTCGCGCATTTTGTTGCGGACATTGGTCTCGTTATGACCGTTTTCATTGACCACGAGGTCGTCGGAAACACCGTGTCCGCGGCCGTCTTCCATCATGTTGCCTCCGGTATGTTTCAAATTCATGCCGTACATGGGTATGTTCCAATAGGTGGAGAAATAGCTTGGAATTTCGTCATCAAGAGGTCTGGGACGATTGTAAACATTATCGACAATAGCGGGATGCTTGTCTTCAAAGATATACCAAGGGCCAAAGTCGCGCACCCAATAGGAATTTGTAGGGGCGTTCAAAAACAGACAGTTGCTCATGTTGACACCTGCGTTCTGATAGGCATTTTGAGCTTGGCTTTGCTGGTAGCTTTCCACAATGGTAATCACTTTGCAGTCTTTAGCCATTTCGGCAACTAAAGATACGGGAATGCCTAACGGGTAAACAATCATAACGGCCTGCATAGGCTCAAACTCGGCCACGAAGCGCACCTCGCCCGTGGGTGGGTCGGTTTCGGTGAAGTTGATGGCCTTGACAGGCGTGTTCATTTCTTCTTCCGACAGGTAGTGCAGTTTGCGCCAGTCGGGTTTCTTTTCTTGTGCGTTTGCGCTTACCGTAGCCAGCAGTGCCACCAAGGTAAGCAAGGGTAACAATCTTTTCATTTGATAAACTAAAAATAATGAAATAAAAATAAATAAGAGGCGCAAAGGTAATAAAAACCATCGAAACTTGGTTGTGGTAATAGGAGCTTATTTTTCAGAAAATCTCACTGCCTGTTTGTTTTTCGTAATTTTGCATCAAAATAACAACACCATGCACGATACAAAAGCCTTATACCCTGTCATTCAGTTGAAGCGCGGCAAATCGGAAGCTGTGCGCCGTTTCCATCCTTGGGTTTTTTCGGGAGCCGTTGCAACCGCAGCCGAAGGCTTGCAGGCAGGCGATACCGTCACTGTGACCGATGACGAAAACAACATATTGGGAACAGGTTTCTGTGAGCCGGACAACATTGCCGTGAAGCTGCTGTGCTTCGAAAACCGCAAGATTGACGAATGGTTTTTTCTTGAAAGGCTGAAACAAGCCTTGGCGGTGCGAAAAGCTCTTGGATTGACCGACAATGTGCATACCGACTGTTACCGGTTGGTGCATTCCGAAGGAGACGGTCTGGCAGGATTGATCATCGATATTTACGGACATACGGCGGTGGTGCAGGCGCAAACCGAAGGCATGGCCCTGCATCTGAAAGAGATTGTCAGGGCGTTGAAACTGCTTGCCGACCTGCCCATCGAGGCCTTCTATAATAAAAGTGCCGATGCCATGTCGCGCATGGGCAAGGATGACTTCATCGACGACGGCTATCTGTTTGGCGGAGCAAAGCAGGAGCCGGTAAAAGAAAACGATAGCCTCTATCATGTGGACTGGGCGGGCGGTCAGAAAACGGGCTTTTTCCTCGACCAGCGCGACAACCGCGAGTTGGTGCGGCAACTGTCGCATGACAGAACCGTGCTCAATGCCTTTGGCTATACGGGCGGTTTTTCTGTTGCCGCGTTAAAAGGAGGAGCAAGGAGCGTGGTCACGGTCGATGCGTCGAGAAAAGCCATCGAAGCGGCTGAGGCCAATTTAACGCTGAACGGCTATTCCGTTAGCGAAAACCCTTGTGTTGTGGCAGACATGAAGGAATACCTCAAAGCTATGGAACCCAATCGGTTTGACCTTATCGTGCTCGACCCTCCGGCTTTTGCCAAAAACCACCAGTCACGGCACAAGGGGCTGCAAGGCTACCGCTACATCAATGCCCAAGCCATACGGCGTATCGCTTCGGGCGGACTGCTGTTCACATTTAGCTGTTCGCAGGCGGTGGATAGGGCGGCATTTCAGAGTGTTGTCATGGCAGCAGCCATCGATGTCGGGCGAAACGTACGCATTCTGCACCATCTTTCGCAACCGGCCGACCACCCCGTCAACATTTTCCATGCCGAAGGCGCCTATCTGAAAGGGCTGGTGCTGTTGGTGGAATGAATCTGCCGTTTGACGATATTTCATCACAATGCTGTATCGGAACGAAAATAAGTCTTATTTTTACGGCTTGAAATATGGTGCTGAACGATGCTGAAATTCGATCCTTTTTACTTTCAATGCCCTAACTGCAACGCTTGGCTGGAAGGCCGTGTGCTGAGGTCCGAGCTGGTGAACGAAGCCAAACTCTACTCCGATGGTAAGGTCTTGTACGACAACTACATCACCACAAGGCAAAAGATGGTGCTTTGTCCGTCGTGCGCCCATACGTTTTGGATAGAAGATTCGGTGGAGCCGATCATCACGACGCAGAAACCCGATGCTTACGTCTATTCATGGGCGACATGGCGTTTCTATGGCATCCGTTTCACCGACAACAAGGGTAAACTCGCTCTCATCAAGCACTATCAGGCTTTTTTGCGGAAATGCCACTATGAGCCGAAGAAAGAAATTTATCTGCGCCGCTTGCTCTGGTGGGCCTACAACGATTTGAACCGCAACTACGGACAAATCCGGCTCAAATATTTTCTGAATGGCTCAATGAGTTTCGGCGTGTGGCGTTGCAACCGCAACATGTTGATAGAAGGCGAGAAACTGTTTGTCAAGCACCGTGAAGATTTTGTCGAAAACCTGAAGTGTCTGCTGGCCTTGCTGAAAAAACATCCCGAAGACAGATCCGATTTGGAGCTTCCTGAGATTTACCGTGAGCTGGGGTTGTTCGACAAATCATTGGGTTTGTTGGAAGGGATAGGTCGCCAAACCCATTTTGTAAGCGAAATGATGCGCAACGCCAAAAAGAACAATCCCCGCGTTTTTACGGTGTCGGGCTAAATGCTTTTCCGAAAAAATCTATTTCCCTAATAACGTGTTGATTACTACCGAAGCGCAAAAGCAGCCGAACATGGCGGGCATATAGGAAATCGTGCCTACGTTCGACACTTTGTTTTGTTCGTTCACGCTTTCGGTGGTGATGGCCGATTCATCGACGGGTTCGGGCGAGAACACTACGGTAATGCCGTTGAACACCCCGAGGCGGTGCAGCCTTTTGCGGATGTAAAAGGCCAGCCGGCAATGGTTGGAGTCGGCAATGTCGGCAATCTCAATCTTTTCGGGGTGGAATTTGCCGCCTGCTCCCATGCAGCTCACGATACGCTGGTTGTTTTGCTTGGCATAATAGAGCAGAAAAACCTTGGGTGCCACCGTGTCGATGGCATCCACCACAAAATCGAAAGGCTGGGCCATGAGGTCGATGATGGCTTGGTCTTTCAAATACAAGTTGACGGCGTTCAGCTCAATGCCGGGGTTGATGTCGCGGATGCGTTCCGCCATGACTTCGGCTTTCGGCCGACCCATCGTGCTGTTGAGGGCGATGAGCTGCCTGTTGCGGTTGGTGAGGTTCACCACATCGCCGTCGATAAGGGTCATTTTGCCAATGCCGGCGCGCGCCAACTGCTCGGCAGCGTAAGCCCCTACGCCGCCCAGACCGACAACAAGCACATGGCTTGATGCCAATTTTTCAATGCCGGTGTCGCCGATAAGCAAACGGGTGCGGTCTTGCCAATGTTCCATTTTCGTCAGTTCTTGAAACAGCGTGCAAAGTTAGCAAAGATTCTTTCTTTGAGGGCGGCAACGGAAAAACCAAGCAAAGAGGCTGCCGTTTCGTAAATGGCGAAAATAGGGGTGTCGGACACATCCGTCTCAAAGAAAATACTTTCTAAAGATATGTTTTTCAATGATTTGTATATTTTTGTGTCGGCATGTAGCAGGTCTTTTCCAATGGACAGGAAAATGCCGTCACGGGTCAGTTGATCTGCGGTTTCGGCGTTGCCATTAAAACCATGGATGATCCACGGCTGCACAGGACGATGTTTTTTGTGGACCGACAGCACTTCGCCATAGCTTCGTACGGCGTGGATGACGAGCGGTTTGCCGACCTGTTCCGATAAGGAGATGTGGCGCTCGAAAAGTGTCGTCTGTTGCTGTAAACCTGTTTTGTGGCACTTGTCGATGCCAGTCTCTCCGATAGCTACAACAGCATGATTTTGTGCTTTTTCGCATAACACTGCCCAAGCCGATTCCCGGTCGAAACCGGCATGATCCAAGGCCCATGGGTGGATGCCGATGCTGTAAAATCCGGCTTCGGGAACAACTTGGTTCCATTCGAGGTTTACGATGCTGACGACACCCGGTTCAGAGGAGCCGACGTGGGTGTGCAGGTTGATGAACGGTGTTTCCATGGCGATATTGACAGGACAAAAATACGATAATTGGAGAAAGGAATAGAACAGAAAACAATCTTATTTTGAGGTTTAAGAAAAAATCCGTATTTTTTTTCTTGTTTATTTGATTTTTTCCTATTTTTGGGCAATCAAAATGGATATTATTATGTGAAAAAGTAAACAGACATAGTATAAATAGCGATTATGGCTAGTCTTTGACCACAAAATTACCACTTTAGCCTCGAAAGAGGCCATCCAATTCAAGACTTGTTATGTCGCGCCGTTATCGGCGTGCAATAACTTGTAGATTTGGAGGGCGTGGTAACCCTGTGGTCAGACAAGAAGTTCCACGCCGTTTTTTATTGTGTCTTTAAAATTAAAATAAAGTTCAACAATAAAAACCTACAATCATGAACAAGCATTTGACCAAGGCAAATCTTCTGATCTTATTTCTAATGATTACTACTGCTGCGCCCTGTCTTGCGCAGCAATGCGGCACCGTCACTTTCGGCTATGATGCCGACGGCAACCGCATTTCGCGAAACGTCACATTTAAGAAAGATTCGGAAAACGGCCGCAGCCTTTCCGATTCCCTGGCTGCGGAGCAATCCACAGCATCGGATTCTTTCGACGGCAGGATGCGTGTCACGCTCTATCCCAACCCCACCTACGGACAGTTTTCCGTCAGCGTGGAGGACGCCGGTACCGATAGTCCGCTTCGCGCCGTCCTCTCCACCGCAACAGGAACGGTCATCACCGACCGCACCATCAGCGAAGGCCGGACGGAATTTGACCTCGGAGGACAGGCGGCAGGAACCTATGTGCTGCGGCTCACCGCCGGAAAAGAGACGCACGTCTGGAAAGTCATCAGGAAATAGCCCCTTGAA
>JBGYXG010000097.1:0-25189 GCA_041842465.1 Candidatus Limimorpha sp.
CGGTCGTCAGCGCCCCGTTGCCGGTGCTGTAACAGGTGATTTGCCCGAGTGCATTGGCACCTTCCGTCTTCCACAGCAGGGCGTTGTCGTGCCTCAACGCGCGCAACAGGCCGGTGACGGTGTCGTATTCCCTGTCCATCGTATAGCCCGTCGGATAGCTTGTCGCCTTGAGCCTAAGCGGGAACCCGTCCTGGTCGCCATAGGCATAAGTTGTCGTGTAAGGCGTGCCGTTGAGTGTCTCGGTCATGGTTTCCATGCGGTTGTAGTGTTGCATGTCGTAGGCGTAGGCGATGGCCTGTGTCTCGTTTCCGTCTTCTTCCAGAACGATGCCGCCCAATAGGCCTTTCCTACCGCTTTCTTCCAAATACGACCATGTGGTGGTCCTAATCGGTGCGCTCGCATTGTTGTTGTCCGTTTCAATGCGCTGTCTCTTTCGCCCCATGTTGTCGTAAGCATAAGTGGTAAGGTCGCCTTTAGGCGAAGTCGTGCTGACCAGCTGCCCGAAAGCGTTGTAAACGTCGGTCAGCCTGCCGTAGTCTGGGTCAACAAGTTCGATACGGTTTCCCGCATTGTCGTATTTCATCGTCACTGCCATGTCCGCCATGCCGTTGACCATCGTCCAGGCAAGGCTTCCGTCCGCATTGTAGCCGTAAGTCACTTCGTTTTCCGTTTCGTTACCGTCAATGGTTTCCACGTTGCTTTCGGTCCAGCCCATCACATTGAGCGTGGTTTTGGTGATGTGTGGGTCCTGATTGCAACCTTCGGCGCCGGAAACAGTTGTTGTCGTCAGGTTCTCATATTTGTATTTCTTGAACGGCGTGATTCTGTGTCCATCAACTGTGTAAGAAGGGCTTTCCTCTCTTATCACACGGTCATAATCACCATAAGAACAGGTCGTCCAACGGATGTTGTTGCCACCCATGAAGTAAGGCTCGCTGGTTTTTTCCAAACGTCCCCATCTGTCATATTGAGTGTCTTTGTAGATAAACTCGTTTTGTCCATCCTCACCCAATCCCATTGTGACGCTTCGCAGTTCCTGACCGATGGCGTTGTAAATGACAAGCGACTCGGCTTCCCCGGAACTTTTTGCCCATGAGAAATACGATGGTGCTGTCAAGCCTTGCGCAAAATCTTCATAATCACTTCCCTCAATCCACCTGAGTGCCTTTACGCTTTCCGTTCCTTCAATGAAGCTATGATTCGTGTCATTGTCAGCATTGAAAGAGTGGACGGTGACGCCAAGATGGTCGGGGTTTTTAATGAAGGTGGAATAGCCGTTGCAATCCGTTTTGGCAGTCATTTCGCCATAAACGTCATCGTATTCGTATGATGTCGTGTAATCGTGAGCGTGCGTAGGGTCATATTCCTCGGTTTCCTTCAGGAGGAAACGCCCGTCTTCGGAGTATTTGTAAATGGTTTTGAAGCCGTCAACAGATTCCCCATTGGTCGGATAGTGGCTCTCGTCGGAAAGTTTTCCCGTGAGGTGATAATTATACCAAGCGGTCATGGCCAACGGGTCACTCTCTGATTCCACACCACCAGGGTATGTTGTGACATATTCGGGAAGATGGGGTTTTTGCCCATTGTACATATAAACCGTGAGCGACTTGGCATCGGCATAACCTGGAGTCTTGCGCCATGATTTCGAAAAAACGGAATGGGGGCGGTTGACTATCCATTGGCCAAGAAGGTCGTTCTCATAGACCGTCTGCGTCAGCGACTGATATTCACAATCGTTAATGTTGTAGACATAGCTGGCGTTGGTACCTTGCCACGATTGCGTTTGGCGAACCACATTGATGTAACGCAAAACACCATAGGAAGCAATTCCATTGTAGGTGTTTTCGGTGATGCGTAGGCGCAACAAGTCTCTGTCGCCCAT
Source organism: Candidatus Limimorpha sp. (assembly GCA_041842465.1). Lineage (GTDB taxonomy): Bacteria > Bacteroidota > Bacteroidia > Bacteroidales > F082 > Limimorpha. Next base: position 1,883 of record JBGYXG010000097.1, read on the forward strand.
AAGATCGTATTCACTGACAGCATTTCGCTTGTTGAAAGGCATGAAGACCTTCCCGCTACGATCGCGAAGGCAAAGAGCCTTGCAGTAACTGAAGTCGGACCGGGCCACAAGAACCTCTTCGCCGTTTTGCTTGTATCTGTATGTTTTCTCGCCTTCCGGCACAAGCGTGCAGTGTTCTCCCATGGGTTTGTGGCTGAATGTTTGAATGGTCTTGGCAAGATGTCTCCGTTCAGGATTCTCTGTTTCCGTCTCAACCTGCCAGCTGTCGCGCGAAACCCTTTGAAAACCGAGGATTCCACGTCCTGTCCTGTTCAACAAGACATTGGCGTAGGAGAATGTGTCAATAGAAACCACATCCGATTCCAATTTGGAATTGCCCGACAATATTGTCTTGACTGCTTTCAGGGGCATCGAGACACGATAAAGCGCGTTATCGGAATCCACGCAGCCTTGCGCAACATCATAAATGTTGTCATCCTTCATCGGATTGTGAATCAAATAGTCGTATTCAAATTTCGAGATGTTTCCCATACCGTCGGTGATGGAATTCACATTATAATAGACTGAATGTTGAGGACGGGAATGGAGATACTGGCCGTTCAAAAGAGACGCGTTCTCCTGCCCCAAGAAGTTTCCGGCAGCCAAGGCATAGGAGGGGATGCCTTCAAACCAGGCCGATGAAGAACTGCACGACTTGAAATTAGAGAATTCTCCGCCACCGGGCCTGTTCAAAACAGGACCGTAAAGGATATGAAGATAACCTCCGTTCCTGATAACCATATCCGATTTCCCGTCTCCATTCATGTCGGCAATTTCAATGTAATACCTATCATTTTCTCCGTTCATCCGACCTTCGATGGAAAAACCGTATTCACCGGGGTCCTCGCCCGCATTGTAATTGTTGAGGAATCCCGTAAGATTATAGGATTCATAAACGCCATTTCCATTGGCTCCGCCAAAAGCATACAGATACCATCGTTTTGTTTGCTTCTTGAAACACAACAGGTCTGAAATTCCGTCTCCATTGAAATCTCCCGGGAATATCCTATCGTCTTTTGACACGGGGACACGAGTCGATTTTTCATAACACGAATAGCCCCCGTCAGCGGTAACGTAGAACTTCACCATCCTGCCAACGTTTTCCGGATTGTATGTTGAATAATAAACCAACTCCGTCAGGCCATCCCCGTCAAAATCACCATTCACAAAATTCTCCCCAGTCAATGCCACATCCGATTCCTTGACGACAATCCGGTTGTTTTCGTCGCAGCTGAAATATATGGCGTGAGGATATTGGCCCCATCTTTTAGGGCATTGAAGGATAAAGTCAGCCCTGTTCCTACCCACGAAGTCGCCAACACATAATGAAGCCTTATGATCGGCTTTTATCGCTTTTGAAAAGGTGTAATTGGTCGATCCGTCCTCCAAGGCAAAGGCGACACTCTTAAACGAGAAGTTTCCATTATCCAGAACGGCCCTTTTTGCCCTTAGTTCAACATAGTCAGGGCCGATATCCCCGCCATCCCAATAGTCTATTGTAATTAAATCGTCTAATCCATCTCCATTGAAATCACAGACGTATATCCAATCTCCTCTAATCCAAAATAATTCATTGTTCTTTTGAAATCGGATTTGTCCCGGAACTTCATCATATTTTGTGTGACCACAATTCAAGTAATAGTACCTATTCGTTAGATAATCCGAGAAACCGTCCCCATTGAAATCGCCAACGAACTTTACATTGTTTGGAGCCGGAGATGACACTCTCGTCACATAAAAATAGTCCAATTCTGGGTTTCTATGACTATCTTCAGGCCGAGCATTGTTAATAAGGGGGTAGCTTTCTCTTCCGATCGTGGTTTTACCTATCTTTTGTCCACAACTTTCAAGTTCGACGGATGCCAAGATCTTGTGAAAGTATAGTTCCCTGACATCCGGAAGGTCCTCTTCAACATAGTTGAACTTGTACTTTGAAATGAATCCATTGCTTCCCATCGACCAATGATATGTCGTGATGTCCGACAACAGCCATGGCTGCGTGAGTTCAAACGCTCCGATGAAATGGACTTCTTTGTCTCGCCTTTCGGCATAGTGGAAATCGACACCATATTTTGTGCCTCGAACTTCTTCAGATTGGTCAATAATGTTGGAATTAGCGCAATATTGGATGTTTTCTATTCGATAGGAATGTCCGTTATTTGCATGGGAATAATTGTAAACCATATAGTTGCCGCTTCTGTCCTCAATGCGATTCAGAAGCCAAATAGCCACAGCCTTTGTGCTACCGTGGTGGAATATCACTCTCGCGGTTTCAGCTTTCCCATATTCCATGATCATGCCATCTGCCGTCGTGACGGTAAAATAGTCTGGTCCATCCGAATAAAGCCCTGTCTTATACGAGACGATTTTGCTCATCCCATCGGTTTCGGTACGGTACTCCGTTCCGTTTCCGCCATACGATGCGGCATCTAAAGAAAAAAGCCTTTGACCATCCAAGGCATAACGGTCATGAAAATCATAGGAAACGCCACAAACGTTGCCGTCATGATATTTGGTCTGGCCAACTCTGGTGATGGCCGAAAGCCCGCCTAAATTCCATCCCCAGCCAAGCAGTCCATTGCCACTTTGACTATTATAGACGATGGAAAGATTGGGTTGTACGCCATTGATGCCATCCGGAACTTTTATCGGTATCGTATAGGTCGCTCCTCCAAGCGCTGACAAGTCAGCTGTACCACCTATGGCACCAACAATGGTTTCATCTTCAGCCGGTGGCGTGATTTCATTGCCGGTTTGAGCCAAAACCGTATTGGCCATAAGCAATATCAATAAGGTGTAAATGATGTTCTTCATAGTGATTTGATTTTAGTGTTAGACATTTGATTTTCAATGATTTAATTTTTGATAACTTTCCAAACATGTGCTTCTTCGCCGACGCTGATTCGCAGCAGATAGATTCCATCGGCTTGATTTGACAGGTCGAATGTCTCTTTGTCGCCAGTCAAAGTCTTTTCTTCGAGGATGGTGCCCGCAGGAGAGGAGAGCATGGCTCTCACGGCCATTCTTTGGTCGTCGCGCTTGATGCATATCGAGAACTCTCCCTTGGTGGGGTTAGGAAACATCACGACTTCCGTCAGAAGGATGTTGTCTTTTACATAGGTCAAAGCATTGGAAAAATCTTCCACGCTCCTGCCATCAACAGATGACTTTTTGAAAGTGATTTCGCTCGAAATGCGGTTACCGTTTGCATCGTAACCGAAAGTCACGTTGGATTGTGCCAGGCAAGGCACAACACTAGCCAACGCGAAGAGCAACAGTAAGGTTGCCTTTTTCATGAATGTGTCCATGGCTTTTTGTGTTTTAGAGGTTCATTGTTTGATTGACTTGAAAGACACAAAAAAAAGCGTGAAACTTAACCGTTTCCGCTCTCTGAGGTGTTTGGCGCAACCTGTGTACACGAAAAAAGCCAAGCCCACGCTAACGCGCGAGCATCAAGACTTTTTTCTTTCGTACACTTTTCAGTCGCCAAACTTTCAGAGAGAAAGAAAAAGCATCAATGCTATTAATTATGTCGTTTATTTACTTTGTTTTACATTATATTCTGGATTTATTACGGCACAAATATAGTATTTTTTGGATTAGACAAGCAAAAAAAATCATTATTTACGAAAAAAATCGGGTATAGCTCTAGTATAACATTCGATTGAATTTCGCGTTATATCAAGGAATGTCATTCAATGCTCTCGTTATGAGCGGAGTGGTGACGTTACCTTACATTTGGCAAGGTCCAACTCATCGTTTTATAAGTTTTGGCTCTTTGGCACAGCCGTGTGCGGGCTTTTGCGCTCTTTTTCATGCAGTGGGAGCAGCCGTTTTTATCATTCCCAGCTCGGTGTTTTCAAACGTCCGACGGTAGCTTTCGTAAAAATCGGACTCCGCAAACGGCAAACGCTGTGTTAATCCAGCAAAATCTTGTTCTTTTGTCATCGCATTTTTTTTGCAATTCCCCCGATTTTCAACATTCCGATGGTTGTCGGGGGAATTTTGTTATCAGCTACAAATATACAATTTTACACCCCTTCTCGACAAATCTGCTATGTTTAATACACTCTTTTAATCATTAATAATGATTGAAACCCGTGAAAATCCTAACATTTAGGGATGGACTGCATGGTTGTGAAGCCCTAATTTTGATGCCGATAAAAAGTACCAATTAAAAAAGGAGAATTTATGGAAACAAAATTCAAAATCTCAATTTACTGGATGCTGATTGGCATCTGCATGATCCTGCATACCCAATTCTCATCGATGGGTCTGTTCTTTGGAGCCAGCATCGCCATGCCCGATGCCAATGGCACAATCCCGGCAGGCATGTACTATTTCTTGGTCATCAGCATGGTGCTGCCTTTCATTTTCACCTTCCTGCAACTCATCCTCGAAGCGAAATGGTACAAGTGGGCCAGTTTCATCTGGAGTGCCTTGCTCATCCTTGTCAACATCTTTCACTTTATCGAGACCATGTTCAAGGAACATGCCCATGTCGATCAAGGCGTATTGCTACTGTTTGTGTTGGTTGTCAATGTTTTCCTGAGCATTGATTTGTACAAATTGATCGGCACGAAACAAAAGAGTGCGGAATAAAACCCAAGCGGAGTTTCAGAAGTGTCTGCCGACACTTCTGAAACCCTTTTTTTCTTTTTGGGCATCCGGTTTCTAGAAACTAAACGTCACTCCTATCCCATTCGGGCAAAAACCGAGATCCAGACTGTGCGCATCCCAAAACGAAGTGGTTTTCAGCCCCGCATTATAAATATCTACAGCTTTAATCGCTTTCTTTTCCGCCCTTTTACTCAACACTATGCCTGTAGTTACAAGCCCCACTCCAGCTCCTAACACAGGAACATTCATGTCTGCGCCCCTCAGCATGGTTCCAATTTCCCATCCCACCAAAAAGCCTCCGGCAAACGCAAGCACGTAGCCCGCAGTCGCATTGGCTTTTGCTGATTTGATTTGCTTAAACGCTTCCTGATTGGTTGTCATGATCGACTTCATGTCACGAAGAGACAAAGTTTTACCGTCCTGGACAAAATAACTGCCGCCAAATCCTTTGATTACCAAAATGGAATCTGTTGTTGTTTGCGAATACGAAAAAAGCGTACCCAATACCATAAAGACAAAAAACAAAAACGTTTTCTTCATTGAACTTAAGTTTATGATGAACTAATAATTTGATATGCTGCTTGTCATATCGACTGCAATATTACAAAAAAACCACTTCCGACCTTGATTCCACATCATTTTTTACGGCAATCACAGATTCCTTCCCTCGATTGCAATCCTATCAACGTCAATTTGCTAATTTTGCAGCATGTTAACAATCAAATTGAAGTTGAGCATGAAGAAAACTTTTCTATTCCTCTTTGCCCTGATGGGGTGCAGCATCGTGTTTGCACAACCGGGGCTGAAAGTCAAGACTACCTATTTGGACAACGGTCTGAAAGTGGTGATGTGCGAAGACCATTCGCAACCGGAAATTTACGGCGCTGTTTATGTGCACGCCGGAAGTAAGAACGACCCCGCCGATGCCACCGGCATGGCGCATTATTTTGAGCATATCATGTTCAAAGGCACCGACAGAATCGGCACCACCGACTGGGCTAAAGAAAGCGTTTACTTGGACAGCATCGGCATGATGTATGAGCAGCTGCACGAGACCACCGACCCCAAGGAGAGGCAGGACATACAGCTCAAAATCAACAAGTTGTCAATCGCCTCAACCGAGTATGCCATTCCCAACGAGGTGGATGTCATCCTCACCCAGATGGGCGGCAAGGGCTTGAATGCAGGCACGGCATACGACCAAACCATGTATTTCAACACCTTCCCTTCCAACCAGCTCTCCAAGTGGATGGACGTGTATGTGGAGCGTTTCCGCAACCCCATTTTCCGCCTGTTCCAAACGGAATTGGAAGCCGTGTATGAGGAAAAAAACATGTACGGCGACAGTCCTATCAGCGCCTTCCGAGAACACCTTTTCAAAGCGGCTTTCGGCGAGCATCCTTACGGCCGCCCCATCATCGGCTATACCGAGCACCTCAAGAACCCACAGCCTTCCAAGATGCGCGAGTTCTACAACACCTATTACGTGGCCAACAACATGACCCTGATTTTGGTCGGCGACTTCAACATCGAGGAGACCGAACCTTTGGTAGCTGAAAAGTTCGGCACTTGGCGTAAGGGCGAAATCCCCGCCATGCCCGAATACAAGCTCCCCAAATTCAACGGCCCCAGCATCGAGGAAGTCAGGATGACTCCCATCAAGATGGGTGCTTTCATCTTCCCCGGCATCAAAAACGCTGACCCCGACATGGTTCCGCTCAGCATGGCCAGCACCATTTTTTGCAATGGCAAGACCGGTTTGGCCGACAAACTGACCTTGGACGGCAAAATCATGGGTGCCGTGCTCATGCCGCTCTCCTTGGAAGACTACGGTGCCAACGTGATGTTCTATATCCCCAAACTGCTTGGTCAATCGCATGAAAAAGCCGGACAACTGATTCTGGACTGCCTCGAGCAATTGAAGAAAGGCGATTTCAGCGACGATCTTTTTGAAGCCACCCGCATGACCATGCTGATGCCGAGGCTGCAAAACGCCGAGAGCCTTGATAGACTCGCCAACCTGTTTCTTGGCTTGGAGACGACCGGTCAGACCTACGAGGAATACCTACAGGAAACCGAACGCATCAAGACCATCACCAAGGAAGAAGTCATTGCCATTGCCAACAAGTATTTCGGCAACGACTATCTCGAAATCCGCTCCAAGATGGGTTTCCCTGCCAAAGACAAGATAGAAAAGCCCAACTGGAAGCCCTTGGAAGCCAAAAACACGGAGATGAAATCCGAGTTCGCAACAATGATTGAAACCCAACAAGTTCCGGAAGTCACCCCGCAAGTCATCAACATAGGTGAAGAAGTGAAGATTACCGACATCAACGAACATTTCAAGCTCTACTCCACCATCAACACCGCCAACGACATCTTTGAGCTGAAATTCTACTTCAACTACGGCTATCTCGATGATCCCGACCTTCCTATTGCCATCAGCTACTTCGACTTGCAAGGCACCGAAGACAAGACGTTTGAAGAGTTTTCTCTCGAACTGCAAAAGATGGGCGCAAGCCTGTATTTCAGTGGCAATGAGAACCATTTCATCGTCACCGTCAATGGTTTTGAGAAAGACATCGACACCTTGTTGTCTTTGTGCCATGACAAGCTTTTCCATCCCTCCAACGATGAAAGTAAAATCGCCACATTAGTGGAGAGCGAAAAAGCTGAAATCAAATCCAACAAAGAAAATGCTTCCTACTGGGCGGAAGCGGTCAGAGAATACGCGCTCTACGGCAATCAGTCGCGCTACTTGAACCATAGCAGCGTCAAGGAATGGTCAAAGCGCAGCGGGACGGAGCTTTTGGCTCAGGTTGCCGAAGCCTTGAAGTATGACGGCTACGTCACATACAGCGGCAATGCCTTCCCCAGGGTATTGGTCAAAATCATCAAACAACACGAGGTCCTTCCCGAAAAGGCCTTGAAAGGTGACGACAATTTCCGTGTCAAGAATAAGTTTACGGAGCCACAGGTCTTCATCGCGCACAACAAGAAGTTCCGCCAGAGCAACATCTATTTCCATATTCCCAGCGAAAAGCTGAGCCGTGAAGATGAGGCCATGTCCGCTTTGTTCAGCAAGTATTTCGGCACCGACATGTATTCCATCGTGTTTCAAGAAATCAGGGAGTTCCGCTCTTTGGGCTACACCGCCTATTCCCACTTCACCTACGATAACTTGGAACGCAAGCCCGGACACCTGTTCGGTTTCTTGGGCACCCAAAGCGACAAGACCTTGGACGGCATCGCGGCCATGAGCGGACTGATGACCGACATGCCAGAACGCCGCGCCAAATTCGAGGCCTCGAAAGAAGCCCTGATCAAGTCGAGAGCCAGTCAATACTTCACTTTCAGAAATAAACCCGGTGTGGTACAAGGCTGGATGAAACAAGGTTACGACCACGACCCAAGGGCAGAGATCACCTCTATCATCCGCAAAGCTGAATTTGAAGACGTGATGAGCTTTTACAACCGCTTGGTCAAGAACCGCCCCGTCATCCTCATGATGTCAGGAAACATGAAGAAGATTGACAAGCACGGACTTGAAAACTTCGGCAAGCTCACCAAGCTGAAATACAAGCATATCGTCAAGGAATAAGAAATCTCATCCGACAAAAAATCTCCCTGCAAAACTTTTGTGGGGAGATTTTTTGCAGGCAGATAGAGCAGATAGAGCATTCCAATAGCCGGTGATTTAGGTGATTTAGGCGATTTAACGACGAATCGAAGGTACAAATCGTTTGCAACACAAAAGGGCATGTCCTCATTATTTCGACACGCCCTTTCCTTTTTTCAGCACCACGCTGTCGAAAACATGGCCGACAGCGGTACTCTCATGATCACTTCACTGCTTTCACAATGATAGCCGTACCCATGCCGCCCCCGATGCAGAGGGATGCCAAGCCGAGGTTTTTGTTGTACATCTTGAGTTCGTGGATCAGGGAGACCAAGATACGGTTGCCCGATGCACCTATGGGATGTCCCAAGGCAATGGCACCGCCATGCACATTGGTACGTTCGGCCATCCATTCGGGCGTAACGCCGTGCTCCTCGCACAAGGTCTTGATAACGCCTAAGGACTGGGCGGCAAAAGCCTCGTTCAGTTCGATCATCTCCATGTCGGACAGCTTCAAGCCGGCACGCTGCAAGGCTTTGCGAACGGCGGGAACAGGCCCCAGTCCCATCACGGAAGGATCCACACCGCCTTCGCCGAAAGCTACGATTTCCGCCACAGGCTTCAAGCCGTATTTGTTCACCGCTTCCTCATCGGCAAGCATCACAAACGAGGCACCGTCGTTGATGCCGGAAGCGTTGCCAGCCGTCACTGTGCCATCCTTCTTGAAAGCAGGGTGCAGTTTGGCCAATTGTTCAAGGGTACTGGTACGGTTCGGGAACTCGTCCTTATCGAAAATACGGGTCTCCTTGCGGGTCACCACCTCAATCGGAACGATTTCTTCCTTGAACTTGTCGCCATCCACAGCAGCAATGGCCTTTTGCTGGGATTGATAGGAGAAAGCATCCTGTGCCTCACGGGTAATCGACAACCGCTCGGCCACGTTTTCTGCGGTAATGCCCATGTGGTACTCACCGAAAGCATCGGTAAGCCCGTCATTCACCATGTGGTCAACAGCCTGCATGTTGCCCATCTTGACACCCGAACGCAAGTTGCCCTGCAAGATGAATCCTGCATTGCTCATCGATTCCGTTCCACCTGCGATGACCACCGAGGCATAACCTTGTGAAATGTCGGTACAAGCGTTCATCACAGCTTTCATACCGCTGCCACAAACCATGTTGATGGAATAAGCGGTTTTTTCGTGCGGAATGCCCGCACCTATAGCACATTGACGGCCAACACCTTGTTTCAAACCTCCGGAAAGTACGTTTCCGACAATAACCGTGTCGATAATGACAGGATCAATTTTCGTTTCGTCCAATATGGCCTTGATAACCTTGGTGCCCATTTCGGCAGCACTAAATGTGGACAGACTACCCATGAATTTTCCGATAGGAGTGCGTTTTGCAGAGACTATGAATATTTTTTTCATGACTTTTGAATTAATTTATTGATTATTAAAACTTTAAATTGTATTGATGCGATTTATTTTCGTTTCGATGGATTTGCAATACGACGTACAATCCGCCTGCAAGCAGATCTCCTTTTCCGCTTGACGGACGTTTCTTTTCCAATTCGACGCCTCAACCATTCTATTTTCATCCCATTTGAATTGATAATTTTGTATGGATAAAAATATATCGATTAAAATATCTATGTTTGAATGGGTTGACATGGCTGGTAATTGAATATTCTACACTTTGAAAATAAACATGTTATGTTGAAATTCCATGGGCTTTTTGCTTCGGAACGCTTTGGCAAAAGTCACATTATTAAACGACATTTCGAGACAAAACTTGCCCATGGTATTTCATTTATTGGAAGACTTGCCGCAAAAATAGACATTTATTTTTTCCCCACATACACTTTTTCCCCTATTTTTTTCAAAAAAAACACCTATTTCGCTATTTTTTTACCGAATAGTCGGTTTTACAACCATATTTACACCGATTTTTACCCTAAACAACAAGCCGAAGCGTGTCGAACGTCCTTGTGTCATCATCTTTTTTCCTTTCTTCAAATGGCTGACAAACGAAATCTCATTTGTCCGATACATTAAACTTACGTATTGTGACGGCAAAATTAATGATCACTCGAATAAGCCTCCATCACTACAAATTGGGATATAATGGGATTTTTCTCATCATTAATGGGGATTTTCAGCTTGTTCCCGCCTAATTCGGAGTGATTTTCTGTAAAATAAGCAGAAACAAGAAGAAACCAAGTAACCCATTTCAAAATACAGCAAGCGGGCAAAGCCTTATCGACTCTGCCCGCATGTTTTTATTCAAGCTGAAAAGCAGCCGCTGGTATGGAAAAAAAGAGGTAGTTGTGGTCAATGCCGTTGACTCCGCTAAAATTATGATCGCTAATGGAGTTGTTGTACCAGCCCGCAACAAAATCGGTGTTGGCGTGTCCTTCGTGATGGACATACTGCGCTCCTTGACTGATTGCCGCCATGAGGGCTGCACCACTCCAATTGCCATTCTCCTCATACAAGCGCGTAAAATCATAACTCGCTGGGATTCCAACGGTGGTATAGCCGTTGTCGTTGTGTTCTCCAATCAAAAGTTCAAGGTATTGGCTTCCATTGGTAAGCGGATCATCGTAAAGGTTTTCTCCGCCCAGGATCACTTTTCTGAACTCTCCCGGTATCGGGGAGTCTTGATACGACATGGTTTTGTGCAGCATGTTCTGCAATTCGGCGGCATTGTTGAAGCACATTCTGCCCACACCCACCTCCGGCAGCAGGTCGTCTTCGCCAATTTCGCCCCACTTGTTGTTATTGTTGTCATTCCAAGTGCCGTCGAGAGCGCAATAATACAAGTCGGCAGGAATATTGGAATCCACTTAAGGCCAGCTCGACTGTACCGAACAATAGAAACCGCGATAGGGCACCAAATCCACATCGCCTCCCAACAGCACCATGACGATACCCTTGCTTTGGTATTCGGTTTTGATATAATTACGGATTTTCTCCTGATCGTCACGGCCTTGGGAGCCGGAGATGACGTTTTCCAAAGGATACCACTTCGGTCCTGAGACCGCGCTCCTTATAGAATCGTTTGTATCCGTCAAAAGACGCCACATACTGTCCAGGGGTGATGACCAACAGTTCGTATCCGTTCACCGATCTGTTTTCGGCGTTATAGTTTTCGATCATTTCCGGATTCTGCGCCAATCCCTTGACCCCGCTTTTGGTATCGGCAGTCAGCCAAAGCATGTTGCTTCTATCGGCTCTGCTTGCCGTGGGCGTCACGATCACCTTTGCCGTACGGGCAAACATCAGTTTGCCGCTGGCAGGAACATATTGCACGGGCGTGAATGCCGAAAAAGCAAAGCCAACGCCATTCATGTATTGCGTAGTGAGTTGACTGTGATTTGCCTCGGGATAAGACTGGAGCGACCGGTACAGAGCCTCGTCTTTTACAAACTCAGAGCGTTCGGGCATGGAATAGGCGCGTGACGGCTGATAAGGATAAAGCCGGTGACTTCCGTCAATCTCGACTAAATCAGACAGCACCACTTCGATGGATGCGGCTTCCTGACCCTGAGGCAGCATCAGGCTGACACGCTGCCAAGGCAGAGAGGGCTGACCGGCCAAAGCCGACTGCATACAGCCTTCGAAATGGATTTGTTCATAGTCCCCCATCCCACGCATGGAAGGTTGGACAAAATGATAGGTGGCTTCGACCGTCTGGGCAAACGAAACGATGCCAGATAGTAATAACATTAAAGCAAGGTATAACTTCTTCATTGATTGATAAATAAAATAATTAGTATTGTTAATCTCAAGAAAACAATCGCCAAAGGTAGGCATTATTTGGGGGCAAATTCATTAATGAACGGAAAAATCATTGCATGACACTACATGAATCGTTTTTGAAAGATTATCAGCAATTCGGTGAAAGCATGATTCTCTGAATTAATTGGGATTAAAAATACTCATCACCGCCACCACCAAGACGTTTTATTTTGAACAGTTACTTAACAAATGAGGAGAGACCGATACTATATTGCCAACGGCAATCCGTATTGCTTGAAAATCCGTTCCGCCCATCCCACCAGTTCGGGTGAAGCAGGAGACACATTTTCCAATTTGTAATTGATCCCCATTGTTTTCCATTTGTGCTTTCCCATTTGATGAAAAGGAAGGACGTCCACACGTTTCACAATATCGTATCTTGCAACGTATTCCGCCCAATGATGCAAATCCTGTTCATTGTCGGAATAGCCCGGGACAAGCACATAGCGCACCCATACGGATTTGCCGATTTTTTGCAGATAATCCACAAATTGCAACGTTGGTTTAAGCAGTCTGGAAGTCAGTATCTTATAACGTTCAGGGTGAATGTGCTTGATATCCAACAGCACTAAATCCGTAAGGGACAGCACTTCCTTCACCTTGTCATTCATGATGAATCCCGAAGTATCGACAGCCGTATGCAAGCCCTCCTCTTTACACAAAGCAAACAAATCCCTCACAAAATCCGGTTGCAACATTGGCTCACCGCCCGACACCGTAACGCCTCCATGGCGAATGAAAGTCTTCACTTTCCGTATCTCCTCAAAAGCTTCACAAGCAGACAGTTCGTAGCTGTGCCGCCCGATTTTCCAAGTATCGGGATTATGGCAATACAGGCAGCGAAGCGGACAACCCTGCATGAACAGCACAAAACGTACACCCGGACCGTCTTTTGTTCCAAATGATTCAAATGAATGTATCATGCCTTTTTTCCATTCGATGGCACTGAAAGAGTCGGTCAACGGTAATTGGTCGAATGCTACGGAAAAAGCGCCATCGGTACTGTTGAATGGTCTGATAGATGTGGACATTTTTATGGTGTTGAAAAAAATACAATGGAGAGAGACCCTCATCATACCAAAGCGTCATGGCCTGCGTAAGGGTCTCTCTGTCCGAATTAGAACTTGTTATATCCAAGTCGATTTCGACAATACTTTCATTTCCAGCCGTTAGAAACTTGTGGTGACGGTTCTGTCGATCACTTCCAACTGCTGTTCCTTGGTCAGTTTGATGAAATTGACAGCATAACCGGACACCCTGATGGTCAATTGGGGATATTTTTCGGGATGTTCCATGGCATCAATCAGCAGACTGCGGTCAAACACATTCACGTTGAGGTGCTGTCCCGACTGTAAGAAATAACCGTCAAGCAAATCGACGAGATTACATTTCTTCTCCTCTTCCTGCTTTCCCAAGGTTTCCGGCGTGATGGCAAAAGTATAGGAAATGCCGTCATTGGCATGTTTAAAAGGCAGTTTTGCCACCGACGACAAGGATGCGATAGCACCACGGATATCACGCCCGTGCATGGGGTTGGCACCCGGTCCGAAAGGCGCACCCGCCCGACGTCCGTCCGGAGTATTACCCGTCTTCTTTCCATATACCACATTTGACGTGATGGTTAATACGGACTGGGTAGGAATGGCATTTTTGTACATGGGGTGCTTGCGCAACTTGTTCATGAACATCTCCACAATTTGGACGGCAAAACGGTCGGTGTTATCATCGTTGTTTCCATAAGGCACATAGTCTTTTTCCACCACAAAATCCGTTGCATCGCCGTCTTCATCACGCACAACCCTGACTTTTCCATACTTAATGGCCGCAAACGAGTCGGCAACAATGGAAATGCCAGCGATACCAAAGGCTTGTGTGCGGCGCACATCCACATCGTGCAAAGCCATTTCCAAGGCTTCGTAAGAGTACTTGTCGTGCATGTAATGAATGATATTCAACGCTTTTACGTAGGTACCCGCCAACCAATCGAGCATTTTATCGAACTTGTTCCACACCTCCTCAAATTCAAGGTAGTCGCCTTTCACTTTCTCAAAAGAGGAAGGTGCCACCTGTTCCTTGGTCTTCTCGTCCCTACCTCCATTGATTGCATACAGCAAGGCTTTGGGGAGGTTGGCACGTGCACCGAAAAACTGCATCTGCTTGCCGATTTCCATGGGCGAAACACAACAGGCAATACCATAGTCGTTACCCAGTTGCGGTTTCATCAGATCGTCGTTTTCATATTGGAGCGAAGAAGTGTCAACAGAGACTTTTGCACAATACTTTTTCCAGTTTTCGGGCAAATGTTCGCTCCAAAGCACGGTCAAGTTGGGTTCAGGCGCCGGTCCCAAGTTATAAAGAGTGTGCAAGATTCTGAAACTGTTTTTAGTGACAAGGCTTTTCCCATTGAAAGTCATTCCTCCGATTGATTCGGTCACCCACACCGGATCGCCCGAGAAAAGCTCATCGTATTCCGGCGTACGCAAAAAGCGGACGATGCGAAGTTTCATCACAAAATGATCCATCATTTCCTGCGCTTGCTGCTCAGTGATAAGGCCATTGGCGAGGTCGCGGGAAATATAGATATCGAGGAAAGTGGACACCCTTCCCAAGCTCATGGCTGCGCCATTCTGATCTTTGATAGCCGCCAGATAAGCGAAGTAGGTCCACTGGATGGCTTCCTGCGCCGTAATTGCAGGACGCGAAATGTCGAAACCATAAGCGACAGCCATACGCTTGAGAGCTTTCAATGCGTTGATTTGCTCGGTAAGCTCCTCGCGCAAGCGAATAAGCTCGTCTGTCATCTCATCAGGGTCGCAACTCTTGAAGCGAGCCTGACGCTCGTTCAGCAGCCTGTCAACACCGTAAAGTGCAACACGGCGATAGTCGCCAATAATACGACCACGACCATAGGCATCGGGAAGACCGGTGATGATGCCGTTGCTACGGCATTTCTTAATGCTCTCGGTATATGCCGAAAAAACTCCTTCATTGTGCGATTTACGGTATTTGGTGTAAATCTCTTCGGTCTTGGGATCCAATTTGTAGCCGTAAGCCTCGAGACCTTGCTTCACCATGCGCAATCCGCCATTGGGGAAGATGGCCCTTTTCAACGGCTTGTCGGTTTGCAGCCCGACAATCTTTTCCAAATCCTTGTTGATATAACCGGCTCCATAAGCGTCAATCTGAGAAGGGACCGTGGTTTCGGCATCATAAATGCCTTTTTTCTGCTCCTCAACAAACAGACCGCTCAGTGTTTGCCAAAGCTGTTGAGTAGCTTCGGTTGGAGGGGTCAGGAAACTTTCATCTCCCGTATATTCCGTGTAGTTTTCAAGGATAAAGTTGTTCACATTCACTTCATCCTTCCATCTTGTACCTTTAAAGCCTTGATATGCTTCCATAATAATAAAATTAAATTGTTGTGATAAGTAGATTTTACTCCATGAAGCGAGACCGCGCAACCATGACCTGTGACCATGACGGCTGCTGCCAAGGTAGTCAACTTGTACCTTAAACGATAGTTGTCCTAGTCATCCTTGGTAGTCATCGTCCCGAAATCCCGTATCAATTTTTATTGTAATTTGATTTTGAACAGTTCCTAATGAATAAATAGGTGATCGGACGCCAAGTTTCCGCATCTGCACATTCCACACATTCCATCGCCTCCATACTAGCAAGACGAACCTCCCATCATCAGGATTCCCAATAGGTGTTCCCACCCTATTAAAACTCCAATTCCAATCCTATCATCAGTTCTTCGGGGGCGAAGCGGACGCCGAAACCGTTGTTTCCGATTCCATCTTCCTCTCCCATGAAATAATCATGGCGATAGCCGACGAACCCCATACGCAAGCATAGGCAAAGACCTTCCGTCAGATCGACACAGGCACCGGGACGAACACCTATCTCAAAGCCCTTGTGCAAATAAGAATTACCGTCTTTCACGCCATGTTTCTCTCGATTCCAACCAAATCCTCCGTCTAAATACAGATTGAAAGGACCTTTGTGCAGATAGTAATACCGTGCAAATGGGGAAATCTTGAATGCTTGTGAGACATGCTTGACCGCATGTTCCGTTTCCGATTCAAACTCATAACCCAGCATCACCCCGACACCCCAGTCATCATTGAACAAATAACCGACCTCTGGACATAAATCCAAACTTACTTTTTTCTCATCCGTATTGTTCCAAAAGGTTACGGCTCCTCCGATAAAGACACGACCGTCATGTTCATGCTCACGCACTTGCTTTTGTGCCGGAAAGGTTTGTTGCGCATTGGCTGTCAACATGGTTGCAGCAATGATTGTCATTACAAAAAGCGATTTTCTCATGATAATAATATACTCCCATTTGATTTGAAATGTCATCCGTTACGTTACAAGCTCTGCAACAGTAATGGACGACTTGGTTAATAAACATTTTTATCGGGCAAAAATAAGGGGTCTCAACAAGGCGTCCCCTACCTATTAATTGGGATTTTTACTGCCTTTATCCCCATTAATATGGATATCAATATGCGGTATTTTGATTTTGAATTGAAAGTTGGGGCTTTTTTGTTACCGAATGATGCCTGATAGATTTTGAACCGCCGTTCAGAAAGACATTGTGCGGCATGCAACTGAAAACAAAAAAACACCCTCAAAAGGGGAATCCGATACAGGGAGTGGAATAACAAGGATGAAGCGTGAGACGACACGAAAGACAAGGCTTTTTCACGCCTCATCAAGCCGTTTCAACACGAGGTTCCGTGTCGTTTTGCTGATTGGATGCGACGGTTTGTCCTGCCAAGGCAAAAGGCAACTGAATGGATTTAGTGGCTGGTTCCTGCCTTTTCGCATTTCTGACAAGATACCTGTCGCACTGTATCAGCCGGTCGTAGCCCAGCATGATGCCAAGAATGAAATCTTCTTCAGGGGTAAAGTCGGTGAGCGATTGACGGTGAAACGACTTGACAATCTTCACACACTGCTCCTTTCCAAAGAATATGTTCACTTTTTGCGGCGTGACATATTGCACAAAATACGTGATTCGGTATTGCTGAAGTTTCTCTTCCGCCTTTCCCAAATCCCTGCTAGCCATGGTATGCAAGACCAAGTTTCGCAGTCCTTTCTTGTATTCATAAATATGATGGCAAAGTACTTTCATAGCTCCGTGTGGTTATTCGTTCTTTCCATTTGCTCCGTTAGCTCGTCGGAAAGTTTCTTTTTCATCCATGCTTCTTGGCACAGCCGTATGCCGCCCACTGCCTGCACAAGGGTGACGTTGTCTTCATTCACTAAGGTTGTAAAACTCATTTTCGTATTATTTTATTGATTGTTCTTTCATACACTTAAACCCCACTATCAATCTGTAGTTCTTTATTTTCCATTCGCTTACAGCATTCCAATTGTCATATACCATTTGTCCCATAAATAAACGCCAACGAGCCGAGGCTGATGGCCAACCATAACAGCACCCCTTGTATCAAAGGTTTAACACCCACCGCCTTCAACACATCTCTTGACAAAGAAGCCCCGATAAAGAACAATGTTACGGTCAATGATTTGCGCGCCAAGCCGTTGATGCCTACGCCAATAGCTCTTCCTGTTTCCGTGGCATCCAATAGATATGCCAATCCGACAAAAAGAGCCACGGGCGGTGTGACCCATGAAGAAAAATCATGTAAACCCGGCACATAATCCAGCAACAGAAATGCCGAAAGCACAACGACAAGAACAACATAGATATACTTATTCATCTTTTACTCCTAAATAAAATAATTATGATTATTGAATCCGATGATGGGTTAGCTTCGTTTCCATTTTATCGTTCCTATTCATCTGATTCTGTTTCAATACGTAGATTTTCAAGCTCGTAAAAGCCTGTCATGGCGTTCATCAGGGCTATTTTTTCCGCTTTCAGCAGCTCCACAACGCTTATGTCTTTTTCCTGCAATTGATGTTGCTCTATCATGCGTTCCCGCGCCGTTCCTTTCAGCAAGGGGATACGGGGCGTAAACCAGCTATCCTTTAAGCGGATGGCGATATTGGCAATGGAAGTGTCGGTAACCCAACCGTTTTTCACCACCAACACCTCATCGCAATCGCCGCGCCGGGCAAAAAGACTGTCGATGGCGCTGCGGTCCAAATATTTCCTATCATAATTGATGTCCGAAGACAACAGACGGATGGACTTAATCTCCCTTTTCTTGTATGGAAAACACTGTTTTTCAACAAAATTACCCTGTTCGTCGTAAATGATTTTCACCCGATACAGGCCCTCGTCGGGGACACCCATCACCGATGCCAAGTCGAACCGAAGACCGTTTGAAGTTGAGGCTTGGGCACGACGGAGGTGAAAATCCAAGTTTTCGGGCTTGAACTGCGACACCCTGACGGTTTCAAAAAGTAAGATAGACTTTTTTTCTGAGTTCATCGTATTCCTTTTTCGCTTCACTTTGATTGGTAACGCCTCCACCGCTGAAGTAGTGCAAGGCTCCGTTTTCGTCACTGCCCACAAAACGTATCAGCACATAGCTTCTGCAAACCTTCCCGTCGAAATGGACAAAGATGCCGCTATAGAACCCGCGTTTACAGCGTTCCACGTCCTTAATAATGGCTTCGGATTCCGCTTTAGGCGCACCACTGATGGAACCCACGGGCAGCATTTTCTCAAACAAGTCGCCGAAATTACGTTGGTATTCGGGTTTCAAGCGGCCTGAAATCTGCGAGCTGGTCTGCCAGATGTCGCCCTTTACAGTCTTCACCTTGGTAAAATAGCGGAACTTGTCGATTTTCACGTCGTCGCTCACGGCGGACAGCTCCTGCTGCATCCATTGGCATATCGCCACCTGTTCATCATGCTCTTTGGGGTCGTTGAGCAGCACCTCGCGGGCATTCGGGACATCCGCCCCGATGGTGCCCTTCATGGGATGCGTGGTGATGGTGTCGTTTTCTATTTCGACAAAAATCTCCGGTGTGAAACATACAAAATGCCGGTCGTACAGGACGACCAACTTGGCTTTTGAGTAGCGGTAAATTTCCTCCAAGGAAAGGTCGGTCTGCAAGCCCGTTTTCATGCACAGGTTGATGAGACCGACATGGTCTTTTTCCATGCGTTGCTGCGCCTTGTCGAAAGCCGCCTGATAAGTCTCGAAATCAACCGGATGGATGTCGAGCGCATATCGGGGTGCTTTTTCTTGATTTCCGGCAACGCCGTCCTCATATTTGAAATGTATGCCGTGTTGGGAAGCCTCTTCCAAAGGGCACACCACGTCGGCCTCAGGCCGGTCGTAGCTGATAAGCGCCACAAAAGGGACAGATTGCCGTCCAAATTCGTTAAGTCGTTCAATAGCTGTTTTGTTCATGGTCAATTCGTTATAGATTCATTGGTAAGAATAAAAATGCAGTGCCTACGGCCGTGCCCCAAAGGACACGCCGCATTTGCGCCTGCAAAAATACGCAACTGCACACAAGTAAAGCAGCAAAAGGCTGCAATAATATCGTCCATGACAAAGCAATCATCTTGGATAATCTTTAACGTGCAAAAGTACCATGAACAAATTGGACAAAACATCCCCATTAATGGTGATTTTTGCCTTGCTTATCATCAAAATGGACAGTGCACATGCCATTTATCTGCAAATTCCGGTTCGTTTGGGGGTGTCGAAACCGAAACAGAAGAAAGTCAAACATTTCCCAGTTCACCCCGTCATCCTGTAATTCCAAATTGCCAAACCATTCGGCAGTCGGGCAAAAGCAAAGTCGTGGGAATACGGGAAAACTTATCCTGCCTAATTTTGCATTGCATCCATGAAGTCAACAGACTTCGGACACACTGATTGAAACACTACCATTCTATGAATGTTTCTGTGATTTTTACCGGACAGCAATAAAAAGGAAAAATAATCTGCCCTAACAAACTCATCAAAAAGTGCATGATGTCGGTATCGGCAATTTCCCCATTTTCTACGGCTTCCTGATACTGCTTGTAAAACAAGGATGCCATGACCGCATTTTACTACCTTGCTTTTATTCGTTGAACACGTTTTTATCGGCGGCAAAGGTTGTACTTTTCTGATTTTATCAAACGATTAGTTTTTTTGCTTTGTGACAAAGAATTGATTATGAATGCCTTATACACTTGAAAGATGAATCACAATGATGTAACCCGTACAAAGGCATTGGGCATCTCCATACTTAGGTCTACCATCGTACAGGAATGCCCAACACCCCAAAAGCAGATGCTTAACGGTTCAGATAGGCGATGATTTCCCGAAAAGCCCGCTTCCCTTCCGGAAAATATGGCAGCGTGGCATAACAATGGCACAGCCCCTGCCCGATGTGAAATGTATATTTCACGCGGCGTTCATCACAAGCACTTTTGTAAAACTCCGCCTCGGCGTAAAGGGTCTCCTCGCTGCCGTAATAGAAATGCGTCACGGGAAAATCGGAAAAATTGCCGAACATTGCCGAAAGCATGTAATCGGGCACCGTCTCGCCATGTTCCATCAGCCTTTTCGCTGTGGGCATAAACGCCACGTCCACCATGATGTCGCGCTTCGACAACTGCGCCATCTTTTCTTTTTCCTCCTGCAAGAATGGAAAGCCTCCCGGCGACACTGCGATTATCATGCGCGGCGGAGGCAGTCTCTTTTCCTGCACGTTGTTGTACTGGCAGATGCCGATGGCTAACGACGCTCCCGACGACCACCCAACAAAGGACATGTCTTCGGCAGCATAGGACTGTAACATGTGTCGATACACATCATAGACCATCTCGAAGGTCGTCCGTATGCTGCGTTCGCTACAAAGCGGATAATAAGGAAACCACACATCGGAAGCCGTTCGCTTTGCAATACGGGCAGCCAGCTTCAAATCGATTTTCATCGGTGCCAAAACAAACCACCTCCATACAACACAAGGATGGCTTTCTTTGATTTTACATGCCCTGTCTGAATCTTCAAACAGTGAAAACGGTCAAAAACCAAATCGTCTTCGTAATAACACTTGCCGCTGGAAGGCTTCTTAAAGCGTCGTTTCCGGTTGATCTGCGCCACTTCTTTCAACAACTTCTCTTGCGGAAGAGCGAACATCTCTTCAACCCCATACTCTTTGAGAAAAAGGACAATACGCGATAGGCAAAGACAAAAACGCGATACCCCAAACTCGTGCGATTCGTACCCATACCGTCAGGATTGATAACCTTCAATTATGCACCGGCAAAGCGGTATTCAGCTTGAATGTCCGCCGTAAGCCAGGTGAACAGCTTTTCTATCAAGTCTTCCGATACGCTCAAGGCACGCAGCAGGGTCTTGTCGGAAAACTCCTGCACCATTCCCTGTGCGGCGACGGGGCGGGTACGGTACTCCTGCAAATACGCCTCCTCCATCTCATGCTGACGTTGCGTCGTTTCCGCCTCAAAGCGGCTATACGTCTCCTTGATGAGAGGCGCATATCGATTGTAGTCCACCATGCCAAGCGCCTGCACCTTGCGGAACGTCCAATAGGCCGAACCGGCACACGACTCCTTGCCGCCTTTGGTGTAAGCCTCCGGATATGAAGTAATGCCTTGATAGAGCGGCAGGAACACGCCCAACGCCCCCATGCCCATAGCCACGTAGTTCACCCTTCCAATGGCTTGCGGCAGTTCGGGACGCACATGCAGGATATGGGTCTGGGTGGTGCGGAAAATGGACACCGGACGGTATTTTTCTTGCGGGTTGCAATGCAGGTAGGGGTCGTGTTCCGTACCTTGATAATGGAAACGGAACGCCTCCTTCACATCCTCCAACGAAATAGGCTTTTCAGCCACGGCGAAGACGGGGAAGGTGTTTCTCGTCACATCGTTTTCTATTTTCGGGCTGAATATTTTCTGCAAGCCCCACACACGCGGATAGTTGTAGGCGGTGTCCAACTCAACATCGCGGATATAAGCCTCGTGAAAATCGAATTTTCCGGCAACAGGGTCAAACAATTGATGCGCAGTGGCAAAGTCAATCAGGTCGGCTGAAGCGAGGAAGTTGTCTTTATCGTCAGGATTGTATTCACGGAAACGGCTCTGGTTGCCGGTTACAAAATACTTATCCTGTGGCATACGGCAGGCGAGCCAACGATGCCCGGACGCCGTTTCCAAGTACCATATTTCATGGCAGTCCACAAACCCGATGCCGAAGCCCTCGGCGATGCCGTGTTTCTCGATCAACCCGCCAAGTCGCAACACGCCTTCACGTGCTGTGCGGATATAGGGCAGCACGATGTTGAACACCGAGTTTTCCGCCACGCCATCCGGCACAAGCGGGTCAGCTTCCAAAGCCTTATCACTGCTGAAAATGCTTTCGGTGGCACTCATACCCACGCCTGCCGTGTTAAAACCGGCACTGCCCCAGTTTCCGGGCAGGTGGCAAGGTGCCAAAGCCGTGTAGCCTAAAGCCTTAGCGGGAAGTTCGCAACGAAAAAGGCTGTCCTTCGCCGTAAAATCGGCAGGACCGTTATCGGTATCTCGGTAAATCTCCAAGTTTTTGGCAAACATGGCATCCCAGTCTTCCGAACGGGCTACCATCATAGAACCGTCGGCGGTCATCTTCCGCCCTGCAATGAGGGTTGTGCATTCTGAAGGGGAAAGCGTCCCTTCGGCTTTTTTCTTGTTTTCAATATTTTCCTTCATATTCATGTTATTTCTTTTCGGGCGGTTGGCTAGCCAACCGCCCGAAAAGAATTAGTCTTCAAACTGATAGGCCCAGAAAGCAAACCCCGGCATAGTGATGGCGGGACCATCGCTCACTTTGCCCGTTTTCGGGTCGTAGGTGTAGAAGCCTGAGCCGCTCTCGCCCCAAACTGAGAAGAGCAACAGGTCTTCGTATGGGGAAACATGCGTGGAATAGGCACAAGTGCGAGGAATAGGCAGCTTTTTCACCGTCTTGTTCCAGATGTCTATTTCAACGGAAATGATGGAACGGTCATGCACCCAGTCGGGCATAGCCGGATTAGTCCAGTAATCGGGAATATCCGCATAACCGAAAAGTTTGCCATTACCCAAGTAATACGCAGCCACCAACCAGCGTGCCTTGCCATTCTCGCCTTCAATAGCTTGGTCGTTGAACACCCAACTGTAATCGGGATCAATTTCAGTGCTGCCGTTCTTAATGCGCAGGATACCTGTTTTGTACTTGGGGTCGATTGAGAAAGCACCTCCGGCAATATAATAAATATCGCCATTTTCATCCTTGAAGCAGTTGTGCTGCAAGCC
>JBGYXG010000098.1:0-14157 GCA_041842465.1 Candidatus Limimorpha sp.
CGGAATTTCTCCAAGCTTATCTCGATGAATTTTGTTATAAATTTAACCGAAGATATTTTGCCGAGGCTTTATTTGGAAGACTTTTGGTGGCGGCTGTTTCTTATAAAAATGAATTTAGGTATAAATACGGATAATCATTTATTGAAAATACCATTGCCTCCTTACCGCCTTTTCATCACAGTTTGAGCTGTTTTTCAGCGGTTCATCATCTCTTTAAGAGATTTGTCGTCTTTTTGGGAAAAGCACGCACGGAATAAACTTTGATGCATCCGTGCTTCTATGAAAATGATTTTACCCGATGCGAAGGACACTATCGACCGGATTGGCATAAATACCTAAGAAGATGTTCCTTAACACTTCACGATCCTTGTTTTCACAGTCATCCACCCAAGCCAAATGACGCAAAAACGCTTCTTTTTGTTCCGCCGTGTATTTGCCGCAATGGGTTTCGGTTGCAGAGAGCAGATCGTGGGCGATGTAATTGTTTGCATTCAGTGAGTATGAAGCGTTGATTCTTTCGTCCATCAATGCAGCGACTTTATGGAAAAAGGCATTGGACGGCATTGCGGAAAAGGCTTTCAGTTCTTCTTCGGAAATAGGCTGGCAGATATGAAAATGCACATGGCCTTTCTGCTGCCGAATACCTGTAATGGTACTATTCAGGTCTTCACCCTGTTTCTTTTCATATTTTCCACCGCGCAAAGCATACAGTTCCAAGGCTTTCAATCGGTCGCACGACTCCCATTCATAAGAAACGGAAACCGGAACGATATTCAATGCCGACAATGCCGACACGGGATCTTCGTCGCTGCTCATGGCAAACATCTTGATGATGGCAGGGTCGGTGGCATCGATGCCGTCTTTGGTGCGTCCGTTGCGTTGTGCAATCCATACCGGCTCCTTTCTTTGCGTGATGACATAGCGCATGTAATCGGACAAATGGGCAAGATTGCGGTAATAGTCCAACCGGTTGCCCCCACGCTCCACCTGGAACATCTTGTTCGATTTTCCAATGTCATTGAACAGCGGACTGAAAATCAGGTTTGAGCCAAAGCAAATCTGGCAGGTGTCGAACCCGTTGACAACAAGGGAATATTGCAAAAGCATGGCGTCCAACACGATGTCGCGATGGTTCGAGACGAAAAGATAGGGCTTTTCACGATCGATGTTTTCGAAGCCGGAACAAGTAAAATCCGAGGTTGTCTTCTTGATCAACCCATAGGAAATGTTTTTCATGACGTTCCATTGAAATGCCTTGACAGAATCTATTGCACACAAGATTTTACGAAAATTTTGCGCTTCGAACCCGGGACCAAAAAAATCCGCAATTTGCTGAAACAGTTCCTCATGCTGCGCCAAACGTTGCATGGCCGCTGGGATTTCAGTATCGGTATAGGGACGAATATCATCAAAAACAGATGGATAGCCGTATTCTGTTTGATTGCTCATCGGTTGACTATTATTTCAGGGTGAATCTTCGAATCAAAAAGTGCAAGATTTTTCTTTCCAAGGACTATTTGTTCTTCCTTCTTATAGGTTGTTTTCGACAATATTTGTTCACCGGTTTAAAAGCCAATGGCCGAAATCCCGGCCATTGGCTGATTGGTTTTACTTAGCATGCTATCATGATCTTGCTGCGATAAGCAGGTCGAGCATTTTGATGGCGGAATCACTGACGATGGTACCGGGACCAAAGATAGCAGCAGCGCCTGCATCGTACAAAAACTGGTAATCCTGAGCGGGGATGACACCTCCTACGACAACCATGATGTCGGGGCGACCCAACCCGGCGAGTTCTTCGATAATCTGCGGCACTAAGGTTTTGTGTCCTGCGGCAAGTGACGATACTCCCACGATGTGAACGTCATTTTCGACAGCCTGTCGGGCAGCTTCTGCCGGAGTCTGGAACAAGGGTCCCATGTCCACGTCAAAACCGATGTCGGCATAACCGGTGGCTACCACTTTGGCGCCACGGTCGTGACCGTCCTGTCCCATCTTGGCAATCATGACACGTGGACGGCGGCCTTCGATTTTTGCAAAAGCATCCGCCTTGGCAACAGCTTCGGCAAACTTCTCATCTCCTTTGGTTTCCATAGAATATACTCCTGATATTGAACGTATTACAGCTTTATAACGACCTGCCACCTTTTCGCAAGCCATAGAGATTTCACCCAAAGAGGCACGGCATTTGGCAGCTTCAACAGCCAATTCCAGCAGGTTGCCCTTGCCGGTACGCGCCGATTCGGTGATGGCATCCAAGCAACGTTGCACATCGGCATCGTTACGATGTGCACGTAAATCCTGCAAACGTTTGATCTGCGAGTTACGCACAGCAGTATTGTCGATTTCCAAGGTCTCGATGGGGTCTTCATGGTCGAGGCGAAACTTGTTGATACCGACGATGATCTCACGTCCCGAGTCGATCTTGGCCTGTTTGCGTGCAGCGGCTTCCTCAATGCGCATCTTGGGCAAGCCCGTTTCGATGGCCTTGGCCATACCTCCCATGGCTTCCACTTCCATGATGTGCTCCCAGGCCCGTTCGGCGATTTCCTTGGTCAGGGACTCCACGTAATATGAGCCAGCCCACGGATCGACGACACGGCAAACGTTGGTTTCTTCCTGAATGTAAATCTGGGTGTTACGGGCAATACGCGCCGAGAAGTCGGTAGGCAAGGCGATGGCCTCGTCCAAAGCGTTGGTATGCAGCGACTGGGTGTGTCCCAAAGCGGCTCCCATGGCCTCGATACATGTACGCGCCACGTTGTTGAACGGGTCTTGTTCGGTCAGCGACCAGCCCGATGTCTGGGTGTGGGTACGCAAAGCCAAAGATTTTGCATTCTTCGGGTTGAAGGTCTTCACAATCTTCGCCCACAACATACGTGCGGCACGCATCTTGGCAATCTCCATGAAATGGTTCATGCCCGAGCACCAGAAGAACGACAGGCGCGGGGCAAACGCATCGATGTCGAGACCCGACTTGACACCGGTACGCAGGTAGTCCCAGCCATCGGCAAGGGTATAAGCCAACTCGATGTCGGCAGTAGCTCCCGCTTCCTGCATGTGATAACCTGAAATGGAAATCGAGTTGAACTTGGGCATGTGCTGCGAAGTGAACTCGAAAATGTCGGCGATGATTCGCATCGAGAACTCCGGAGGATAGATATAGGTGTTACGCACCATGAACTCTTTCAGAATATCGTTCTGGATGGTGCCTTGCAGTTCTTCGTACTTGGCCCCTTGTTCAAGAGCAGCAACGATATAGAAGGACAGAATGGGCAACACGGCACCATTCATGGTCATTGAGACCGACATTTTATTGAGCGGAATCTGGTCGAAAAGCACTTTCATGTCTTCGACGGAGCAGATGCTCACACCAGCCTTGCCCACGTCGCCCATGACACGCTCGTGGTCGGCATCATAGCCGCGGTGCGTGGCAAGGTCGAAAGCCACCGACAGACCTTTCTGTCCTGCCGCAATGTTACGACGGTAGAAAGCATTCGATTCTTCGGCGGTCGAGAAGCCGGCATATTGGCGGATGGTCCAAGGACGCATCACGTACATGGTGGAGTAGGGTCCACGAAGATAAGGGGCGATACCGGCTGCATAGTTCAAATGTTCCATGTCTTCCAAGTCTTTCTCGGTATAGGCGGGTTTCACCATGATGTGTTCCGAGGTTTCCCACAGTTCGCCTTGGGGCAGCTTGGCATCGTTGCCCTGCGGTATAACGTTGATATTGATGTCTTTGAAATTGGGTTTCATGAACGTAAGCTTTATTTTGTTATACCTAATTGTTGCTGAAAGTCTTGCAAAGTCTCAAGAACGTTGCTTCTGACATGGATGAAATAGCGCATACCGGCATCTTTCAACACATCGACAGTGCCCTCGGGATTGCCCGCCAGCACGACGATGGTATCGTTTTTCAATGCCTCGAAAATCTTCAGCGCATTGCCGCCGCCGTATTCATCGTCGGAAGAACAGATGACCACGATTTCGGGCTTCGCTTCCTTAGCAGCTTCGATACCTTCGTCCAAGGTCTTGAAACCTGCATTATCCTGGATTTCAATGCCGGCACAGGCAAGGAAGTTGGAGGCAAACTGCGAGCGTGCCTTCAACATGGCGAGATTGCCGTAGGTAAACATCCAAGCTACGGGACGCTTATGGGTTTGTGCATAAACATCGGTGGCGTAACGCATCTTCTCAAACTGCTGTGCAGCACGGAAAGTGACAATGGTCTCGATATCGGCCCTGGCGTCACGACGGTTGTCGGATTCGAACACCCAGCTTTCGGGAGCAAATTTCAGGCTCTCGGTGAAGTTGGGGAATTGGTTGGTGCCGAGTATGGTTTGACGGCGTGTGGCGACTTGGCTGAACTTAGCGGTGGCACTTTCCTTGATAAGGCTTTGGATGCTGCCTTTGCGGATGGCCGCTAAATAACCGCCTTCTTCCTGAATCTGCAAGAACAAATTCCATGCTGCCTTGGCCAGCGAATCGGTGAGGTTTTCGATATAGTAGGAACCGGCGGCAGGATCGACAACCTTGTCGAAATGCGCCTCTTCCTTGAGGATGAGTTGCTGGTTGCGAGCAATGCGGTCGGCGAAGTCGGTGACCGGCTCAAAGGGTTTGTCGAAGGGGGTGACACAGAACGAATCCACACCGCCCAAAACAGCCGACATGGCACCCGAAGTCGTGCGCAGCATATTCACGTAGGCATCGTAAAGACTCAGGTTGATTTCGGCATTGCAGGCGTGGATGTGCATCTTGGCATTTTCCGCCTTGCCGCCGTATGCCTCAACGATATCGGCCCACAACAGACGGTAAGCACGCATCTTGGCCATTTCCATGAAATAATTCTGACCCACAGCAACGTTGAAACGCATCTTCGGGGCAGTCGCATCAACCGCCAAGCCTTTTTCGCTCAACTTGTCGAGATACTCCACACCGATGGCTAAGGAAAACGCCATTTCCTGAACAATGGTGGCTCCCGCATTGGTAAAAATGTGGCTGTTGACGTTCAGAGTCTGAAAACCGGGCATGGCACCTTTTGCCATAATAAAGGCAAGCTCCATGTCGGCGTTTTCGCTCACATACCAAACGCCGCGACGCAAGTAACGGGTCAGCGGGTCGTAGTTGATCGATCCCTTGATTCCGGGAATTTTCGACATCATCTCAAGCAGCGGGAGATGGTACTTGTTGTTGAACAGGTTGATTTCAACCTTGTTCCGGTCGATACCGTTCAGCAAGGATGAAATTTGATCGGCAGTGTACGCCTTGTCAAGTTCGAGGTGAAAGCCAATGGCATTGGCACCACGGGCAATGGCTTCGAGAGCGCAACGGTTGGCTTCAGCCACATCGTTCACCACGATGTCCTGACGGACAAGCCACGTGTTTTGCACATCGTTGTTGCCCCTGACATACGGAAATTGATTCGGCAATACGCCCATCCAAGAAATGTTTTTTAGATCTTCGGCACGGTAATAAGGCTTCACTGCGAAACCTTCCGCCGTTTTCCAAACCAATTTCTTGTTGTAATCGGCGCCTTTGAGGTCCTTCTCAATCACCGCTTCCCATTGCTCGGTACTGACGTCAGGAAAATCCTCAAAGAGTTTTTTCTTTTTTTCCATTTTAGATAATTTTGACTTTTGTCTTCATGTTTTGAACTGCAAAAATAGCAATTATTCATGAACGAAACGCAGCCATCGGGGAATAGTGGCATTTCATGGAACGGGTATCACAGACCGTTTTCCACCGTAAAGATTGCGCACAGCCGCTTGGGTAAAGCGTTTTCGCAACTTATTATGATTCAATAATTAAGCGAGACATAAAACGTCAAGTGCATGATAAGCCCTCTACTTTTCTTGTCCGTATCAGCACCTTCTCGCCTTGGCGCAGTGTTGTGGCAAAGAGATAGGTATCGCCACCGTCGGAAAGACGCAGGACTTTGTGCAATTCGGCAGCGGAAAGCGGGAAGTTGCGCACGGCAATGCTGGCTTTCGTCAAATCGCCCAACAGGGTTTGCCGAAGGCGTTTGCCATAACGCTCGCTACCCGTTACTTCAAAAACACGTCCTGGAAAGTCGCCTAACCACTGTTCGGAAGTATACAAATGACTGTTTACATGCAATTTATAAAGATTATACCGTTGCGCTATCGCTTTGAAGCAACCGGCTTTCAACAAGCTGGCGTTTGGCTCGTACAGATAGCGCATCACGCCTTCGGAAAGCCGTAAAGGGCAATCTTGTTCTTCTTCAAGATAAAACGACACCGCTTCCTGATGCGTATTCAGGTTGACACAGCAAAACGTGGGCATCGCCTTCCATCCTCGTTCCATCAAGAGCAGCAGCTCTTTGCATTCGTTGGAAACACTGACGACATGCACCTCTTTCACATGATGCAATGCCTTCAAAGCCTGCGTAATATCGAGCATGGGCGACAGCTTGACCAACACTTGAGAGGCCTTTCCCAAAAGTCTCTCCTGCAACTTCGCCACATCAGGCGTACAGTCGCTAATACCGAAAACCTTGCGACCACTGCTGTTACGTCGTGCCGGGTCGATGAAAATACAATCTATGGGAAGGCTTTGCTCCACATAATCTTCCGCCCTCTGGTGAACCACTTCAATAGTACTTTGCAATTGCTGGAAATTATGCTTTGCCAAATCGCAGAGCATGTTGTCCTGCTCAACATAAACGGCTTGCTCAAACTGAGGAGCCATAAAATAGCTGTCGATGCCTAATCCGCCTGTCAAATCGACAAACCGTTTTCCGGTGAGCAAAGTCGCCTTATAAGCCGCCGTAGCTTCCGAAGAGCATTGCTCGATGGAAAGATGTGGCGGAAAAAGCAAATCGTCACGAATACTCCACGACGGCACTTTCTTTTCCAACAACTGACGCGCCATGATCTGCCGCAGTGCCAAAGCCAAATCGACATCCGTCGGAGCTTTCCGCAACGCAAGGTCATTCGCATCGTCATGCAAATGCTGTCCGATAAAAACCTGTGTAGCCGTGTTCATCGCAATCCTACTCATGATGCAAAAATAGGAAATTAGCCGTACTTTTGCACGCCTTTTTATGGCATTCATTAATCATTTATCCATTAAATCAAAAAGATGAACTACAAGTTTAGAAAAAAGTCCGTTGTTTACTTCAAGCATTGGACACGTAAAGGCTACGGCGTTTTTGCCTCTTTACACAAAGTCATTAAAATCTGCACGCTCTGCGTGTCGTGTTCCATTTTAGCCCTTCCGGGGAAAATCGCCGCTCAAAAAGTGGATCCTGACAGCGTTACCTTCTCAAAAGACCTGCCTGCTGTGGAAATCATGGACAGCGAGGTACTGTTGCAAGGCTCCTTGTTTCCCATTCACCTAAACGCATCCTTGAAACAAGATGAGATTCAACAACTTCCTGTTCTTTCGGTGAGCGAACTTTTGGAATACCTTCCCGGCATAGACCTTCGCCAACGCGGTCCATTGAGTACGCAAGCCGATGTCAGCTATCGCGGAGGCAACTTCGACCAAACTCACGTTTTTATCAACGGCATCAATTTTTCCGACCCTCAAACCGGACATTACGCTCTGAACCTTCCCTTCCACGCCGGTATTCTTCAAAAAACCAACCTTTACAAAAACACCTCAGCCTTTCTTTTCGGCAGCAGCGCCCTTTCGGGAATGATCAATTTGGTGACCGTTCCTGAAAAAGAGACTTACGTCCGCCTGCGAATGGGTGGAGGCATGTTCGGCTTCTGGTCTGCCGGTGCCGATGCCAACATCGCCCTCGGCAACACCACCCATTTGGTTTCCATTACCCGTGAACAAAGCGACGGATACCGCGAAAACACCGATTTCAAAACCTCCCAAGTCTATTACCACGGCACCTTGACAACCACATCCGGAAAAATCGCCGTGCAAATGGGCTATACCGATAGAAACTATGGCGCCAACAGTTTCTATAGCCCGAAATTCCCCCATCAACACGACCATACCCAAACCCTGATCAGCTCGTTGCAATGGGAAAACTACGGCAAACTGAAAATCATCCCTTCCGTTTACTATAGGTGCAATAAAGACGTGTTTCAATTGGTCAAAGACCAACCTTTAGAAAGAAACAACTACCATTTCTCACAAGTTTTCGGCGCCAACGTCCGTAGTTTTGTGGACTACGCTTGGGGGCGCACCGCTTGGAGCGGCGACTTGCGTGCCGAGGACGTGATAAGCCGCAATTTAGGAGAGCCGCTTTTTTCACCCATTGCCATCCCTCATACCGCATTGGATTACACACATGGCCGAACCCGCGTACACAGCTCGTTTTCAATATCCCAAACTTACAACTACCGGAACTTCGGCGTTGCCGCCACCTTGCTCGTCCAGCACAACAGCGACTTGAAAGACAAAATCTACCC
Organism: Candidatus Limimorpha sp.; assembly: GCA_041842465.1. Classification (GTDB taxonomy): domain Bacteria; phylum Bacteroidota; class Bacteroidia; order Bacteroidales; family F082; genus Limimorpha. The sequence continues at coordinate 8,394 of JBGYXG010000098.1, forward strand.
CTTGCCTGCCATCGACCTGAAATATGAATTTGCACCCCTGCATTGCGGCAATGAAACCCTGAAATCACAAATCATCGCCTCTGCCTCCTCTTCGCTGCGCATGCCGACCTTTACCGACCTCTACTATAAGACCGGCGACATCTTGGGCAACAAAAACCTTTCTCCGGAAAAGGCAAAATCAGTAGAAATCAGTTTCATCACAACCCTTCTTCATGGTCCAAACGCCCAGACTTTCGCCGAATTTCGGGGCAACGTGTATCACCGCCTGGGAAAAGACATGATCGACTATGTGAAACGCGACGAAGACAGCATTTGGCATTGCATCAACCTTTCCGAAATTCGTTTCACAGGCACGGAGATTTCACTCGTGCTGCATCCTGAGGCGTTAAAAAACAATTTCTTCATTCAAAAAATACAATGGGATTACAGCTTTATCCATTCCAACCAAGAAACCAACGGGTATCTCAGCCGCTACGTCCTGGACCATCCCGAGCACGTTTTGCAAATGCGGCTACAACACCGCATTTATCGCCACTTGACCGCTTCATGGGACGTGTCGTATCACAAACGCAAAGGCGAGTTCCACGATTTCTCCAACCAGAACCAGCTCACACCCTACCCGCCCTATTGGCTTGCCAACGTCAGGCTCAACTATACCCATAAGGCATGGCACGTATTTACCGAAGTGCTGAATATCTTCAACGAACATTATTTCGACTACGGTAATCTTGAACAGCCCGGGGTATGGTTCCGTGCCGGAATCAATTACACTTGGCACAAACACAGATAATGGCATACATGCGCTGTTTCATTAGCGTCCTGCTTCTACGTTCTTTTTTGTTGTAACGTTGTTTCAGGACTAGACAGACAGCCAACAAAAAAGGATGACCTTATTTTGAGGTCACCCTTTTTTTATCATCAAGATGTTCTCTATCAGATCTTTTTCAGATTGTTGACTTCCTGATCGGTCAGGAAACGCCAAGTGCCACGCGGCAATTTGTACTTGTCGAGACCGGCGAACATCACACGGTCGAGCTTTTCCACCTCGTAGCCAAGGTGTTCGAAGATGCGGCGCACGATACGGTTACGGCCTGAATGCAATTCGATTCCGATTTCCTTCTTGCTTTCGTCGCCTTCCACGTAGGAAATGGCATCGGCAGCAATGGGACCGTCGTCAAGCTCAATGCCTTCGGCAATACGCAGCATGTCGTTCTTAGTCAGCGCCTTGTTCAGGGTGACTTGATAAAGTTTAGGAATTTCAGTGCTGGGATGGGTCATCTTCATGGCCATGTCGCCGTCGTTGGTAAACAGCAGCAGACCAGTGGTCGTTCTGTCGAGGCGACCGACAGGGAAAATGCGTTCCGGACAGGCATCCTTCACCAATTCCATAACGGTTTCACGCTCAAAAGGATCGTCGGATGTGGTGATATAGCCTTTGGGCTTGTTCAGCAGGATGTAACGTAGTTTTTCACGATTGAGTGTCTGTCCGCCATAAACGACCTTGTCTTCCGGCTTGACCTTGACACCCATTTCGGTAATCACCTCGCCATTCACGGTGACGCAACCTGCTTTAATCAGTTCGTCGGCTTCGCGGCGCGAGCAAATGCCACAGTCGGCCAAATATTTGTTCAGACGGATTTCTCCGGTAGCTTTCGGACGGTCGTACAGAGGGTCTTTCTCCCGGACATAGCCCTTCCTGCCTCTTCTTGGCATCTCGTCATCACGATCTTCATTAAAACGGTCACGGTTGCTGTCGTCGAAACGACGTCCGCCACGTCTGTCATCCTCAAAACGGCGTCTTGGGCGGTCATTGTCATCAAAACGACGGCTTCTGGGTCTGTCATCGTCGAAACGGCGGCGGGGACGGTCACTGAAACGGCGTTCGCCACGGTCCTCATTGTCATCGAAACGGCGGCGGGAACGGTCGCTGAAACGGCGTTCGCCACGGTCTTCATTGTCATCGAAACGGCGGCGGGGACGGTCGCTGAAACGGCGTTCGCCACGGTCCTCATTGTCATCGAAACGGCGGCGGGGACGATCGCTGAAACGGCGTTCGCCACGGTCCTCATTGTCATCGAACCGACGGCGGGGACGATCGCTGAAACGGCGTTCGCCACGGTCTTCGTTGTCATCGAAACGGCGGCGGGGACGATCGCTGAAACGGCGTTCGCCACGGTCTTCGTTGTCATCGAAACGGCGGCGGGGACGATCGCTGAAACGGCGTTCGCCTCGCGGTTTATCGTCGTCGAACCGGCGTCTCGGTTTGTCATCAAAACGGCGTCCACCTCGCGGCTTGTCGCCAAATTTGCGGTCTTCTCTTCTTTCTCTTCCTTCTTCGTCACCGTCACGGTGATAAAACTTGAAGGACTTGAACTGCATGAACTCATCTTGATGCTCTGCAGCCTTCCTGGCCATACGCGGACGTTTGCCAGTGCTTTCGTTATCTGTCATTATGTATAAAAACTTTGGGCGGCAAAAATACTACTTTTTCCCGTACTCAATATACATTTTACTGAAATAGTTGCAGTTAGGGCAAAAAACACTTATGAACCACGTTGTTTCGCCTCTTTTTGCTCCTTCTGCATCATCTGAAAGCTGTTGTAAAGATTTTGCCAGATGACATATAAGGTAGGTATGACACAGCTTAAAGGGTTCAGGTAGGTTTGCGACATCCAGATGGCCAACACCGTGTTTTTTTGTCCCAAGGCTTGTCCTCCCGCTATGCGGTCACCATAGCAACGGCCAATGATATGCCCCACCATAAACTGAAAGGCACACAGCAATATGGATATCAACGCCATCCAGATAAACATGGTCTTGTTGCCTTGGTATTGATCGATTACCAATCCTATGGCACGCGATATGACAATGGTCAAAGAAAACGCCCACACGTAAAACGAAATGTTTTTATGCCGGTTGATGGCATCGTTGGCTTTTTTCCAGAAGGCGCGGGTGAGTACGGCCAAAAAGAAAGGTGCGATAAGAAGCGGGAATACTTTCGACAGAATGGCGAGAAACAAGGTCCAGAAACCGACACCGCCGCTCACCGACATCAGGGTGAATGCCAGCGGCGCCACAACGGCCACAATCAGGTTGCAAGAGATGAGATAAGTGCTCATCATCGAGATGTTGGCACCGAGAATCAGCGACACCGCCAATGCAGCGGCGGCAGTGGGTGTCAGCACGATCACATAAGCACCTTGCGCCAAGTCCTCGTTAAAAGACCGAAGCAGGAAAAACAACGCCGTTGAAAGACCGAGCTGAAACAGCAACAGCCAAAAGTTGAACATGGAGAAGCGCATTTCCTTCACATTCAAAGCGTTGAACGAGAAGAAAAGCATGATAAAAATCAGATAGGGCAACAACGGCTGCAACACACTGATGGTTTCGTGAAAGAAAAGACCCAGCAAGATGGCAACGGGCAATATCAGACTTTTATGACGCTGCATGATGGCTTTTGTTGTGAAACAGCAAAAGTAGCCTTTTTTTCAAAGCAAAAAACGGCACTCCTTATTTGAACTTAGGCGGGCGGCCAAGCCGTCTCCTAAAAAACTAATTGCCCACTTATTACACGATACCTATGTTCATTGTTCGATACATTCTACAATTTCTACAAATCCATTTCTGTCAAAACGAAATCGTACAGCAGGGTCATACGGATAATTGCCTTCGTTATCAGGGATTAATAAATATTCATCAGGGATAGTATTATCGGAACTTTCGATGAACTGTTTCTGCAAGAAGAGATTTTTCCCTTCTTTCATCGTCATTGTGGAACCGGAATCCCCCCAGTAAGAACAATAATCATGCACTCTTATTATAGATTTTACGAATTGATTTCGCATATTGACAATGAATACCTCGTACTGACGAAACTCAAAATTGTTCAGTTTATTATTCGATAATAGTACCCAACTTCGGAAGTGTTTCGAAATGGGAATTTCTCCCAAATAATAGAGTGCTCGCTCTTGTTTTAATCCACAAATGAAATCGTTACGTATTTTGCCATCATGAATTGCGCCATTAGGATTAAATGCCCAGCCATTGACTGTATCAGATTCCGACAATAATTCGAGTAGCTTACCTTCTATCTTGGAAATGGTATCAAAATTGCGATTTGTTTCACTAAAAATTGTGTCACTAAGAACGACCTCCGTTTTTGCAAATTGCTCGAGCAATGAGTCCGAGATACAGAGATTATTATTGTAATAGTTTTCGAATAACACAAAAAAGGGAAACCTATCCGATTCTACGCTGTGACTATCTACATTACACCTTACTGACAAAAGCAACATAAGGAATGAAGCAAAAATAATATTTTTCATAGAGGCTGTTAAGGTAATTGTGGTCTGATAGAAATTGAATAAAACCCGAATTTGCTCGGAGTATAGGAATATTCTGAAGTCGGATAAAAAGTCCTTATCATATAATCACATTTCGCAACTACGTCACTCATTTTCCAAATCTTAGCTTGGCCCCTTTCCCATGAATATGCTCCATTATCTTGATATTTGGCAATACTTTTACCACTATAATTGTAAGCACAATGAAGATATTCATGCCCCATTGTCAAATACAATTGTTCTGGAGATTGGAAGGCAGCCTTGTACAAATAAACATTTGATCCTTTCCCGAATCCGTTATATATTGTGGTTCTACCAACGGACCGACCTCTTGTATTAAAGACCATATCGCCTTGTTTTGTATAACCTTTTGGAACAGTTCCATCTGCATATAAATAGTCAACTCCTTTCACATCTGAAAAATTCATTTTGGAAAACTCTTTGGCATATTCATTTGAATATTCCATGCCTTCACCGACATCAATTGTAGTACTTTCGTTGGGATTGACAGAAGAATCTATAACATCAAAAGCGGCTCCTTTTCCCGTCCAAAAATTTCCACCATTACTGTACGCGGAATACCCTCCTTCCAATCCGCCCAACACTCCGCCCGCCAACGCTCCCCAGCCGCCGGCCTTCAAGCCTGACGACAGGCCGTTGCCGAAAGAGACGCCCGTGCACCACGCTACGGTGGAGGCACTCCCAAAGCCGCCCGCAAAACCACTGGAAGCTCCCGTCAACCCGCCACCAATGGCGCCAATATCGCCAACAAGACTCGACATGGCGGCTCCCGCTCCTATTCCCGCAGCCGCTCCCACAGCACCGCCCAAGGCTCCGAGAGTCCAAGCGTTTACAAAGTCCGCATCGCTGTTGATACGGACGAAATTAATCGCAAGGCTGGCGTACGCACCGATATAAGCACCAAGCAAAATGGAAGTCACAATACACTCCCCGCTCGGATCCACATACTTCAGCGGATTGTTCAGGCAGTAGGAGTAGCGGTTGAAACTCTGCGAAAAATCCGGACTTTGGATGCAGTTGTCCGGGGAAAGGAACGAACTCATCACGGGGTCGTACATGCGGCCGTTCATGTTTATTAATCCGAAGCCGTACAGGTGCTCGTGTCCCGTGAAGCCCCGGTCGAACTTAGGCCTGCCGGCAAAGCCGCCGCTCCAAGTCTCCGGGTCGCGGGGGGGTGCAATTACTCGTATATGTCGTGCAGTAGGGCATTTGTTGGGAGTTGAAAGACAAAATTACTATTATTTTCTCATCGATATGCTTCTGTTCGTAAATGATTAAAAGCATTATCAGGCGGATCCCATTTGTAATTCGCCTGTTTATTGTTACTTGACCACATCCATTTTCATTCTGCGATTTGCTGTGTCTATCTTCAGCTCTTCTTTCTCATGGACGATGTAGTC
>JBGYXG010000099.1:0-5104 GCA_041842465.1 Candidatus Limimorpha sp.
GGGGCGCACCTCTTCCCATTCCGAACAGAGAAGTTAAGCCCCGCAGCGCCGATGATACTGCATCCGTGTGGGAAAGTAGGTCGCCGCCCACCCTTAACGGATACGCCCTGCCCAAAAGGCAGGGCGTTCTGTTTTTAGAGAGATTCGATCTCAAAAATGAAACATAATAATCCCTGAAATCTTCCTTAATCCAGCATCAGGCTCATGTAAGGGGATAGCGGCTTGAATCCTTGCAGAGCTTTGGGGAAAATAAACGCTTCATCGCTAAAAATCGCCTTGGTGATGGTTGTGATGTCGATTTCTTCGTATCGTTTACCACTTCTTTGCGTCACTTTCCCATTTCCAATGGCATAGTCTCCGCTGTTTTCTGGGATAAGAATGTCTTTCAAATGAAATTCCGTGTCAATTTCAGGATGGATTTGGGCGTATTTTTCCAAAATGGGGAAAAGGGCAATCACCCGCATCATGCCGAGTTGTTGCTCGTTTCCTGGAATGATAAGGGATGCAGGCGATAGGAGTGACAACAGCCAGCAGCGCACCGATTCATCATCGTAAAGGAGTTCTTTTATAATGGTTTTGCCATCCATATGGTATGGAAGCGCCATGCCTGCTATTTTACCTTCTCTCATGGCTATTAGAGGCTGAATGCCACCTGATTCCATATCCTTGATAATCATCTTGAAATCCTTAAAGGAATGTTGTATGCAGTAATTTCGTTCCGATAATCTTGAACTGAAATATGAGTATGCCTCTTCAATTTCAAAATATTGGCATTCAACGATGTTGTCAATATTATATTCTTGACTTTCAATTTGTTGTAATGCGTAGTTGAAATTTGCGACAAAGCCGAACTTTGAATAGTAGTCAAATAGGTTCCGATTGGCGGGTATCAGTGTGACAATGGGGGTATGTTGCCGGTACAATCTTTTAAAAGCGTTGATAGTTAGGTTGTGCATTAAACCTTGTTTGCGAAAGTCTGGATGGGTACACGCACCTGATATATAGGCGGTGTCAAAGCTGGTTCCGTGAAAAGTAAGGGAATAAGGCAACAGTTGCATGGCACTGACAATGTGTTGGTTGTGCTCAATGTAAATGCTGTTTTGTTCGATATCGCGCATCTCGAAATACAAGTCGGAAAAGACTTGAGTTTCATTGAAACAAAGATCCCATAGCTTTCGCAACTGTGTTTTGATTTCCATCATTTCAAAGTCATCATGCAGCGGTCGAGCATTTTCACAGGATGGTAGGACGATTTGGCGTGTCGTAGCCCTTCAAGTCCCAAGTCTTCTTCCCGATTGATGAAAATGTATTTCTCTGGAAGATGCTGTACAAACAATTGATTAATAACAGTATAAGCACCTTCGAATTTGGTGTCGGCTTTTTCAAATTGTACATCGAAGGTTTCGTAGTTGATGGGGCATCCCAAGGTGAATGCTGCAATTTGGCAATCCACGCACAAAACACCTCCCAATGCGCCGGTGTCTTGAATGTGATGCAGTGCAAAAGTCAAGGCGCGGCGTTCTAATTCAATGCTTTCCGAGTCTTTGTCAATATTCGCTTGATACCACTCTTTTTCCATGGATAAGCAGTCGCCGACCAATTCAGGCGTAAGGACTTTGTATTCCCATTTGGAATAGGTATTGCGGAACTTGTTGACATGGTTGCGTTTGGCTTGGTATTTTGAACCCTTCAATAACGCCAAGTCTTCGCGGTTGTAAACATATTCACTTAAATTGCGATTGCATGAAAATGAAAACCTTTCCATCTGCTTTTCAGTCAGTTTCTTGTTAAGATAGTTATGCGAAGCCAGCATTAGGAAGGGAAAGCCATGCAATTTGGCATCCTCTATCAGTAAATTGATTACTGGTTCAATGTCGTTTCCTATGCCTATGGGAATCATGTAGACCGTCTTTATTCCGTCGCGGTAGCGAAAAACAAGAAAGTCTTCAACGATGGCAAACTGCGTGTCGTACATGAATCTCCATGCCATCAGGCTCGAAAATGAAAGGTCGCAACTGGCATTTTGGCTTGGCAATGTGTATTTTAAGATGGTATCGCGGTCTTCTAAACAAAGGTCTTTGAAAGGTATCATGGATTTGTTATTCAATGTCTGCTGCAAAGGTAGCTCTTTTTCTGCAATAAAAGGAAACGGCTAATTTGCATCGAGCTGCAAAAGTACGATGGGCGTTTTTTTTCTTCTCTATCAGGAATTGACTCGACAAATCGGTGTTTTTTAACCGGTTAGAATCCCTCGGAACGTTTTTTCAATTCATTTGCCAGCATGATAAATTCGTTGATGTCCATTTCTTTCAGATAAATAAGTCCATGTGTGGAACGGATAAGGGCGTTGTCGCTTTCATAGAAGTGGTTTTTTCCGAGCACATGCTGGATTTGCCCCATTTGCTTCATCCATATTCTGCGTGAGATTTCGCTGAAAGGCCCGTCACACTCCGGACTGGGGTAGGATGCCTCCACCTGTGTCAGGTAGCTTTCGGCAAAGGCGGTTTGATGGATGGCCAGGTCGTTGAGGGAAACCGGGACAAACATGGTGGCTTCGGATGGATGGAACTTGAACCATACGTTTCGGTAGCCGATGATGCGCAGATGGGTCAGGTCGGTTTCCTGACTCCATTTCCTGATGGCTCCGGCAATGGCTTGCAGCACCTTGTAATGGGTGTCGGGACCGCTTCCTTCAGGATCGAAAGCAAGGCTGATGATGTCGGGGTGATAGCTGCGGAATTGTTCGAGAATGGTATCGGTATCCGACTGGTTGTCGGGGACAAGATCTTCCGTATAGAATTTCAGGCGCCAATGATGGATGTGGTCGAGACGCACGCCGTTGTAATTCCATACCAATTCTTCCTCAAACTCGCGTAAGCGGCCTTTCAACAACTGCACGTTGGACGGATTTTTGCTGCCTTCGTAGCTTTCAGACAGTTCGTTGATAATACCGTTCAAACATTGCACCAACTCGTTGTAGCTTTCAATATGCCATATTTCTATGATGTCACGGATCACACGGTGACAAAGCCCACGCTGCTTTTCGTGTTCGTTTTTCCGGGCGCAGTTGTCCAAAAAATGATAGACATCCTTGTAGCGCTTGTGCTGATAACCGTCAGAGAAAAAGTTCGGGTAAAGTAGCATCTGTACTTCACCGCTTTCCATCATTTGCAGGCATTGTCGCAAGGTTTGCACGACAAAATGGTTGGTTACGGAATTATAGCCCGAAGTGGCCACTGCAAAGTGAACTTCGTTGTTTCCCGAAAGCAGCTGACGGTTGGCATATGGCATGATGCCCAGCATGATGTCGTCGTGATGAGGCCCGGTGTGATAAATGACCTTGCCTTGTTCACATTCCATGCCTCTGTGCAGTTTTGTCTTGATTTGGCTGACGACTTCGGTTACCGTGTCCAAGCTGAGGTTGGGGATAAGTTTGCACCATGGGTCGTCCATAAGGTAGTCCATGGTCAAATGGTGGGCGTATTTGTCGATTTTCACACAAAGATCGATGATGGAACGTTCGGTCTTGGAAAAATCCCAAGGAGAGGCCCTGTAGTATTGCTCGATTTGGTCTTCCAATTTGCAGGCGCTGCCTTTGGTAAGATAGAAGCGTCCGTTTGTAAGACGTTGCAAGACGGTGGCCGGACAGGTGGCCGACATCGGGCTTTCGAGGGCGGTTTTGACAATGTCGGCATTGGCTTCTCCTGCTGCAAAAACAATGGCGGTAGCATCGGGGTTGTAAGTGATGGTTCCCAATCCAATGGTAATGACCAAACGGTTTCGAGCCACTTCAATACCCCCTAAGGTATTGGCAGCATCCGCCTGGGTTTCAAAGTTGGTTTGGGTGATACGGGTGGTTGAAAACAAGTCGGATCCTTTGATGTTGCAGGCAATACGTCCATCGGATCCGATGGTGCCGAGATAAAAGCCTATGCCCCCCATCTCGCGGATTTTCTGTTCGTATCGCGAACACCAGTCGTCAATCTGGAAGATGGAACGTTTTTTTATTTCTTCTTCCTTGTCGCGTGTTTCGCGGTAGCGTAGTGACAGATCTATTTGGCAATCGGGGAAGACTTCGTTGTAGGTTCTGCCATTGTGTAGCAGAATGTCGTCGGAGTTGATTAGTAGCGCTTTGCCGGGATCGAGGCTGAAACCCTCGATATAGTGTTCCACCACGAAGTGATAGACCGAATTGTGCTGGAGCGGCGAAATGGGGTAGAACTCGTTGCTTTGAACAAAATGCAGGCCTGTGAGCGAAGGCTTTTTATTATGGATGCCATGTTGTTCTAACAAATGCTGTGTTTCAGTATGTTCCCAAGTGTCAAGCAGGCGGTGCATTGCTTTGATAAAGGGTTCGGCATGTTTGTCGGCGGGAAGGCAGACCACCCCATCAGGATGTGCCAAAACCCACTCTATAAAGCGCGAAGCCATGAGCAGGCTGAGTTGCGGAACATCATCGGCAATGAGATAAGGCGTCTGCGTGGAAGGATTTCCTGTTGCCGATGTATTGAAATGGTAAGACTCTACGGTTGAATTTGACTTGAACATATATGTATCCTTTACTCTGGCGTGACTTTGTTGGATTTTTGTAATAGACTGATTGCTAATTATTTAATGCAATGTTTCTTCAATATGACCTACTAAAGTCCAGCAGAAATGAACCCTACAAAAATAGCTAATTTCAGGTTTGCTTCCAATTTTTTTTTGAAAGGCAGGGGAGGGCAAGGAGATTTTATTTGCGGTAGAAAATAATGGAGGAAATAATTAAAGTGTATATTTGCATCATATATTAACCTGTCGGCAATATACCGAAATTATTTTGTATCATTGCGCCATGAACAAGATAGATTTCCGCACATTACCAGAGACAGAACGATTTGCATTTCGCCGTCAAGCCATCCGGCTGAAAAAGTCAGGCCGTTCCCGAAAAGAAACAGCTCAAATAATCGGTGTCAGACCGGCGACAATTTGTCAATGGTGCAAAGATTATGACAAAGAGGGCCAAAGAGGCTTGGCAGCCAAGAAGCGTGGCGTTAAGTCAGAGGACAGGAAGCTATTGAGCGACAAACAGGAGCGACTTATCCAAAAGATGATAACAGACACC
>JBGYXG010000100.1:0-30965 GCA_041842465.1 Candidatus Limimorpha sp.
AAACAGAAATCAGTGTAACAAACGCTTCGTAAAGAAATAAATGGCGCAAATAAATATTTTTGCAGAGGCTTGACCGCATGTTTCTACAATAAATAACATGAATACAATTCGTCTTCATTCCATTTTGCGACATTGTTTTCAATATAGGCAATGATGTGATTCATTGCATTGTCGTTGCGAATGATACGGTCATAAAAACGGGTTTGCCATGCGAAATCGATGGCGTGTTGGTTGGCATAATGGGTGACCGCACGTTTCAAACCGCCGATGGAAACGGATAAACGCCCTTTTTGACGGGAAATGTATTGCATGGTTTCATCAACGTGATCGGATTTCCAACGGTTGTTGGCCATTTGTGTCGTAGTTTGAACGTTTTCGCAAATGATTACAATCGCATGAATATGGTTCGGCAAAATGACAAACAAAGGAATAATCGCATAAGGATAATGCGAAGAAACATTGCGGAATTGTTCCGCACAATATTCCCCAATTTCCGACAAAACCATTTCGCCATCAATGATTTCGCCGAAATAATGTACGCGGTTTTTCGTGCAAATGGTGATGAAATAGGCCCCGCCGTTGTAATCGTGCCACGATGCACGGGCGGATTTTATCCGGTATTTGCCTTTGAATTTTTCGTCTGACATGTTCGGTTTTGTCTTATTGATTATGTGGAGGCGCGCCATGGCACGCCTCCACATAATCAATAAATCAATAAATTATTTCAAATATTTGTCCAACCAATGGTAGAACCTCCGTTGCCAAAGGATGCCGTTCTGGGGTTGCAACACCCAATGGTTCTCGTCGGGGAAGAATAGAAATTCGGCATCGATGCCGCGCAACACGGCGGCATTGTAGGCCTGCATGCCCTGCGTGAAGCAGATGCGGTAGTCGTTTTCACCATGGATGATGAGGATAGGAGCCGTCCATTTGTCAACAAAGAGATGGGGCGAGTTGGCGTAGGATTTTTGCGCCGTGGTGTTGTTCTTGTCCCAGAACGGACCGCCAAGGTCCCAGTTGACGAACCACATCTCCTCGGTTTCAAGGTATTGTGCGTCAAGGTTAAACATGCCGTCGTGGGCGATGAGGGCTTTGAAGCGTCCTTCGTGGTGGCCTGCCAACCAATACACGCTGAATCCACCGAAGCTGGCACCCACGGCACCCAAGCGGTTCTCGTCGATGTAAGGTTCTTTCGACAATTCGTCGATGGCAACCAAGTAGTCTTTCATGCACTGTCCGCCGTAGTCGCCGCTGATGGCTTCGTTCCATGCCTGTCCGAAACCGGGCAAACCGCGACGGTTGGGCGCTACCACGATATAGTCGTTGGCGGCCATCATCTGGAAGTTCCAGCGGTACGACCAGAACTGGCTCACCGTGCTTTGCGGGCCGCCTTCGCAGTAGAGCAGGGCGGGGTATTGCTTGGTGCTGTCGAAATGCGGAGGATAGATGACCCAGGTGAGCATATCCTTGCCGTCGGTGGTTTTCACCCAACGCTCTTCCACCTTGCCGGTCTCAAGCTGAGCAAAGATGTTGTCGTTGACATGCGTAATTTGCGTGGCTTCGCCTGTGAGCGGATCTACAGAGAAAAGCTCGGTGGGATGGCTCATGGACTGGCGGCCTGCAATGAGCTTGTCTCCATTGTAAGATACTGAAATATAATTGTGTACGCCTTCGGTGAGTTTTCTGATTTCACCATTTTCAACGTCTAAGGCATAGAGTTGGTCGGTGGCATGGATATCGCTGATGAAATAGAGCGTTTTACCGTCCTCGGACCAGTTCAGGCCGGTGCTGTTTTGGTCGAATGCCGCCGAATAATCTTTCTTCTCGCCCGTTTCCATGTCCATGACAAAGAGGCGCTGCTTGTCGGCCTCGTATCCGTTGCGTTCCATGCTTTCCCAAGCCATGTATTTGCCATCAGGCGAAATGACGGGGTTGAGGTCGTAGCCCATCATGCCTTCGGTAAGGTTCTTGCACTCCTTTGAGGCAATGGTGTATTGGTAAATGTCGGAGTTGGTGGAAAGCGCATAGTCTTTGCCGGTTTTCTTGCGGCAGCAATACACGAAGCTCTTGCCGTCGGGCAGCCATCGGATTTGTTCCATGCCGCCGAAGGGACGGAGAGGCGATTCCCACTGTTCGCCTTCCATGGCATCGAAAGCCTGACCCACAGTGCCGTCGTTGTAGGAAGCAACGAAAATATGTCCGTAGGTGTCCACCCAATGGTCCCAGTGGCGGTACATCAAGTCGTTGTTGATGCGCCCCGATGAGAGCGGCAGGTCGGGATAGATGTCGGCAACGGTCTCTTTCAGCTTTACTTCTTTGGTGAAGATGATTTGCGACAGGTCGGGCGCATAGGAGAAACCGGTAATGCCATCGCCGTCGATGTCGGACACTTTACGGCGTTCCGTTCCGTCGGGATTGATTTCCCACAGTTGCATGGCACCGCTTTCCGCGCAAAGGAATCCTATTTTCTTGCCGTCAGGCCGCCATTGCGGGCTGTATTCACTGGCGTTGGCGGTAGAGAGCACCTTGTTGTCGCTACCGTCGGCATTCATGATGTAAAGCGTTGAGCTGCTGCGGTTTTCTTCGACACTGTAATACGTCACGTTGTAAACGATTTGCGACTTGTCGGGCGAAATGGAATATTCACCGATGCGCCCCATGCTCCAGAGCACTTCGGGGGTCATCACATCCGACTGCAACTGCATTTCTTTGGGTCCGATCTTCGCTTTGCCCTGCGGCTCAGCGGTTTTAGGCGCCTCCTGCTTGCAAGAGGGTAGCAAACATGTCATCATGGCTAACAAAAGTAAATTGTATTTTCTCATTGGTAGTAAGGTTTTGAATTGTGGCGTAAAATTAGCAAATCATCCGAAGTCCGCCGCACTTCGTTCCGATATTTCTTTTTTACCTACTGAAGCCATGAAAGCGCCTACTGTGTTAATAACCAATATAAAATATTATAAATCAATATAATACACTATTTATCAATCGCCTTCCCGCAAAAAATATCCGACTATAACACAGTTGTAGCGAAAAACATAGTACCTTTGAAGCCATTATGAAACTGATAGTTTTTGTCGAACGGATCACCAATCGTTTGAGTTATATTTTCGACCTGATGCTGCATGGGCAGCTTGGCATCGAGTATGAACTGACAAATGACGTGGAAAGTTTCAACACTTCAGATGGTCCCAAATTGGTTTATGCCAAGGCTCCAATGGTCAATGCTTTGTTTCAAAAAGCATCAAAACTATTGTTTGAATACAGCATCGTTGAGCAAAACCCCACATCTGTTGACTACGGGGAGGTGAAAGGCATCTTTCCCGTCTATCACCCCGATTCCATCATGCCGTTTGACCCGTTTGCCGCCGCGTTTTATTTTGTTTCTCGCTACGAAGAATACCTTGCGCAAGTGCGCGACTGCTATGGGCGTTTTCAAGCCGAATCGACTTGCATGTATGAGATGGGGATGCTGCAAAAGCCATTGGTCAATATCTATGCGCAACACCTCGGACAGATTCTGAAAGCCGCTTACCCCGAACTGGTAATCAGAAAACGAAAGTTTCACTTCGTTCCGACCTACGACATCGATGCAGCCTGGGCTTATCTTCACAAAGGATTTTACCGGACGACCGGTGGCTTTCTCAGGGATCTGTACCATTCGGATTTTGCCGAGATCAGGAAAAGACACCGCGTGCTCATGCGTAGGGAAAAAGATCCTTTCGACACTTACGACTTTCAGTTGGAGCTGCAAAAAAAACACAACCTGCATCCTGTTTATTTTATCCTCTGCGGCGATTACGACCTCAACGACAAAAGCATTTCCATTCGAAACGATGCTTTTATCAAGCTGATCAAACATATCGGCGACTATGCCGAGGTGGGCATTCATCCTTCGTTTTCCTCTTATCTTGACTCGGATCGGATGCAGATGGAAATCAATCGTTTGTCGAACATCCTGAACCGCGAAATCACAAAGAACCGTCAGCATTTTTTGCGCATGACCATGCCGTGCAGCTATCAAAAGCTGATCGAATTGGACATCACTGACGACTACACCATGGGCTTTGCCTCACAAGCCGGTTTCAGGGCAGGTATTGCCGACACGTTCCGTTTTTTCGACTTGGAAAACGATGTCATCACGCACCTCAACGTACATCCTTTCGCCTTGATGGACGGCACGGCACGTGACTATTTAAACTTAGATATCGAAGCCACCTACACGCTGACCACACAACTGATCGACGAGGTGAAAGCGGTTGACGGCACCTTTGTATTACTTTGCCATAACGAAACCCTCAGCGGTCAAAAACGATGGATCGGGTGGCCAGAGCTTTACCAACGCATCATCGAATATGCACGCCAATGATCAAGCATCTGAAACATAATGAGATCGACCCGAAAGCGTGGGATGGCTGCATTGAGAATGCACCCAACGGCAGAGCCTATGCCTTGTCTTGGTACCTCGACACCGTTCACCCGGGATGGGAGGCTCTCGTTGAAGACGATTACCGCTCCGTCATGCCTTTGACGGCAGGACGGAAATTCGGCATTCCCTATCTGTTCCAGCCTTTCTTTGCCCAGCAGCTCGGTGTGTTTTCCACCAATGTCGTCACCGTTGATGAAGTGCTGCGATTTCTTGAAGCCATTCCCGATCGTTACCGACTGATCGAAATCCGCCTCAATGAAGATAACATTCTGCCTGAAACACAACCCGGCGTGGACTTTCATCGGAATATCACGTTGAACTTGGATTTTCCATACGAGTCGCTCCATGGATCCTATCACACCAATACGCGCCGTAACTTGGCTGCCGCCGTCCGAAACGATTTGCGCATTGTGAACAACGTGCCCATTGATACCATTATTCGGTTGTTCAGAGCGAACCGTGGTGCTAGAGTCAAAATATGGGGCGGCAAGGCTTATGACTTGCTGCGGCGACTCTCCCGAGAAATGCTGTCACATGACATGGCCTTTATTCAGGGTGTTACGCTCCCCAATAGCAATGAAATTATTGCAGGGGCTTTATTCGTAAAATGGCAGGAACGCATCATTTTCCTATTTTCTGGCAACAGCGCCTTAGGCCTGGAAAAACAAGCCATGACTTTTTTAATCGATCACGTTATCGAAACATTTGCCAACAGACCCTATATCTTTGATTTCGAAGGCTCTGACAATGCCAATCTGGCAAGATTCTACCGAGGCTTCGGCGGAAGCGAAGTGCTTTACCCAAGTCATACCATCTACCGGTTGAACATCGTGAGCAGAACCCTGTTGGGATTATGGAAACACATGAAGCGCATGTAATCGGGGAGTGAGGCGCTAAAAAACAAAACGCTGTTGCTCTTCAACATCACTCTATCCTGTACTTTTCCTCCAACATTTCGAGCAAGGTGTCGGTCTGTTTCATGAACACTGCCGCATCATCTTTCCATTCTTTATATTCATCAGCCGACTTTTTATCACCCCGCATGGCGTTCATCTTCGATAAGAAATGCACGGCATCATTCCGTTCAAGCTGAATAAACATGGGCAGCATTTTGTGACACAGATTTTGTGCAGCAACAAAATCATCGGCTTCAACCGCTTCGTTAAGCGCCACCAAATTGTCTGGTGTTGACTGGGCGAAGACCGACAATATGTTCCTGATGGCATCGGAATCATGATCCAACATGTTGCCAAGTTCCTTGAAATCATCGAAAGGATCCGTAAATTGATCCCCATTCCCCTGATTTTGGATGCAACTCACTCCGAAACATTCCGATAGCGTGGTCAAGCTGAAAGGCTTGGCCAAAAAACCGTCAAAGCCTTCCTCTAACGCTTTCTCGTGGCTGTATTCCACACGTGCCGTCATCAGAACGACCGGTTTATCTGATGCAGCCTCTTTACAGCATCTCAAAATATCATTGCCTGTAAGAGCACCCATCTCGCGATCGGTGAGAATACAGTCAAAATGAGCGATGTCGGCAAGGGCGATGTCCAAGTCCGCCTTTGAACGGCATGGCACGGAACTCAATCCGATGCGGTGCAGCATATTGTCAAGCACGTTGAGCAGGGTATCGTCATCGTCAATAATGAGAATGTTTTTAGTGACGTAAGTTTCATGATGACGAGACGCTTCTGCACCTGCTGTCGGCAACACGGTTTCCACAGGAACACTCATCGTAAAACATGAGCCTTTTCCGACCTCCGAGGTCACTTCAATGCGACCGTCAAGCAGCTCCACAAGCCCTTTCACAACGGAGAGACCGTAGCCATTGCCCTCCGAAAGAGTGTTATAGGTGTCGATGCGAACAAAAGGTTTGAAAACCTCATCGATTTTTTCTTGTGGAATGCCCACGCCGGTATCACTGATATTGAAACAAAGACAACCTTCGTTCATCCGAACTTCAAAACCGACATCGCCTTCTATGGTATATTTGATGGCATTTGAAATTAAATTGCTTGCTATCTGTTTGATTTTCAGTTTGTCAGAATTGATTATAACATCGGGATCGACCAAAAATCGATAATTGAATGTCAAGTTTTTATTTTTTGCAATTGGCTCAAACATCGCCGCCACCTCATCGCAGGTCTTGCGCAATGCGAATTGAGCTTTGTTGACCGTTAACCGCCCTTGTTCAAGACTTGAATAGTCAAGCAGATTGGTCAGAAGATTGAGAATGTGATCTGCCGACAGGCGAATAGAATTAATTTCCTTGGGGTTGCAACCGGCATCCATTAAATCCACATTGCCCATGATGGAGGTCAAGGGAGTCTTGATGTCATGCGAAATGGAAAGCAACATTTTATGGCGGCTTTCCATGATTTCTTCCGTTTTACGACGGGCTTCCTCGGCTGCCCGCCGTGCCCGATATCCTTTATTGACATCACTGATAATCAATATAATAAATATGACTATTAGAACCAACACAACAGCACCAATAATGACAGATGCCTCGATATCATCATCAATAGCGTTCCTGCTGTTCTCAATTTCACGCACGGTGGAATCCAGAATCTCCTGATTCAGGGTCAACAGCAGCAGCGAGATTTGTTCGGAAAGCTCGTTGTCCGCCATAATCAACTCGTTGGAACGTTTTTCGTACTCCTTTATCTTTGCGCTGTATTCCGTTTTGGCTTTTTGCGACATGGTTTTCAAATCCGACAAAATCGGCAGGCTATCGATGGCCTTCACCGTGTCGATGGTTTGATTGGCAATTTGAATCACACTGTCCTGATATGCCGATGGCTTGAAAAGACGGACAAGACGTTGACGGAAATTGCGCTTGGTAGCGGTTTGAATAACGGTATCTTGCTTTGTGGTGGTGGAAATCACATAAGAACTTTCACGGACTGGACTGATATCTTCCAAGGTTTTGTCAATCTCCTCCAACGGATTGTAATAGTTGATATAGCGCGACAAAGCCTTGCTGACTCCTCCTTTACGTTCCAGTAAGTCCAAAATCTGCTGCAGCAAATGGTCGTTATCGGTCGATGTCATACGAATGGAATCGGCATAAACAGCAGCTTGAACGCATAAATCTTCATACTGCTTGAAATACTTCGATTGATCGGAAAAAGCAAAAAGGTTAGCGGCACCTTGCGCCTCATGAACCATATGCGTGAACTCGCTCATCATTTCAAGGTTATTGTTATGCTTACTGACATTACCTCGCTGATTGTCAGCAGAATTGCGCAGCTTAAACATGTAAAAAAACAAGGCGCCACACAAAATAATCACAATTAAATAGGTGATGACGACTTCCCAACCGGTTCTTTTTTCAATGGCATTACGTGCGCTCATGACAAACCCATAATATTTTCATTCAGATGACAAAAATAATAAAAACAGGGAAGAAGTTGCATGTTTGGCAACAGGCGTGAATTTCTTGCTCGACAAAACGGGGCGTTTAAACTCAGGAATTACAGACGGCCGTTCCTAATCAGCGATGCCGGGATGGAAAAATAGCTTCCGGTTTCGCCTTTTTCACCAAGAAAAGCCCTATCTTTACCGCCCAATTGAATGCTCATGAAGAAAGTACATTTTATCGCTATAGGCGGAAGCGCCATGCACAACCTTGCCATCGCCCTGCACCGCAAAGGTTACGAAGTCACCGGATCGGATGATGAGATTTTCGAGCCGTCACGTTCCCGTCTCAAAAACGAAGGCATACTGCCCGAAAAACAAGGCTGGCACTCCGAACAACTGGACAGCACATACGATGCTGTCATCCTTGGCATGCACGCACGCATCGACAATCCGGAGCTTGTCAAGGCACAAGAGTTAGGCCTGAAAGTGTATTCCTATCCGGAATACCTGTACGAGCAGACCAAGGACAAGACCCGTATCGTCATTGGCGGCAGCCATGGCAAAACCACCATCACCTCCATGATTCTGCACGTGCTGAAGCAAGTCGGTATTGAAACAGACTTCATGGTAGGCGCGCAGTTGGAAGGTTTCGACGTGATGGTGCGCCTGAGTGAAACAGCCAAGTATATGATCATGGAAGGCGACGAATACCTGACTTCACCCATCGACCTCGTGCCGAAATTCCACCATTACCATCCGAATATTGCCGTCATCAGCGGCATAGGATGGGACCACGTCAACGTTTTTCCGACTTTCGAGAGCTATTTGGAGCAGTTTCGCATCTTTGTCAAAACCATTGAGCCGGGCGGCAGCCTGATTTACGATGAAACCGACAGAGAAGCGGAAAAAATTGCTCAAAACGCAGATTGCCAGACTTTCGGTTACGGAGTACATCCTTTTGAAAGTGAAGGCGTTGAGACGACACTGCTCTTACCTGATGGCGGCAAAAGCGAAGTGGGTGTTTTCGGCAGTCACAACATGAAAAACATCAATGCTGCAAGATTGGTTTGTCGCCAACTCGGTGTCGCCGATACGGATTTCTATCAAGCCATTCGCACTTTCAAAGGTGCCTCTCGCCGTTTGGAACTGCTTTTCAATCATGAAGGCAATTTCGTTTTCCGTGATTTCGCCCATGCGCCATCCAAAGTAAATGCCAGCGTAAAAGCATTGCGCGAGCAATTCCCTGAAAAACATCTGATTGCCGTATTCGAGCTGCATACCTATAGCAGTCTGAGTGAATCGTTTATCGACCACTACCAAAACGCCTTACATTTGGCAGACGAAGCCATCGTGTTTTACGACCCTCATGCCGTTGCCATCAAAAAACTGAACCTAATGACCGACGAGCGTATTGTTGCGGGATTTGGACAGTCTGAGCTGAAAATGGTGCATTCACGCGATGAACTGATCCGTTTGCTTGAATCAGGCAAAAGAACAGAAATTGTCGGTGCTTTCATGAGTTCGGGCGATTTCAACGGGTTGACAACCGATGACCTGAAAAAACTCTACGCATAGAAAAATCTATTTGCCGCTTATTATATTGAGAATCATACAAATATGATACTAAACTAAAAAAGGGAGGCTCTTGCAAGTCTCCCTTTTTAACGAGGTGATGGTGCGACTTATTTGTCGAGACTCATCAGGAACTCTTCGTTGTTGATGGTCTTGGCGACCCTGTCTTTCAAAAACTCCATGGCTTCCACCGGCGTCATGTCGGCAAAATGCGTGCGCAATGCCCACACACGTGCCAGTGTGGTGCTGTCAACCAGCAAGTCGTCGCGGCGTGTTCCAGACGCCACGATATCGATAGCAGGGAAGATGCGCTTGTTTGACAATCTGCGGTCGAGTTGCAGTTCCATGTTGCCGGTTCCCTTAAATTCTTCGAAGATGACTTCATCCATTTTAGAGCCTGTGTCAATCAAAGCCGTGGCGAGGATGGTCAGCGAGCCGCCGTTTTCAATCTTACGGGCAGCGCCAAAGAAACGTTTTGGTTTTTGCAAGGCGTTGGCTTCCACACCGCCGGTGAGCACCTTGCCCGATGCGGGCGAAACGGTATTGTAGGCACGCGCCAGTCGAGTGATGGAGTCGAGCAGGATGACGACATCGTGACCGCACTCGGTGAGACGTTTGGCTTTCTCGAGCACGATATTGGCAATCTTCACATGTTTGTCAGCAGGCTCGTCGAAAGTCGAGGCGATGACCTCTGCATTTACGCTGCGCTGCATATCGGTGACTTCCTCGGGACGTTCATCAATAAGGAGAATGATCAAATATACTTCGGGATGGTTGGCGGCAATGGCATTGGCCACTTCCTTCAGCAGAACGGTCTTACCGGTCTTTGGCTGTGCCACAATCAGTCCACGCTGTCCTTTTCCAATAGGAGCGAACATATCCATGATTCGGGTGGAAATGGTGCAGCCTTTATGCCCCGTAATATTGAATTTTTCATTCGGGAATAGGGGAGTGAGGAAGTCGAAAGAAATGCGGTCACGCACCTCTTCAGGCAAACGTCCGTTGATATAATCCACCTTAATTAATGGGAAATACTTTTCGCCACTCTTGGGAGGACGGATGGTGCCAAGCACCGTGTCTCCAGTCTTCAGGCAGAACAGCTTGATTTGCGATTGCGACACATACACATCGTCGGGAGATGACAAATAGTTATAGTCCGACGAGCGCAAGAAACCAAAGCCATCGGGCATCACTTCAAGCACGCCTTCGGCTTGAACCACGCCATTGAAAGAACCTACCAGTTCGTCATGACGCTGTTTTTCGAGAGCCGCCTGGGTCTTTTCTTCCTTTTCTTTTTCATTGTGCGCAGCATGGTGCGGTTCGCCGATCTCATCATGCGATTTGAAAGACTTTCTGTTATCGTCTCTAAAGGTACGCTCTTGCTTAGGGTAGCTGTATTTAGGTGTTTCCTCTGACGTTTCCGTTACTTCCGCAACCGGTTCTGCAATAGTGTTAGAAAAGCCTTCGTCATTTTGGGGAGCCGGCATAACCTTCTCGTAATGACGATGGGCGCTTTGTGGGGCAGATGACGGAGTCTGGTCGCCAGTACGGCTGATACGAGGACGACGTTCGCGTTTTTCCTTAGGCTGCTCCATTGCTTTTGGCGCAGATTCCTCTACAGGAGAAGGGGTTGGCTGTGATTTTTCCTCCTTCACCGGTTTTTCTTCTTTTTCAGGCAAAACTTTTTCTTCCTTGTCTGATAGCGTTGCTGATTTCCCAATAATATCCATAATCTCTTTTATTGAGCCTTTGATGGGGAGGTCTGCAATATTGATCTCATCGGCAATGCCTGTCTCAGGCTTGGTCTCTTCCTGTTTTTTCATTTCCTGCTTTTTAGGTTCCATAGGTTCCTTAACTTGTTTTTTAGTTGTTTTGCGACGAGTGTTTTCTTTTTTCTCGGGTTTATTCGATTCATAATTATCAGACTGATAATCAATGATATCATAAACCAATTGGGTCTTTGACTTTCCTTCATCGTCAATGCCCATTTCAATTGCGATAACCTTTAATTCTTCCAAGGTCTTCTCGTTGAGTTCAAAAATATTGTACATAAAAATTGGATTTCTTGTTCCCTGATCGGGAAATAAAATGAATGTGCGATAAATGATTCTTTTTGAAATTTGTAAAACGTATGAGGATTCATACTGTAAGACGGTGCAAAAATAACTTTTTTTTCTAAATACGATGCTTTTTTTCTGAAAAATCAAACAAATTTCTCATCAAAAAGGAAAACAACTTGTGAACAGAATCCCGTTTTTACGGATATTTTATCGCAAAAAAAGTCCTACTACTACGTCACATCTGATTTTGTACGGCTATTATGGCATGATTCTGATAAAAATGACTTATCTTTGCCGGATATTATGGCATGCAGAGCCTTGCAATTGACAGACCATATCATATACCGCGACAGGATTGTGGTAATTATTCGAACAATCAAATAACACACAACAGTATGAGTAATAATAAATTGAAACTTGAATCCGTGCTGGTTCACGGTGCTGAAATTGAAGAAAACATGGGTGCTGCCGTCACCCCGATTTACCAGACATCTACTTTTAAGTTCAAAAATGCCGATCACGGTGCGGCTTGTTTTGCCGGCGATGATCCCGGCTTCATCTATACCCGTATCGGCAACCCGACAATAGGTGCTTTGGAAACCACGCTCGCCGAAATCGAACACGGATTTGGCGCCATTGCCGTAGCCAGCGGAATGGCCGCCGTCAATACGGTTTACATGGGTTTGCTGAAAGGAGGCGATCACATGATTTCAAGCGCAGCGGTTTATGGACCGTCCCGCGTAGTGATGGAGAAATACTGGTCGAACTTTGGTGTGGAATCCACCTATTTAAATACTACCGATATCGAAAAGATTAAAAAGGCCATCCAACCCAATACAAAGATGATTTATATCGAGTCGCCTGCCAATCCGACCATGGATATTACGGATATCAAGGCCGTTTGCGAACTGGCGCACTCCAAAAACATTCTTGTCGTTGTGGACAACACGTTTTGCAGTCCCGTGCTTCAACGTCCGTTAGATCTTGGTGCCGATGTGGTTCTGCATTCCATGACCAAATTTCTCAACGGACACGCTGACATTGTTGCAGGTTGCGTGGTGGCTAAAGAGAAGGATATTTATGCCAAATTGCGCGGCACCATGGTCAACTTAGGCTGCAACATGGATCCGACACAGGCTTATATGGTAATTAGAGGTTTAAAAACACTGAAAATCAGAGTTTTGAAACAACAGGAAAGTGCAAGAAACCTCGCCGAGTGGTTGGAAAAACACCCGAAAGTAGAGTGGGTGAAGTATCCCGGACTGCCTTCACATCCTCAATATGAACTGGCACAACGCCAAATGTCAGGTCCCGGCTCGCTAATCAGCTTCAGCCTGAAAGGCGGCATACAGGCAGGCAAGGTGCTGATGGACAACATCCGCATGATTCTGCTCGCAGTATCGTTGGGCGGCGTGGAATCCCTGATGTCACATCCGGCATCGATGACCCATTCAAAAATGAGTAAAGAAAGCCGTGAAGCCGCAGGTATTACTGACGGTCTCGTGCGCTTTGCCGTTGGTATTGAAGATGTGGAAGACATCAAAGCCGACCTTGAACAGGCTCTGAACTGTATCTAAGCCGACAAGTTACATTTATCACATACGGTTTAGGACCGGTCAAACCAAAAAGCCATCAGCATGCTGATGGCTTTTATTTTACTTATTATCAACAAATTACAACAGAAAAAAATCCTTAAAACGGCAGGTCGTCTTCAGGACTGCCCGCAGCATTTGAGGAATAATCATCCTGAACACTTGAAGCGGTGGATTGAGGTGGTGTTGGATGTGACGATGCCGACATGGAGAGCTGAGCGGCATCTTGTCCCACAGACTCAAAGCGCCACACCCGTACATCGGTGTACCATTTTCCGTTGAACTCACGTGACTCGATATTGATTTGAGCCTTGACCATCTGACCGGGAGCTAAATTAGCTGCTTCGTTGGCCAAATCGCTCCAGCAATTCAAACAAACCGTTTTAGGATATTGTTCGTCCGTTTCGATGATCAATTCCTGTTTTTGCCAAGGTCCGCGCGCACTGGTGCCGTTCATCAGGTTGCCTAATTTTACAACTTTACCAATAATTTCCATAATTTATGCTTGATTTATAATGATTTTCGATTTTCACTTCAATGTTGCAAAGGTAATGAAATCCTCAATGCGGTTACGATTTTCCGTATGATTTTTCAAGTTAGTTTCTATGCGTTTCAAAAACAAACGAAACACCTGATTTTTAAAACCTCCTTTTCAAATATAATCAATATTATGTTAAATTGTAAATTTGAAATCACATCCTAAACACGGCACAGTTACCCCACTGACGGTCTTTTCCGGTTGACAGAGCCAACCACAAAAAAAGCTCCGATTGCTCGGAGCTTTCCAGTAATTGTAAAACTATTTCATTATTGTGCATCAAGTGCTTTGGCTTCTTCCATCATCTTCAGCTGCACATAAATGGATTTCAAAACAGCCTTGATATCTTCACCGGGCTGGCTTTCATAAGCCTTGCGGATGTATGGCAATCCTTCACGCAAAACGTCTTCGGCCTGCTTCACAAGATCGTTGTACTCTTTTACCTTATCCAAAGGCAGTTCATTGGCCTGGGTCTTGAGTTTGTTCGACATGGTGATGTACAAAGCGCCAAGGTTGTAGGTGGCATCGTAGTAATCAGGATTCACTTGAAGCGCTCTCGTGTAGTAGTCAATGGCTTTGGATGAATCGAAGATTTCACTGCTTTCATCGCCATAGATGGTGCCGAGAATGAACAGAATCGAAGCATTGTTCGGGTCGAGTTCGTTCAATTTAATCAAGTCGCTGATGGCTTCCTGACCTTTGCCTTGTTTCAGATACACGTTGACCTTTTCAATAATCATGCTTGCATCGCCGGGGAACTTTTCCAACCCTTGGTTGATCATTTCAAAGGCTTTCTCCTGATTGCCAAGACCGTTATAGGTGGCGGCAAGGTTCTTGTAAATATCAACATTATCGACGTGAAGATTATCCTTCATTTCAGTAAAATATGTCAAAGCCTGTTCGTAGTTCTGCGATTTCAGGCTGGCATTGGCGGCATAGTTAAGACATGCGGTATCAGGCTGGCTGAGCAGCGAAATATCGTATGACTTTTTGAAAGCGGCAGCTGCAAGATCGAATTTTGCATTATTGTAATTATCAGCACCTTCCTGATAATACATATTGCGAATTGCAGCGATACGGGGATAAACATCCTGCTGGTTGTCCTTGGCGAACGAAGGATCCACATTGACACAATTGGTCAGCGATTCATAAGCCTTTTCCAATGCATCGGAAGCCGTTGCTGCGAGTTCGGGATCCTGGTGGATATTCAAATAAATCATGGCACGATACAACCATGCCTGGGCTTGATCCTTTGTTTTCATGCCCGAGAACTGTTGATGGTTCACACACTTCTCAATGGATTGCATTGCCTTCACATATTCACCGTTTCTGTTGTACATGAACGCATCGGTACGATCCTTTTTCTGCGCCATCATGACATTTACTGTAAGTAAGACGGCCATTAAAATCATTAATCTTTTCATTTCCTTGATATTTAATTGTTTGATAATTTCGAGATTAATTACTTCTTATTACGTATTTGCAATTATTATTCCAAACTTACTCTTCGGTTGGTATTACATTGTTATCTTCTTCAACGGATTCATCGCCTTGAAGATCTTCTTCCTCTTCTTCCGCATCAACCCGTGCCACGGCGGCAATCTGGTCGGACTCTCTGATGTCGATCAGTTTCACGCCCTGCGTAGCACGACCCATAATGCGAAGCGTATCTACACCGATGCGAATCACGATGCCCGACTTGTTGATAATCATCAGATCGTCGTTATCGGTCACGCACTTGATGGCGATGAGCTGTCCGGTCTTTTCGGTAATATTCATGGTCTTGATACCCTTACCGCCACGATTTGTTATGCGATAGTCCTCAATTCCGGTGCGTTTTCCGAAACCGTTCTCCGACACCACAAGAACCGACTGCTCGGGATTGCTGATGCAAATCATGCCAATGACTTCGTCATCGTCTTCGCTAAGCGTAATGCTTTTCACGCCGGCTGCCGTGCGACCGGTTGGACGCACCTTGCTCTCGTTGAAATGGACGGCTTTTCCGTATTTTGTAGCCACTAACACTTCATCGTTGCCGCTGGTCAGACAGGCGTCAAGCAACTCATCGTCTTCACGGATGGTGATGGCATTAATGGCAAGGTTGCGCGTCCTTTTGTTGGAATAGGCTTCAAGGGTGGTCTTTTTAATGATGCCCTTTTTCGTTCCGAGGATGATGTAGTTGTTTCTCACATAATTCTCATCGGCCAAGTCAAGAACATTCAGATAAGCGCGCACCTTGTCGTCCTGATCAATATTAATAAGGTTCTGGATGGCGCGCCCCTTGCTGTTCTTGCCTTCTTCAGGAATCTCGAACACTCTCGTTCTCAAGCACTTGCCTTTCTCTGTAAAGAACAGTAGGTAATTGTGATTTGTGGCGATGAAAATATGTTCGATGAAGTCGCTGTCGCGTGCGACAGAACCTTTCGATCCTTTGCCTCCCCTGCTCTGTCTGCGGTATTCGGCAAGCGGAGTGCGCTTGACGTAACCCAAGTGCGAGATGGTGATGACCACGGCTTCGTCGGCAATAAGGTCTTCCATGCGCACTTCGTCGGCTGCGTGTACTATCAGCGAGCGGCGTGCATCACCATATTTTTCTTTGATGACGGTCAATTCGTCCTTGATGATCTGATACTGCAAGTCCACATTTTGTAGAATATCATGGAAATAGCTGATCTTTTTCTTAAGGTCGTCTAATTCCTCCATGATTTTCAGAATTTCGAGACCAGCCAACTGTCCCAAGCGATAAGCTACGATGGCGGACGCCTGCGGGTCATCAAATCCGAACTCGTCCATGATGGCTTGTTTGGCTTCGGGTGTCCCTCCTTTACAAGCGCGAATGGTGGCAATGATTTCATCAACGATGTCGATGGCGCGTGCCAGACCCTCCAGAATGTGGGCGCGCTCTTCGGCTTTTTTCAACTCGAAACGGGTACGGCGCAACACGACTTCATGGCGGTGTGCAACGAAATGTTCGATCAAATCCTTGAGGTTCAAGGTTTGTGGACGACCATTCACCAAGGCAACGTTATTCACATTGAAAGCGGTTTGCAGTGGCGTCATCTGATACAGCTTGTTGAGCACGATATCGGCGATGGCATCACGTTTCAGTTCGTAAACTATGCGGATGCCTTTGCGGTCTGACTCGTCGCGGATATCGGAAATGCCGTCCAATTTCTTTTCATTGACCAGGTCGGCTGTTTTTTTGATCATGTCCGACTTGTTCACCTGATAAGGTATGGAAGTGACGATGATGCGTTCATGACCACCGTGTTCCTCGATGCTGGCTTCGCCGCGAATAACAACGCGCCCCTTCCCTGTCTCAAAAGCTTCGCGTACGCCCTCATAACCATAAATGATGCCTGCCGTGGGAAAATCCGGTGCTTTGATGTGTTCCATCAGTTCGGCAATCGTGATGTCGCGATTGTCAATATAGGCGATGATGCCATCGACACATTCGCTGAGGTTATGCGGCGCCATGTTGGTGGCCATTCCTACGGCAATGCCGTTCGATCCGTTTACCAGCAAGGTGGGAATCTGCGTAGGCAGCACGGTAGGCTCCTGCAACGAATCGTCGAAATTGTTCTGAAAATCGACAGTGTCTTTTTCAAGGTCGTCCAACATTTCTTCGGCGATTTTCTTCAATCGCGCCTCGGTGTAACGCATGGCTGCGGGGCTGTCGCCGTCAATCGATCCGAAGTTGCCTTGTCCGTCAACCAACGGATAGCGCAACGACCAGTTCTGTGCCATGCGGCACATGGCATCGTAAACCGATAAATCGCCGTGCGGATGGTATTTACCGAGCACTTCACCGACGATTCTCGCCGATTTCTTATACGAGCTTTTCGATGTGACACCCAAGCCTATCATGCCGTAAAGCACGCGGCGATGAACAGGTTTCAGGCCGTCTCTCACATCGGGCAAGGCTCTCGAAATGATGACCGACATCGAATAGTCGATATAAGCCGATTTCATCTGATTTTCAAGGTTTACCCTGATGATTTTTTCTCCTGACAGGTTTTCTTCTTCCATTTATATCTTTCTTTATTATTCTTGCTTGACCGTTTGAATTAAAGATGCAAAAATACGAAATAATTCGCTCCAAAATGCCAAAATTTTGCGTTTTTCTTCGTTTCCTGACCATTTTTCCTGACAATGCTTCGTGGTTCGATTTTTGTTGGTACCTTTGCAATCAAAGAAAAACAGCCTCTAATTCGAGTGCTGGAACTGTTTACATTGGAAATCAATTATTCATCATATTATGGACGCAAAATTCTCGCCACGGGTACGTGACATTATGACATATAGCCATGACGAAGCAGAAAGGATGGGAAATGCTTATGTCGGGTTGGAGCATCTGTTTTTAGGCATGATGAAGGACGGCGGAAGCTGTGCCATTAAAATCCTGCAAAATCTCGGACTGAATCTCGACGTGTTTCAACAAAAACTCGAGGCTTCCATCAAGGCCGTAGGCACGCCCAAAAGCGACAAGGAAAGCCTTCCCCTCACCAAACAGGCCGAACGGGTGTTGAAATTCACATATATCATTGCCAAGGAGTTTCAGAGCGAACTTGTGCGTTCTGAACATCTCATGCTTGCCATTTTGCACGAAAAGAACAATATCATTTCGCAAAATCTTGAGTTTGAGGGCATCACCTACGAAAGATTTCGCACCGAACTGATTCGTTACAACGCCCAATTCGGCAAAGACAACCCGAAGGAAAAGCCCAAAGGCCGTTTTGAATTTGAAATCGACATTCAGAAAGCCGCTCCGGAGGACACCTCCAAGAATCCGTTTGCAGGCGATGACGACGACGAAGACGAACGTCCCGATAAGCCGAGAAAGACCAGCAGCATCAAAGGCAAGACCCCCGTTCTCGACAATTTTGGCAGAGACCTGACACGCGCCGCCGAAGAAAACCGTCTCGACCCCGTAGTGGGACGTGAAAAAGAGTTGGAACGCATTGCGCAGATATTAAGCCGTCGCAAGAAAAACAACCCCATCCTTATTGGTGAACCCGGTGTAGGCAAATCGGCTATCGCCGAAGGTCTTGCCATCCGCATCGTGCAGCACAAGGTGCCGCGCACCCTGATCAACAAGCGTGTCATCATGCTCGACATGGCTTCGGTGGTGGCAGGCACCAAATACCGCGGACAGTTTGAGGAACGTGTGAAAGCCATCCTCAACGAGTTGGAAAAGAATCCCGACATCATTGTCTTTATCGACGAAATACACACCATCGTAGGTGCCGGAAACGCCAATGGCTCAATGGACGCCAGCAATATGTTCAAGCCCGCCCTTGCCCGCGGCGAACTGCAGTGCATCGGATCCACCACGCTTGACGAATACCGGCAGTATATCGAAAAAGACGGTGCATTGGAACGCCGTTTTCAGAAAATCATCGTCGAGCCAACCTCTCCGGAAGAAACGCTTGAGATACTGAACAACATCAAATCGAAATACGAAGACCACCACCTCGTCAGCTACACGGCGGATGCGATAGAAGCCTGCGTGCGGCTGACCAACCGCTACATGTCCGACCGTTATCTGCCCGATAAGGCTATCGACGCTTTGGATGAAGCGGGTGCCCGTGTCCACATCAAGAACATCAATGTTCCGGAAGAAATCACCACATTGGAACAACGCATTGAGGATGTCAGGAAGTTGAAAAAGCAAGCCATTGTAGAGCAGAAATTTGAAGAGGCCGGAATGCACCGCAAAGACGAAGTCAATTTGATGGAGCAGCTTGAAAAGGCGAAAAAAGAATGGGAAGCCGGCGACCTATCGCACCGTGACCCCGTTACGGAGGAAAATGTCGCCGAAGTGGTTGCCATGATGACCGGCGTCCCCGTTACCCGTATCGCGCAAAACGAAGGCAGCCGCCTGATGAACATGGAAACGGAACTGCAAGGTTCGGTCATTGGGCAGGATGACGCCATACGCAAAGTGACCAAAGCCATCCGTCGTAACCGCGCCGGACTGAAAGATCCCAACAAGCCCATCGGATCGTTTATCTTTTTGGGACCCACAGGCGTTGGAAAAACCTATCTCGCAAAGGTGTTGGCCAAATACCTGTTCGATTCGGAAGAAGCACTCATCCGTGTCGATATGAGCGAATACATGGAGAAATTCACCGTGTCGCGTCTTGTTGGAGCGCCTCCAGGATACGTTGGATACGAAGAAGGCGGACAGCTCACCGAAAAGGTTAGGCGCAAGCCCTACTCCATCGTCCTGCTCGACGAAATCGAGAAAGCACACCCCGACGTGTTCCACCTGCTTCTGCAAGTGCTCGACGACGGACAGCTCACCGATGGCTTGGGACGCAAAGTCGATTTCAAGAACACCATCATCATCATGACCTCAAACATCGGGTCAAGACAGTTGAAAGAGTTCGGACAAGGCGTCGGCTTCGGCACACAGGCAAAGCTCAATGCAAAGAACGAATACTCCAACAGTGTCATCGAAAACGCGCTGAAACGCACCTTCGCCCCGGAGTTCCTGAACCGCATTGACGATGTCATCATGTTTAATTCCCTTGAAAAAGCTGACATTCACAAGATCATCGACATCGAACTGCGAAACGTCTTCAAACGCGTGAAAGAAATGGGCTATATACTGCAATTCTCCGCCGAGGCCAAGGATTTCATTGCCGATAAGGGATGGGACGAACAGTTTGGTGCCCGTCCGTTGAAACGCGCCATTCAAAAGTACGTCGAAGACCTGCTTGCCGAAGAGATTATCAAAGCGGAAATGGCTCCCGGAGACACTATACACATCGACCTCGACAAGGAAAAGCAGGAAATCTCCATCAAGATTGTCCATACGGATCGGAAAGCCATCGAACAAGAAACAACGGCCGTTGAATAATTCCTTTACCGTCCATCCTATAGCAACCACCGGCATGAGAGTCTGTGGTTGCTTTTTTTACGGAAACACCGTATAAGCCATTGAAAACAAATGTATTATATTCATTTGTCAATGAAACCCTCATCCAACGCAATGGCGCATTGCAAAAATCTCTACTTTTGCAGCACAATGATCTACCATCTTGAACGACATATCGACAATCCTTTTTTCAGGCTCGTTGCAGCTTCGAGCAAGGAACTCAACATGCGAAGCTATGTGATTGGCGGATTTGTGAGAGATCTGTTCCTGAGGCGTAGCTCCAACGACATCGACATTGTCACGATTGGCAGCGGCATCGTCTTGGCGAAACATATCGCATCAAAACTGCCGGGGCATTGTGACGCAAAATTTTACGGTCGTTTTGGCACGGCGATGATCCGGTACAAAGGCATAGAAATCGAGTTCGTGGGCGCACGCAAAGAGTCGTACGATCGTAACAGCCGCAAGCCCATTGTGGAAGACGGCACTTTGGAAGACGACCAGAACCGCCGCGACTTTACCATCAACGCAATGGCTTTCAGCTTGAACGAAGACGATTTCGGCACGTTTCTCGACCCTTTCGACGGTGTTTATGACCTTGAAAATCGAATCATCCGCACCCCACTCGACCCTGATACCACCTATTCCGACGACCCATTGCGCATGATGCGTGCCGTTCGTTTCGCTTCACAATTGAATTTCAGCATCGAAGAGGAGTCTTTTGAAGCCATCCGGCGCAATGCCGAACGTATCAAAATTGTTTCGATGGAACGGGTGACCGAAGAACTGAACAAGATAATGCTGTCAAAAAAGCCTTCCATGGGCTTCAAACTACTCGACAAATCTGGACTGTTGCCGCTGATTTTTCCACAGCTTGCCGCATTAAAAGGGGTTGATGTTGTGAATGGTCGCGGTCACAAAGACAATTTTTACCATACATTGCAGGTGCTCGACCATGTGGCCGAACAAAGCGGCAATCTTTGGCTGCGCTGGGCCGCCCTATTGCACGACATCGCCAAACCCGTCACAAAACGCTGGGACAACGCCATTGGATGGACATTTCACAGCCACGAGTTCAGAGGCGCCAAGATGGTGCCTAAGATTTTCGACCGGATGAAACTGCCTCTGAATGAAAAAATGAAATACGTTCAGAAACTCGTCATGCTGCACATGCGCCCCATCATCCTTGCCGAAGACATCGTCACGGATTCCGCCGTGCGACGCCTGCTGTTCGATGGCGGTGACGACATCGATGACCTGATGCTGCTCTGTCACGCCGACATCACCTCTAAAAACGAGGAAAAAGTCAGGAAATACCACCATAACTTCGAAATTGTCAAGGAAAAGCTGAAAGAAATCGAAGCGAAAGACCATCTGCGCAATTGGCAGCCGCCTATCAATGGCGAAACCATCATGGAGACTTTCGGCATCCCTGAAGGACGTGAAGTCGGCGTCATTAAAAACGCCATCCGCGAAGCCATTTTAGACGGCGTCATCAGCAACAGCTTTGACGAAGCCTACGCTTTCATGAAAGCGGAAGCGGAAAAATTAGGACTTAGCGTGAAAAAAGAAATCAGCGTTCCCGTTTCCGTCAAAGCAAACGGTCCGGTTCCTTCTAAAACGTCAAAGACATGAGCCAAGGTACGCTTATCGTCGTGGCCGGTCCTACAGCATCGGGAAAAACCGCCTTCTCCATCCGCATGGCAAAGGCTCTGCACACTGTCATCGTTTCAGCCGACAGCCGACAGTTTTACAAGGAAATGCAAATCGGAACCGCCGCACCAACATCCGATGAATTACTTGAAGTAAAACATTATAACATTCATAATATCAGTATTAACGATACTTATACTGTGGCGGACTTTGAGAAAGAAACCATCGCCCTTCTTGAACAGTTATTTCAAGTTCATGCCACCGTCATTCTCACCGGCGGATCCGGGCTTTTCATCGACGCCGTATGCCAAGGTATCGACCCCATGCCCGACATTACCACCGAGGTTCGCCAAAAAGTAGGACAACAGTATCGCGAAGGCGGCTTGTCCGCACTCCAACAAGCCGTGCAAAGCCTTGATCCTGAATATTATGCCAGCGTTGACATCCAAAACCCACGCCGACTGCAACGCGCTTTGGAAATCTGTTATCAAACCGGCATGACATTCAGCTCGTTCCGGAAACGTCAATCCGAACCGAGAAACTTCAACATTATCAAGCTGGCATTATTGTGGGAACGCGATTTGCTGTACGACCGCATCGACCGGCGTGTTGACCAAATGATGGGACAGGGTTTACTCGAAGAGGCGCGCCGCCTTTACCCCTTACGCCATCTGAACGCCTTGAACACGGTCGGCTACAAAGAATTGTTTGCCTTCTTCGATGGCCAATGCACTTTAGAAGAGGCCGTAGCTCAAATCAAGCTGAACACGCGGCATTATGCCAAACGCCAGATGACATGGTTTAGAAAAGACCACGGATACAACTGGTTTCAGCCCGAAGCGTTTGAGGAAGCCTTGCAATATGTCCATTCAAAAATATAAATATTTACTTAAATTAAAATGTGTTATTTAATTGATAAATAATCATTTGGAACAACTAATATACTTGCATAAAACGCTTTAAATCCCACCCATAGTTTTGCTTTCATGAACAAATCGATTCTACGGCTTGCCATCCCGAACATCATCAGCAACATCACCGTGCCCTTGCTGGGCATTGTTGACATGATGCTTATGGGACATTTGGATTCGGTTGTTTATATCGGAGCCATCGGATTGGGCGGTACGATTTTCAGCGTGTTGTATTCGTTTTTCAGCTTTTTACGCGCCGGAACAACCGGATTCACCTCGCAAGCATACGGTGCCGAAAACAACGTTGAGATTTCCTATTCCCTCTACCGATCGTTATCCATCGCATTGGTGGCCACACTTATCATCCTTGCCATACAGCGACCCGTTGAATGGCTCAGCATGAAGCTATTGAATGGCAGCGACGAAGTGTTACGCTATGCCGTTGAATACTACCGCATTCGCATTTGGGCGGCACCGGCGGTATTGTGCATTTACGCTTTCAACGGCTGGTACATCGGTATGCAGAACACCACCATCCCTATGGCCATCGCCATATTGACCAACATTGTGAATATCGGACTTAGCATTCTGTTTGTCAATGTTTTTGACATGAAGGTGGCTGGTGTCGCCTTGGGCACCGTCATCGCCCAATACAGCGGACTGCTGATGGCCGTAGTGTTCTTGCTATTGAAATACAGAAAATACATCACCTCCATCCGGCGAAGTATATTGCTGCAAGCGGATAAAATGCAACGGTTTTTCAAAGTGAACGCCGACTTTATGATACGCAGCATTCTGCTCATTTTGACCATTGCCTTTTTCAACAACCAGTCGGCTCGCCTTGGCGACAACATTTTGGCGGTCAACATGATACTGATACAGCTTTTCTATATTTTCTCGTATTTCACCGACGGTTTCGCTTATGCGGGCGAGGCTTTGGTGGGAAAATTCACGGGGGCACGCAAACCGCTCGAACTCAAAAAAGTAGTACGGCTGCTTTTGATTTGGGGTTTTGCACTCAGCCTGCCTTTTACACTGCTTTACTGGGTTTTTCCCGACACTTTCATCCGTCTGATTTCTAATCAATCCGACTTGGTGACACAAGCACGCCCCTACCGCCTTTACATGGTTTTGGTTCCGCTCATCACATTTGCCGCTTTCATTTGGGACGGCATCTATATTGGCGCCACCGCATCCAAAGCCATTCGCAACACTATGCTGTTCGCCTCTTTGCTCGTTTTTCTTCCTGCCTGGAGCCTATTAATGCCGATCTACGGAAACCACGGCCTGTGGATAGCCTTCCTGCTGTTCATGCTCGCCCGAGGCGTAAGCATGAGCCTCATGGCCCGCAATGCCATTTTTAAACCTGTTGAAAAACAGAGTTTAAGATGAATCAACTTAAATAACTTATGCAGTACCAATCCTTGCCGTTTTTGATTTGCAATAATGGTTAACCTCGCACATAGAAAGACAATGAATATGATTGACACAAAAACACAGCAGCTTCAGTTTCCGCAGCATATCGACCTGAAAATAATCATCGATGCCGCAATTGCCATTGATGATTCCAAAACGAACATTGCCAGCTCCTTCGACAACTGCAAAACAGCCTATCGTTTCGTGAGCGTCAGGGCGAGTGTAAACGGCAACTATTACAGTTTTACATACAACATCCGCCTTGAAAGCAAGCCGCAAATGGACTTGGTTTACAACGCCTTGAAAGCCATTCCCGGACTTAAATTCGCACTCTGATGAAACGCGCCTGTTCCATCCGGATCTACGGACACGTGTTTAACGTCGGTTTTCGGCGCTATGTGCACAGGTATGCCGCCGAAACAAACGTTTGCGGCTACGTCGAAAACGACCTTGCCGATCAATGCGTACATATCGAAGCCGAAGGCAAGCAAAAAAACCTAAACCGTTTCATCCTTCTTTGCAAGTCCGGAACTCCCTACTCTGTTATTATGGATGTAAAAATCGAGATTTTGACTACTTTGCGGAATTACACTGATTTCCGGCAAATCAGGTAATGCTTTCTCTTTACCGTGTTCTACCAAAGGTAAAACCAGCTTGCCATGTAGTAGCAAACACGTTGATACCATTTCTGGGGAAACTCAAGGTCAAGATCTTGGGCACGACGCCGATACAAATGAAGCAGATACGCCAAATTATGCGCACGCCACTCAATAACTTGCGACCTGAGCGACCGTTGCCAAATCGCCATTTCTTGTGCCGACTCACGCCTTACGGAGACCAAGAAACGAACCATATCGCCGGTCTTTCTGACTCTGTAAGACGCTTCGATGTGCGTATTGGTCTCAGTACAAGTGACTTTCAAAGCCTCCATTTGATTACTGCTTATTGTTACAAAGTTACACAAATTCCGCAATGTTCTCAACAAGTTGCAAGATTTAGGGATTGAAACGGAGAAAAAGTCTTATCTTTACCCCATCAAACGACATCATTATGAACTTCGATTTCTCTAAAATGCTGTTTCTCGACATCGAGACCGTTTCGCAGCAAAAATCCTACGACGAATTGGACGAACACATGCGGTCATTATGGGACAGAAAAGCGGCGCTATTGGGAAAGAACGATCCGGAAAGTACGCCCGAAGTACTGTATGAACGGGCAGGCATTTATGCTGAATTTGGCAAAATCATTTGCATTTCGGTCGGTATGTATTCCAAACAAGGACGTTTTCACATCAAATCTTATTACGGGCACGACGAGAAACACCTATTGAACGATTTTGCCAACCTGCTGAACCAAGATAGAATCCAATACCTTTGCGCCCACAACGGAAAAGAGTTCGACTTCCCCTATATCGCCCGACGCATGTTGATCAACGGCATCCGGATTCCCGCCATTCTTGACGTGAGCGGCAAAAAGCCCTGGGAAACGCCATACATCGACACCATGGAGCTGTGGAAGTTCGGCGACTACAAGAGTTACACTTCTTTGGCCCTGTTGTGTGCTATCCTTGACATTCCAACCCCTAAAGACGATATTGACGGCAGCGAAGTCGGAACGGTTTATTGGAAGGAAAACAACATTGAACGCATACGCACCTATTGCCAGAAAGATGCCTTAGCTGTTGCCCAGCTCATGCGGCGCTACAGCTACGAGCCTCTTATTGCTGAATCAGACGTCGTTTTCACCGATTGATTTTCAATTGATTGACATCACCATGCACATTCTTTCCAAATCCACTTATATCAAAGGGATGCAATGTCCCAAAGCATTATACATGCAGAAAAAACACCCCTATCTACGCGATCGCCTTAGCATTGAGAAACGTGCGATTTTCAAACGCGGCACCGATGTAGGCGTTCTTGCCCACGACTATTATCCCGGAGGTACTGACATGTCACCGGCCAGTGCATCGCAGTTTCCGAAAAAAGCAGCCGAAACAGCGGAAAACCTGAAAAATCCTTCAATTAATGTCATGTATGAAGCTGTTTTTCAATATAATGAAACGCTCATCATGCTTGACATGCTGGTGCGCGACGGCGACCGGTGGATGGCCATTGAAGTGAAAAGTTCCATGGCACTGAGCGAGACTTATTACAATGATGCCGCATTGCAATACTACGTACTGAAAGGATGTCAGGTGCCTTTGAGCGATTTCAGGCTCATGTATCTGAATGGCGACTATTGCAAAGACGGACCTGTTGACGTGAGTGTCCTTTTCAAGTCCGAATCTGTTTTGGAATACGTAGAACAACGCGAACCCTTTGTCAAAAGCAATGTAGAACGCTTGAAATCCGTGGTGGCTTTGCCCCACGCTCCTCAAACTCCCATCGGAACCCAGTGTCACAACCCCTACACCTGCGATTTCATCGGACATTGCTGGAAAAAAGTGCCGAAAAACAGTTTTTTATTCACGACAGCCCTCGACGACAAGGTGCTATTCGAGCAGTATCATAACGGTATCGACACCAACACCCAAATGCTTGGACGCGTTCCCGACAATTCATTGGAAACCCTTCAGATAGAAGCATTGGAATCAAATACATATTATATTGATTACAAGGTTCTTTTCTGTGTATTACCTAAATTGAAACATCAATCAACTGCATTCCTAAATTTATTGCTTTACCGCCCTGCCGTTCCCGAAACCGACGGCATGAAACCGTATCAGGAAATGATCTTGGCATTTGCCATCAAGGGGGAACACGAAGCAGACAGTCAGACCATCTGGCATTGTTTCGACAATCACAACAAATGGAGAGAAGCCATCCCCTTGCTGATTGAGA
Organism: Candidatus Limimorpha sp.; assembly: GCA_041842465.1. Lineage (GTDB taxonomy): Bacteria > Bacteroidota > Bacteroidia > Bacteroidales > F082 > Limimorpha. The sequence continues at coordinate 27,258 of JBGYXG010000100.1, forward strand.
AAATCGCCAAATATGAAAAAATCGTATGCTTTACCCCTCAAAACACCACCTCCACCCTGTTACTGCATGAAATCATTCACAATCAATCAGTTGCTGACAAAGTGTTCAATCTTTTCGAAGCCTTGAACGCGGCCAACTTCTTTCATGCGCGGATCAAAGACGGATTCAGCCTGCAACATGTGGCGCAAGCGCTTTTCCCCGATGTGGAATTATTCGAGCACAGCCGCATCCTGATGAATGCATTGGGTAGCGATTTCCCTGACCAAGAACTTGCCATTCAGGATTTATGTACTGAAAACGAGATCGTTGAAAGAATTTTTCGACATTTCAATAAATAGTTTGATTTTCCGTCCCCGAACAAGAATATTTGTGTAATTTTGTTCCCCAACTTTTTTGAAAACCAACCCACACTAATCCCCTGAAAGAAAATGCCTACAGAAACAACAAGGAAATCGATTGTCGCTGAATTTCAGAAACGCAACAACAATGCGGACCAATTGCTGATGAACCAAGGAAGGATTCCGCCACAAGCTGTTGATTTGGAAGAAGTTGTATTAGGCGCCATGATGCTTGAGAAAGAAGCTGTGAATGCTGTCATCGACATCCTTTCGCCGGAGGCTTTCTATAAAGACACCCACCAAAAGATTTTTAAAGCAATCAAAGACTTGTTCGGCAAGTCGGAGCCTATCGACATCCTGACGGTGACGAACGAGTTGAAACAGTCCGGCAACTTGGAAACCGTGGGGGGCGCATATTATATTTCACGGCTGACCAACCGTGTTGTTTCAGCCGCCAATATCGAGTATCACGCCCGCATCATCATGCAGAAACATATTCAGCGCGAGTTGATTACGATTTCATCTGAAGTGATTCACGATGCCTTCGACGATACCACCGACGTTTTCGACCTTTTGGATTCCGCAGAAAACAAGCTGTTCCAAGTCGGCGAAAACAATCTGCGTCGCAGTTTTTCGAAGATGCAGGAACTTGTGAAAAGCGCCATCGTCGAAATCGAGAACGCTAAAAACACCGACAACACCCTTCGCGGCGTACCTTCCGGCTATACCGAACTCGACAAGATCACGCAAGGCTGGCAGAAATCAGATCTGATCATCCTTGCCGCCCGTCCCAGCATGGGTAAAACCGCTTTTGCACTGAATCTGGCACGCAATGCCGCCGTTGACTTCAACAAACCCATCGCCTTCTTTTCATTGGAAATGTCGTCCGTTCAACTGGCTACGAGATTGATTTCAAGAGAAACCTCGTTGCCTGCCGACAAACTGCGTTCGGGCAACCTCGAAGACTATGAATGGGAACAACTGAACAGCAAGGTGACTCCACTGACCAATGCGCCCATTTTCATTGACGACACGCCCCAACTGTCGGTTTTCGAATTGCGTGCGAAATGCCGCCGATTGAAGCAACAGTACGACATCCAAATGGTCTTTATCGATTACCTGCAACTGATGTCAACAAAAGGAGAAAACCGTGGCAACCGCGAGCAGGAGATCAGCATGATATCGCGTTCGCTGAAGAGCTTGGCCAAAGAGTTGGAAATTCCGGTTCTCGCACTATCGCAATTGAGTCGTAACGTTGAAACACGTCCCGGTTCCAAGAAACCCATCCTCTCCGACTTGCGCGAATCGGGGGCCATCGAACAGGATGCCGACATGGTGATGTTCATCTACCGCCCCGAGTACTACAAGAACGAGCCTACCGAAGAAGAAAAGCCCAAAGGCTACACCATCATTGACATTGCCAAACACCGTAACGGAAAGTTAGGCGAAGTGGAACTGCGCTTTAGCGGGCAATACGGACGCTTTGACGACCTTGTACAAGGATTCGAACAGTCGCAGCAGATTGCCGCCAACGGGAATTTCGTCCAAGTGGAATCGAAGATAAACGATGACTTGAACATGCGTCATTACCCGAGTAATTACGACCAAAGCAGCGAGGATCAATTGCCGTATTAATTGCAAAATTATCAACATATTACATACAATGAAAACAAAATCAAGACCCTTAATCTTTGCACTGATCGTCGTTATCGGTGCCGTATTCATGTCGTTTGCAGGGAAAGGCGATGTTAGCCTCAGGCTTCATCTCGAGAAAGGTAAAACCTATTCCTACAAGACAAAAACCACACAGGTGATGACCATGGATCTCCAAGGACAATCCATGAGTACCACACAGAATATCGAAATGAAAAACACCATCAGTGTTCTCGATATTGTTGACGGACAGTTTCTTACAGAATTAAAAATGGATAATATCAAATTTAACCAGACCGCCATGGGCATGACGATGACCTACGATTCAGAGCATCCTGAAAACACCAGCCCCATGTTGCAAGGTCAGGTCAAACAATTTGAAGACCAGATGAAGCAGCCGCACAGTGTGACTTTTGATGCTCGGGGTAATATCACCAATAAAGAAGCCGTTTCGATCCAAGATGCGGCCTCTTTCATCACCGCCCTTCCCGAAGAAGCCGTGCATGTTGGAAGCACATGGACACAAGACGCATCCATGGATGTCAGTGGCATTTCGAGCAGCAACCATGTCACTTACACGGTTACGAAAATATCGAAAAAGGAAGTCCATGCCGATTTCACATCAACAGTAACCGCCACCGGCAATGCCGAACTGAATGGAACCAACAGCGGCACGGTTGTCTTTGACATCGCTACCGGCATGGCAAAGAGTCACACCTTCAAAAGCGACATTTCCTTGACCATCAACGAGCAAGGCATGTCCATTCCTGCATCCCTCAAAGGCACCACCACCGTAACGCTCGAATAACAACGGCATCATTCCACAAAAAAAGGCTCTTTTCAGAGCCTTTTTTTGTTTCAAAGAAGCGTGTCGCCACACCCTTATGCAATAATCCGTGTACCGCAGTTCGGATCGGCCAAGCATTTCGCATCCGTGATAACGGCCTGACGACCTGTGGCTTCCACAAAACGGATGGCGGCACGCATTTTCGGCGCCATGCTGCCTTCGGTGAAATGACCTTCCGCCAAATATTTCTTGGCTTCAGCTACGGTAATCTTACCCAGCGCCTGTTCATTCTCCTTGCGGAAATTGATATAAACCTGAGGCACATCGGTGAGGATATAAAACTCGTCAGCTCCAATATTGATGGCTGTCAATGCCGAAGCAAGATCCTTGTCGATAACCGCTTCAACGCCGCACAAACAACCGTTCTTTTCTACTACAGGGATACCGCCGCCGCCAACGGTCACCACGATATTGCCTTCTTCAGCAAGATGCTTCACGATGGCAATGTTCTCAATGGCGATGGGCTTGGGCGAAGCCACCACTTTGCGCCAGCCTCTACCCTTCGGGTCTTCCTTGTAAACCTCGCCCGTTTCTGCTGCAAACTTCTCAGCTTCTTCCTTGGTATAATAAGGTCCGACGGGCTTCGTGGGATTTTTAAACATGGGGTCATCCTTGTCAACGACGACCTGCGTCACCAATGTGACAACATTACGCTGAATGCCTTCTTTGACAAACACCTTGTCGAATCCCATTTCAATCATGAATCCGATTAGACCTTGCGTTTCGGCGACACAAAAATCCATTGGCAGATCAGGCACGTTAAACACCTGATTACCTGCTTCATGTTGCAGCATCACATTACCTACTTGAGGTCCGTTGCCATGCCCGATCACAAGATTATAGTCACGTTTCAGAAATGGAAGCAAGGCT
>JBGYXG010000101.1:0-4249 GCA_041842465.1 Candidatus Limimorpha sp.
AGAATTGTTTTTTTTGAATAGCTTCTCAATATCTTAAATCTGCATAATGAGTATATTTACATTATATTTCTACAAAAAGGAGAACTGATTTTATTATTTTTGTCATTTTATGATTATCATTTTATGATAAAATCGTATCTTTGCCCTGTATTAATAATGGAATAGTATGATAAATCCTTTTGTTACAAACGGTTATGCGGGTCCAGAATATTTTTGTGACCGGATTAAGGAGACCTCCAATATCATCACATGGCTGTGCAATGGCAATAATCTTGCCCTTATTTCGCCGCGCCGTTATGGTAAAACGGATTTGATTCGTCATTGTTTTAACCAAAAAGAGATCAAGGATCATTATTATACGTTTATTATTGACATCTATTCGACCAAGTCATTGTCAGAGATGGTCAACAAGATAGGGAAGACCATCCTTGAAACGCTGAAACCCAGAGGGAGACGCCACTGGGAGTTGTTTCTTAATGTGATTCATTCCCTGAAGACAGGTATTACATACGATGCTTTGGGGCAACCTTCATGGAATGTTTCGGTGGGCGATATTGTCAACCCCAACAACACGCTTGACGAGATATTCCATTATTTGCAGCAGGCCGATAAGCGTTGCATAGTGGCCATTGACGAGTTTCAACAGATTCTTAAATATGAGGATGCCAATGTGGAAGCTGCCTTACGGACATATGTCCAATATTGCAGCAATGCCAATTTTGTTTTCACGGGTTCGCAAAGGCATCTTATGGGAGCCATGTTTGTATCGCCCAACCGACCGTTTTACCAGAGTGTCACCATCATGAATCTGGATTTGATTCAAGAGGAAAAGTATTTTCAATTTTGTAAGATGCATTTTGAAAAAGCAGGAAAATCGATTGACAGGGAAGTGGTGAAACAATTGTATGCCTGTTTTGGAGGAGTCACGTTCTACCTTCAGAAAGTGATGAATGTCCTCTTTATGCAGACCGAGGATGGTGGTTGTTGCGACATTTCAAAATGGCAGCCAGCCATTGATTATATTGTGGATTTCACAGCTCCAACATACGAAGATTTAATGTATCAATTGCCTGAAAAACAAAGCCTTGTATTGAAGGCGATTGCTAAAGAGAGGGAAGTGGTGCAGATTACTTCTGGAAGATTTGCAAAACAGCACGGCTTGGTTTCTCCAAGCGCGGTGAAGTCTGCTGTCAATGCGCTGTTGGACAAGGATCTCGTAACACATAACAAAGGTGTTTATCAGGTTTACGATAAATTTCTTGAAGTTTGGTTGAATAGGTCATGAGTTACCGGTTTTCTGTCATCCTCCCTGTATACAACAAAGCGCCCTACGTCGCAAAGGCCATCCGGTCGGTGTTGTCGCAAACCTGTCAAGATTTTGAATTGATTGTGGTGGATGACGGGAGCAAGGATGAGTCGGCGACCATAGCGGAGGATTTGTTACGACAGTGCGATGAGCCCAAATGCCGTTTGATACGGCAGCCCAATGCCGGAGTGAGCACCGCCCGAAATAACGGCGTGGCAGCTTCGCAGGGTGAATACCTGTGTTTCTTGGATGCCGACGACTGGTGGGAAACGACATTTCTGGAAGAGATGCAGCGGCTGATAACAGCGTTTCCCAATGCCGGGATTTACGGTACGAGTTATACCATTGTCAATGAAACAAAACGCAAAACCAGAATCGCTCCCATTGGGGTTGAGCCTGGTTTTGTTAAAGGAGAGATCAACTACTGCCAAGTATATGCCAAAACACTCTGTATGCCATTAACTTCTATTTCGGTCTGTATGCCTAAAGCTGTTTTTGATCAAGAAAACGGCTTTAAGTCCACCCTGAAACTCGGCGAGGACTTCGATCTTTGGATTCGTGTGGCATTGAAACACAAAGTGGTGTTTTTGAACCAACCTTTGGCGTATTACAATCAGGATGTGGATGCTCAAAACAGAGGGATCGGGCGCTTGCATGAGCCTGAATGTCACATGCTGTGGAATTTGACGTATCTTGAAGAAGAAGAGAAGACGAATTCTGATTATAAGTTGTTGATTGACAAATTGCGAACATATAGTTTGCTGCCGTATTATCTTTCAAAAAAGTACCATAAAGAAGCAAAAGGTGAATTGATGAAGGTGAATTGGTCGCAACAGGAGGCGAAATGGAGGAGATTATACAGGAAACCATTGTTCGTTCTACGTATCAGGCAATTCGTATTGGTATTAGGTTCAAGGATTAAACAACTTATGTTTAAGTAAATAGGAGATGATGCCTAAAACGATTCATAGCTATTGGCTTGTTTGTGGCGGGATGAGACATTTGGCAAGTGAATCCGTTTTTTTTACCAATTTTTGGTTACGAACTTTTGATAAAAATTTATGATACCTAAAATAATCCATTACTGCCGGTTGGGTAGCGGCGAGAAGCCTTTCGTTTCAAGCGAGAAGGGTTGTTGTTTAGAAAGAACATGGCGTATTCGATAATTTGTTGTATTTTTGCATCCGAAACGGCGGTTTCCGAAATGGCGGTTTCCGCGCTTGATGTACTGAATAATAATAGGGTATGAAGTTTTACTGTGCTGACAGGAAGACGGCGCATAGGACTACGTCGTTGCTGAAGGGAATCAAGCGGAATGCGAATCGTGCCGATTTGGAAGTGTTGCATGGGAAAGCGATGAATATGACCGCCGCAACCCGCGCCTATAAAGGGTATGCTGTTGCCCATCAAGTGTTGTCAATGGAGGATATGTGATGATACCTAAAAAAATCCATTATTGCTGGTTTGGCCGGGGCGAAATGCCGGAGTTAGCGCAGAAATGTATCGAATCATGGCATGAGTTCATGCCTGATTATGAATACAAACTGTGGAACGAGGACAATTTTGATGTGAATTCCGCTCCCTATACGAAAGAAGCCTATGAAGCCAAGAAATACGCCTTTGTGAGCGATTATGTACGGCTGTATGCGCTTTTTACGGAAGGAGGAGTGTATATGGATGTGGATTTTGAGGTGTACAAACCTTTTGATGATTTGTTGCCTCTAGATGCGTTTGCCGGTTTTGAAGGGAGCAAGTATCTGCCATTGATGATGGGTGTCTGTGCCAGCAAGTCGTACGGCCAATGGGTGAAAGAACAATTGGACTACTATCAGAACAGACATTTTATTAAATCTGATGGGACATTGGATTTGACAACGAATGTAAGTTTTATCACCGCTAAAATGTGTGAAAACGGTTTTGTGCAAAATGGCAAAGAACAAGATTATAAGGATTTACATGTTTTTCCAGTAGAGTATTTTTCTCCTCGACGGACAACCGGCGAGTATTTTCGCACAGAGAATACCTATTGTGACCACAAAGGATTAGGGTCATGGACTGAAACACAAAAGGGTTGGAAGCGATGGGTGCTGAAGTTGTTGGGGCAAAAGAATTCCCCTAATCTTATTAAATTGAAAAGAAAACTATTCGGATAACATGCTTAGCTATTTTCCCAAACAGTTTGCCCATAAGACCTTGGGTATATATATGTTGGCTTTGACGCTTGTCAGTGTCGCCTTCATGGATTATGCCATGAAAGGAATGTTTATGGTGGCCGGTTTCGTTTTGGTGGGTGTTTTCTTTTATGGAAGCCATGCCTTTACGGTATCTTGGAACAGCATTTCCGAAAAGCACTTTGTTAAAAACTTGTTCTGGACAGCACTGGCCCTTCGGGTGGCTTGGGTGGTGTTTTCTTATTATTTTTATATCGGGCAGACTGGGCAGCCCTTCGAGTGGGATACTGCCGATGCCAAAGCATATCATGACGAAGCTTCATGGTTGAGTGGCTTGAGTTGGTTTAGGGTGTTCGATTACCTGTTCTACTCCAGATCCGGCTATTCCGATTCGGGCTATTCTTTGTATTTGACAGTGCTTTATAAGATTTTCGGCTCCAGTATTATGGTTGCCCGACTTTTCAAAGCCCTCTATGGTTCCATTCTTTGTGTGTTGATCTATAAATTGGCATCACGAAGTATCAACAGGCAGGCGGGGAAAATGGCGGCTGTTTTTGCAATGTTGATGCCCAACCTGATTTATTATTGCGGATTGCACCTGAAAGAGACGGAAATGACGTTTTTGACCGTGCTGTTTTTGGAACGTGCTGATTTTGTTTTAAGAAGTGCGAAAATCAAGTTCTGGAACATGTTTTTCCCGATTCTGATTGCCGGAAGTCTTTTCCTTTTTCGGACAGTAGTGGGTATTGTCGCTTTGTTTTCATTGGTTACA
>JBGYXG010000102.1:0-3691 GCA_041842465.1 Candidatus Limimorpha sp.
GGCGGGACTGGACATGCGGCCAAAAACATTTTCAGCCAACCAAATTCGGGAAATAATCCACGTCATTTCCTTAACTATGGTGACTACGGTATTTATTATTACTATGACGAATCCCAGTACGATGAAACACCTATGTATACGTATAATGTGACAAGAATTGGAACTTCAGACACTGTAGGATGCCCCGTGCATTATGCTTTCAGTGGCATCTCCACCGATACCATGTCTCCGGTTGTTCCGCAGTACAAGAGGCAACAGCTTGAAAATGACTACTACAACGCCTACAGCATCTACAACATCCTCAAGGCGGCTTACGACAACAAGATTGACGGAGGCAACACACAGGGCACCGTCAGCAATATTGAGAACGCCCAGCCGGACGACATGTGGACGCTTCGCGCCCAGTTGCTCGGGCACTCGCCCTTCCTTTCCGAGGAGGTGCTGAAGAAAGCGGCCGACCGCGACGACGTGTTCAGCGCATCGGTGCTTTTCGAGATTCTCGCCGCCAACCCCGAAGAGTTGAAGAAAAGCTCTCTCATCAACTATCTTCAGGACAAGGAGAACCCGTTGCCCGATTACATGATCAGCATCCTGCTTCAGATTTCGGACGGAGCCTCGTCAAGGAGCGTGCTCGAAAGCCAGATGGCCAAATACTGCCATGCCTACACCCTCGCCGCCGGCGACATTGTCCGCAGCCTGCTCAACGACACGGTGGTCAACCTGACGGAATTGCGCGGCTGGCTGGGGAACATGAACGACATTAACGCGGACCGCGACATCATCAGCATCTATATGGATGAAGGGAACTTCACCGATGCCATGGCTCTGGCCAACATGCTGCCTTCGCTTTATGGGCTGGCAGGAAACGATCTGCTTGACCACAATGATTACTTAAGTCTGCTTGCGCTTTACCAAACCCTTTATCAAAGCGGCCGCACCACCTTCCAACTGACCGACGCTGAACGGGAGTTGGTTGAAGGCATTGCCGGGAATGGCTACGGCGCAGCGTCTGTCATGGCACGGTCCATCATGGAGAGTGTGTACGGTGCCGGTGCATTCAGTTGCCCGCAAACTGACTTGAGCAAAGGGGACAGAGGAACGACCTCCTCCTATTCGAGTGAGGAAATCGGCAAAGCGGTGGGATTGGCTTGTTCGACAAGCCCCAACCCCGCCACGACATGGGTGGCTGTGGACTACACCCTGCCGGGCGGAGCCTCCAAGGCCGTGCTTGCCGTCACCAACGCCCTCGGCGTGACGGTGATGTCGACGGAGCTGGACGGCAGCACGGGCCAGAAGGTGCTCGACCTGCGGCCGCTTGCCAACGGCGTCTATACCTGCACCGTTCTGTGCGGGAAATATCAGATGACGGGCAAACTTGTCATCGCGAAATAAGCATTAACCTTGCATTCCTGGCCGTGGGCTGCGTTGTCGCAGCCTGCGACCAAGGTGCGCAAACAACATCAAAATGAAGAACATTGCAAGAACCGTAAAGATAGCCTTGCTGTTGGCCTCGGCCTTGGTGGTTTTGGACTCCCGGGCCCAGCTCCGCATCGACTGGCAGCAATGCTACGGAGGATTGGGAGCTGATTCGCCATACGATTTTTTGTCCAAGGACGACGGCTATGTCATTGTGGGCAAATCCGATCTGGGGAGCGGCATGATTTCATGCGGCACACAAGGCTCGGCCGGGAATTGGGTCTTTTGCATCGGCGAAAACCATGAAATCGTCAGTCAGGATTGTTTCAACGGCTATCATGGCATTTTGAATGCCAAGGATACGGACGGATGCTATTATTTTTATGGGAGAAAACCCTTCCCCTCAACTGGAAATGAAGGAATACTGGCCGTTCGAACAGACAGAAATCTCAATATCATTTGGGAACGCATCTTGGGTTGCGAGGAACACTTCTTCCCCCATGAGGTATATGGAGTTGCCACCGATGACGGAGGCATTGTCTGCACCACCAGCAGGCCGTGCCGCTTCATTGCTGGTTCAAGTAGCCGAATTCAAGTTACAAACGCAACTTTTTGTGTTTGTATGGTTAAGTAAATTGCCGTTACTGAGATTCCATGACTATTGTCCCGACCTTATTGTCTTTTGTCAAGTAATGCACCACGTCTGGCATGGATAGTTTCACGCCTATGATTTCTCCTTTGGGAAGCATTATTTCATTGTCCGAAAACGTTTTCTGCCCGTTTCGCCATGAAAGATGGTGACATTTCCCCTGTTTGCCTTCAACAATGTCGAAATACACCACTCCAAGTGTTTCTCCATCAAAAGCAAAATCTGTCATTTGGGCATCTTGGCTTATTTTGATGTCGAAACCGCCGTTGTCTTCAATTCTTATGTTATATCGAAATGGCAAATTGAGCACCGTGTCATTTTGAATATCTACAAGGTATTCCGTCAAACCAAAATTTAGCAAACCGTCTTTCAACACAGGTCGGTACCAAATTAATTTCTGGTGTGCAAAATCTGGATATTTGACGGGACGCTCGTTTTCCATGACAAGCATTCCGTCTTGCAATTGGCATTTTGCGTGGGTGTGGGTAAACAAATCATCCCCGTCATACCGCTCAATTATTGCGTATGTATCGCCCTCATGGGAAAGCCAAGGAACCAAGGCGATAGCATCGTGCATTTTTCCGTCAAAAATCACATTGAAATCTTGGGTTGAATCATAAATCGGATACGACAACAATTGGTAATAGGAATACAAAATCACATTTCGGCCTTCGAGGACAGGACACGAAACGTTATACCCAATCCAAATCTCATTTCCGATGATAAAAGCCTCTTCCATTAAACTTTTGTAATGGCCATTGTCTTTGATGGATTTCAACCGCTGGGTATCCAATTCCTTCAATTCGGGAAAAACATCAGACGGATCGACAAGATTGCCATTGATTTCGCGAACCAATTCGCCTGCGGAATTGAATATTTGGCAGAGGTTCATCGGCCCGTTGGTCAGGACAAAGAAACCTTTTTGTATTGAGAAGTCGATGCCATCATTGTCGAACTCTGTTTCCAAAGGAACCAGTTCCCGTTGCATCAAGGCGTGTCCTTTCCTTTGTATAAGGTTGAGGCGGCTCATCGTCGCTTTGTCCAACCTGAACTGGTACACCAAAATTTCGTTTCCTTTCCTGTCGTACAAATGACCTTCGGAAACAGAAGGAATCGTGTTCAGTTTTGCGTATTCCTCTTTGTCGGAAACGATTCGGAATCCTTCTGCTGTTTTTGTGTACTCGAGTTCATTGGTTTCTAAAAAACGGTTTATGCTATTGTCATTCAGTCCGTTAAAGATGATTTCCACATCTGCCACTTTCGAGAGGTCGAGCATGGTGATTTGGCCAGAAACGCAGCGGAAACAATCCGTTTCCTTCATTTTCACCTTAAGGATGTAAGGCTTGTCTCGTCGGGAAGTCTGTTTTGTCCCGCAAGAACTCAGCATAAACGTGAAAAACAATATGAGTAATAGGTATCTCATGGATGCAGTTGTTTAATTAGGTAAAGTGAGGGTGGCTAGCAAAGTAGCCACCCACTTTCTTCATCGTTAGTCGGCAACGGTGTATTCTAATTCACCGTTAGTTTCATCATAAGAGAACTTGGAAACGTGAATCATTTCGTTCTGAGAATTGTAATCAGTTGCAGGGAAGTAAAGATAAGCATCCTCAGACAGATTTCTGCGTA
>JBGYXG010000103.1:0-2625 GCA_041842465.1 Candidatus Limimorpha sp.
ATAATTTCATCATGAATCTGTGCTCGGCACTTACGGCATATTGTTTCTTCGAGAACAAGCCGGAGGCTCTGCCGGTACACGTGGAAGAATCATGGCAATTGGGACTTTTAGCAATATAACTTATACCGAACTGGCGTATTGTTTGGGATAACTTGGATTATGAAAAGCACTTGTTCTATAAAATGCAGGTGTTACATAAACAAACATGCCCGTTTCATATAAACTATTGGAATAATTCAAAGATTCGGAAACGGAAAGACTAACAAGGTATTCATTCTCGTCCAAACCAAATCTTTGGAATGATCTATAAGGAACACGATTGTCTTCCAGCACCTTTTTTAGATCAATTGAACCGTTTGTTTGTAACAAAATTTTGTTAAAACACCATTGGATTGTGCTGTCTTTGTATATTAACTCATCGGCGCAATATACGGATTCAAGCCGAGACATGCTTTGCTCAAATCGTCCGATCTCGGATTTGTCCAACGTAAACCTCAATATATCGGGCATTACTGTATCCATGTCCTGATAACCCAAAGATAAAGATTCCATGAGTTCCGATGCAGACTCATTGAATTGGACATATTTGACGGACTTATTAACTTCGAAATACTCTTTTAAGCCGTCTTCTCCATAAACAAACACATCATTCTGGGCAAAGGTTAGGCAACAGAGATTGAATAACAAAATGGTAATCAATTCTTTTTTCATTTTCTTTCATTTTTAAGTTTAAAACTTCAAGCCACTGCCCATCTTGAAACAATGATGGCCAAATGTAACTGGAAAATTCCATGTGGACAGCACAGGTTTGTCCATGTTTTTGTCGCATTCTAAATAGTCGTAATGATAGGCAACAAAAACATCCCAATTCTTTATACCAATGCTGAATTTAACCCCTGGGCTTATCATGCAGCGGATATATGTTTTCGTTCTGTAAACCTGATTCAGGTTATCTGGAAACACGAAATGGATGCGGCCTGCTCCTATTGCGAAATAAGGGGATAGACTATAACGTCCGAGTGCCATTTTGTAACCCAACGTAGCGAGCAAGGCATGAGTTACCTCGGTACAGTCAATTTTTTCCCCCATGGTTGTATGTGCATTCGGATCCGCATTTTTGTATGCGTATCCAGCTCCTATGCTCAGATTCTTCCATACAAAACGGTCATAATTGAGACTGACCGCAGGACACAGTTCAGTAACAGCACCGAAACCGTTTCGCTGAGAAATCATAAATGAGCCTAAGCCAAGGCTAATGGAGTTTTTGTAATCGGCTTCCCTTGCCGTCACAAAAGACTGCGCTTCCCCAATCAACGGGAATAGCATCAAGGCGATTATTGCAAACAAATTCTTCATTGTCTATCGGTTTTAAAAATTCAACACCAATCCGATTCCGTTGCCTGTAAAACCCATGTTCAGCGACACAGGTTTCGGTTTTTGATTATGCCGGCCGGCAATGGCATCAAGCTTCTTGTGGCTGTCGAGGGTTAACACAAAGGCCGGTATTGCGGGCAGCAGCGCCGCCCCGAATGCAATTCCGGAAATGGCAAAGAAAATGGGCGCAGGAGGAGTTGCAGGATGATGGGGATCTGTCGTAAAGGTTAACTTTGAATATATCCCCATGCCACAGCATGCAACTGATGTAGCTGCCCCCATCCCCGCCAAAATCCACAGTGGAATTGAGGCGATGTGCTCATTGTGAGCCTGTTCGTACATGGAAAAATCATCAACATCAAGTGCTTGCCGCAAAGCCTCCTTGCCTATTCTCTCCTTCGATTCGGCCTGTCTGAACCCGCCGCGCCAGCGTTCAATGTCCGGAACCGTCGTTTGCGCCACGCCGTTTGCGGCAAATGCCATTAATAGAACAATGGCCAATTTTCTGATTGTCTTCATCATTGATTTTAATAATTGATGTATAATATGTGTTAATTTACTCGTCTGTATCTATTGCAAAAATATATAGGCTAACAACATACACCCCCCCCCATTTATAAGGATTTTTTTGTTTAAAACATCCCAATAAATGTGGATAACGCCTTCTTTTTTCCTTTTTCCCCCGCTTTGGGTGAAGATACTCCCATTTTGTGTCTCGATTTCCGGGTTTATTTCGTTCTGTCGAAATAGCGTTTGAGCTTCCCCGCCTTTATCACCCCATTGAGGGCAGCCGTATCGTAGGGACAGCAACCGGAATCGTAGCAGTCTATTTCGAATCTTCGATTACGCCCCTGCTCGTCGCGGTACCACAATTCCTCTATCGGGTCATCGTCAATGATCAGGCTCTTGATGCTGTCGCTGGTATAGACTCCCGCCGCGGCTTCTTCACGGCTGATGGAAAGCGCCACCGCATTTCCATACATTACTCTGTAAACATAATATCCACCAGTCAGTTGGACGGGGGCTTGATCCATAATAATAATACGATAATCAATTAGTTCTGTTGGGGGAGACATATAACTGTTTACGGCAAACGCATTGTCAGCATAATCCGCCTTGAATTTTACCACATAAAACCAACTGCCGGTGACGCCCACCTTTATGCAACCGGATAACAGCGGCATGATTGCCAATAGATAAATGAACTTTTTCATAGCTTTATAAGTTTATGCATTTGTGTGTTGACTTTAG
>JBGYXG010000104.1:0-8295 GCA_041842465.1 Candidatus Limimorpha sp.
ATATATATTATATATATGATATAAATCAACACATTACGCTGTTTCTCCAATCTCAACAATCCTGCCTTCATACATCACAAAACAACGCTTTTAACCGACTTAACGATATTTTCCAACTTGGAAAAAATCGATTCATTCGAATAAGCCCCATTATGTGATTCTTCGATTGAAGCAGCATCCATTGGGAAGAATCGTTTGGGACCAATACAAACGGGCTGCAAAACCATGTCGGCCGCATAAAGCCGTCAATAATTTTTTTTTCATTAACAAAATAATAAAGTATGAAAACATCAAATAAAATTGCGACCCTTTTGATGGTCGCTACTGCCTTCCTTGCTGGATGCAACAAAGAGGAACAACCCCCAAAGACATCTTTGTTCTTTGACGCTAATATTAAGGTGAAAGTAGAACAGAATGTTTCATCAAATGCACAATTTGGTGATACCTATTTGTTTTTTGAAACGCGTGAAGCATACGAGAAGGCCATCAACTCATTGGCAGAACATATCAATGAGGGTTGCTTGCAAGATTTTGAAAACACATTGAATTTTTATTCCTTAAGAAAAGCCGTTGAAAATGGGCAATGTGACTCTTTAATGATTGATGACGATTTGTTTGCCACATTGCTCAATCCTTATGGCATGATTCGCATTGAGAATCACCTGTTTAAAATTAATGCCAACAAAGAAACCGTTGATGTTTTTTCCTGCAATGAAAAGAACGCACACCCTGTTCATTTCAGCACCAATGATGATGTGTTCGATATGATGGACGGGAAAGCCGTTTTAAAAGATCAGCCTCGAGATGACAATGATATTCTTAAGGCTACTCATGTTTGGCATACAGATCTTTGTGATGTAGAATGCATTTTAAAATATTTCAGAGGAGGTGTGTATTTTTCTTTATTTTCAAAAATTGTCAATAAAAACAATATTAGCGGTGGAAATTTTCTCAGGTTAAATGTTCTTGAAGGGACAGATGCAAACGGTCAAAAGTATGAATACAGAAAAGTTGGCGCACCCAAAAAAGAACCAATAAAAGCATGGGCAGATGCCGGAAACGTGCATTCCATCAGCCATTATTCCTATAGCGGTTGGTGCAAAAGGCTGTCCTATTTTTATATGAGGACTTATTATTCTTATGAAGGAAATAGTAGTAATAATACTTATCTATATATTAAGAAAGACTAACTTGATACAATAATTTCGTCAAGCAGGGTGTTATACCGAACGTCCTGCTTGCTATTTCAAATGATGTACAAAAAAATCATTGTTTTATTTGCATTGTTGCTGATGCTATCGTGCACCAAAGTTGTTGAAGTGAATCTGCCCGACCACTTCCCCAAGCCGATAGTGGAAGGCATTGTGCGTGTCGGCGATACACCTTACATTCACTTAAGCTGTACGTATGCTCCGCTTAAGAAATACGGTCGCCCTATAGAATTTGCTACTGTTGTGCTTTCAAACGGGATGCAAATTGACACCTTAGCCTACGATGAAAACCAATGGTACGAAGGTGGTTGGTACAAAGGCACCATGCCCATACACAGCAACCTTGAATATTATTTGCGCGTTTATGCGGAGGATACATTGACAGCAGCTTCTACCTGCACTATGCCCGACAGCACAGTCATTCTTTTGCTGTCGGAAATCAATGAAAATGCGGGAATAAATGAAGAAGGAGAAGTGTATCATTCTTTTATGCTTTCATTTCAGGATGATCCAAATAATGACAATTATTATGAAATAGTGCTCAAACTCAATATATTATATAATCATCCATACGAACATTATCAATTCGATTCAAAAGAATGTTTGTCGGATGATCCAGATGTTCAGGCGGAAGGGCTTTCTGGTTTTTATCATGAGGCTCTCCTTTTTTCTGACAAATTGTTCAACGGAAAACAAAAAGATTTGATCCTTAAATTCTTTCCTACGCAATACAGCGATGGCTCCATCTTACCTTACAATGCAGTTACAGTACAATTTCGCTGCGTTTCCAAAGCCTACTATGAATACAAACGGGCTTTTTATATGGCGAATGAAGACTTCGACTTTTGGTCAGGCATGAGCGATCCTATCACCATACCGACGAACGTTAAGGGGGGCTACGGCATTTTCACCGGCTATACTGAACAAAGTGATACAATATACCGGGAATCGGTATCGCTACACATCGATAAAATGACACAACACGGAATGCAGTGAAGAAAGACAGGCTTTTCAGAATCCTCATTTTGTTGTTGCTGGTCTGTCCCGCCATTCTTATGGCACAGCGTGCCAGCATAACGGGCTACGTAACAGATGCCTTCAGTGGCGAACGGCTCATTGGGGCATCTGTTTTTGATACAATTTCGAAAAAAGGCACCGTCACCAATAGCTTTGGTTTTTTCAGTGCCTCGTTCTCCAAAGGAGATTCCATTGTGCTTGAAATATCTTACGTCGGCTACGAGAAATGCTACTTTATGCTGCGTAGCAATGGGAACCTGCAACTCAAGGTCAGGATGTGTCCCAACACCACATTGAACGAAGTTACCGTAACTGCGAACCGTGAGCGTGTTCCGCTGCACAAACGCAGCGAGATGAGCACTATAAGCTTGCCCATGCAGGAAGCTAAGTTGTTGCCCGCATTAGGCGGTGAGAGCGATGTGCTTAAGGTAGCTCAACTCATGCCAGGCATCCAGTCAGGCAGTGAAGGTTCAAGCGGGATTTTTGTCCGTGGCGGCACCCCCGACCAAAACCTAATAATCTTCGACGACGTGCCGCTCTATTATGTTAACCATATCGGCGGTTTGGTATCCATCTTCAACAGCGACGCCATCAACGACCTGAAAATCATCAAAGGAGGATTCCCAGCGCGTTACGGTAACCGTCTCTCGTCTGTGGTGGACGTGCGCATGAAAGACGGCAACTACAATGAACACCGGAAAAAACTTATGATTGGTATGGTGGCTACCAGTGCTTTTTTTGAAGGACCTATCAAAAAGGACACTGCATCCTACATGGTATCGGTACGCCGTTTGATGTACGATCTGCTTACGCGACCACTTAGCCGATTCATCTTAAAAAACACCTCGGCTGGATACACCTTTTATGATGTCAATGCCAAACTTAATTATCGACTCTCCGACAACGACGCGCTCTATCTTAGCCTTTATGCTGGTGACGACAAACTAACGACACGTGCTTTCGAGCATTCGACCGGGTTCAATATGGAAAACCACTTTCAGCAAATGTGGGGCAACCAGTTGGCAGCTCTGCGTTGGAACCGTCTGTTCGGAAACTATCTGTTTGCAAACACTACTATAGCCTACACACGCTACCACTACGGCACTGAATTCAGCGACAAAACAAACAGTACGGTCAGCCATGAAGAAAGATCCAATTATTACCTGTCAGGCATCAATGACGTGATGCTAAAAATCGACCTCGAATACAATGCAGGCAACCGTTACCGTATTTTATTTGGCCTCTCGTCAACGCACCACACCTTTAGGCCGACGGTTCAGAAAGTTTCACAGACAAATGACAATCTATCATTTGACAAGACTTTTGGCAATTACAAACTGAAAGCGTGGGAGCACGCCGTCTATATGGAAAATGAAATTGGCATTGGCGACCCAATCAAACTGAATGTTGGCTTGCGCACCAACTGTTATTCCATTGACGACACAGTTTTCATTCATCTTGAACCGCGCGCCTTGTTGAATTGGGAAATTGACAATAGTCGTTCGCTAAAAGCCTCTTACACGCAGATGACACAAAACCTTCATCAGCTCACCAATGCCGGCACCATGCCCATCGTCCTTTGGTTGCCTGCCACGCGCTACCTCGTTCCCGAAACATCCGAACAATACGCCTTAGGCTATGCAGTAACCCGCACCATTGATGAACACGAATACGAATGTAGTGTCGAGGTCTATTACAAGACTATGCATCATCTTATCAGTTACCGCTCCGGATTCAACAATTTCCCCACATCTTCAGAATGGCGAAGCAGCATTCAAAATGACGGCAAAGGTGTTAGTAAAGGTATTGAGTTGTATGTGGGCAAGGTCACGGGCTGCACCACGGGCTGGATGAGTTGCACCATCGCACGCAACACAAGACAGTTCGACAACATCAATGGCGGAAACCCCTATCTCTTCAAGTACGATCACCTTATCGACTTCAATGTGGCTGTTGTGCATCGTATTTCAGAATGTTTAAGTTTTTCTGCATCATGGTCTTACGGATCAGGAAATGCCGTTTCACTACCCGTGGGAGCCTATACACTCGAAGACAAGACAATCTATATCTATGAAGGTGTAAACACCTTCAGGATGCGCGCCTATCACCGCCTTGATGTCGGCCTTAATTGGGAGCGTATGAAGAAAGGACAACTGCGCACATGGAGTTTCAGCATCTACAATGTGTACAACCGTCAAAATCCTTACTATTATTATGTTTCTGATGTTCAAGGAAGCGATATGAAGGCCATCTATCAGCAGTCGTTTTTCCCCATCATCCCCTCGGTGAGTTGGAAAATCGAGTTCTAATTTTAACTGCTTTGGTCGGTGCCATTTCTTGTAGACAACATTGTTTTTTGACTCAACAGAGTGATGTTTCCTATAAGTTAAACTTTGAAAATCCCATACGAAGTGTGATTGTGCAATGAAAAATCATGTTATTACACAGGTCGAAACGCTTTCTTGTTACTGTGGCGGGTGGTATTTTGCGTTTTTTTTCCAAAAATGAAACTTTCTATGACCGAATTGAATTTATTTCAATGAAATTGTGTACTTTTGCAGGCGTTTTTTTGAGAGGTATAAGCCATGATCAATATCACATTTCCTGACCATAGCGTCAGACAGTATGAAGCAGGCGTGACGCCTTTGGACATCGCACGTAGTTTAAGCGAAGGCTTGGCACGCAATGTGCTTTCTGCCAAGGTGAACGGCAACATGTGGGATGCCATGCGTCCCGTTCGTGAGGATGCCGAGATACAGCTTTTCAAATGGGACGATCCCGAGGGAAAGGCTACCTTCTGGCATTCGTCGGCTCATCTCATGGCGGAAGCCATAGAAGCACTGTATCCCGGTGTGAAGTTCGGCATCGGACCTGCTGTTGAGAATGGTTTCTACTATGATATCGATACGGGTGACATCACTTTGACGGAAGCCGACCTTGCCGCCATTGAGAACAAGATATTGGAGTTGGCACACGAAAAACAGACCTTTGAACGTATCGACGTGTCGAAGGCCGATGCTCTTGATTATTTCAAGAAAAAAGGCGACGAATATAAGGTGGAGCTGATCAACGACCTTGAAGACGGCACCATTACTTATTATAGGTGTGGCCGGTTCACCGACCTTTGCCGCGGGCCGCACATCCCCGATGCCAGCATCATCAAGGCGGTGAAGCTGACCTCATTGGCAGGTGCCTATTGGCGTGGCGACGAGAAACGCAAACAGTTGACCCGTGTCTATGGCATCACTTTCCCGAAAAAGAAAGACTTGGACGACTATTTGGTGCTTTTGGAAGAAGCCAAAAAACGCGACCACCGCAAACTCGGCAAGGAGTTGGAGCTGTTCATGTTCAACGAAATGGTGGGCAAGGGACTGCCGATATGGCTGCCCAAAGGTACGGCATTGCGCTTGCGTTTGCAGGACTTCCTGACCAAGATCCAGAAGGACTACGGCTACGAACAAGTCATCACACCCCATATTGGCGGCAAACAGTTGTATGTGACTTCAGGGCACTGGGATCACTATGGTGCCGACAGCTTCCGCCCGATCGCCACGCCCGAGGAAGGCGAGGAGTATCTGCTGAAACCCATGAACTGTCCGCACCACTGCATGATTTACAAGTGGCTGCCGCGTTCTTACAAGGAAATGCCGGTGCGTCTCGCTGAGTTCGGAACGGTTTACCGTTATGAGCAGAGCGGCGAGTTGCACGGTCTCACCCGTGTGCGTTCGTTTACGCAGGATGACGCCCATATCTTCTGCCGTCCCGATCAGGTGAAAGAGGAATTCATCCACGTGATGGAGATTATTGAGATCATCTTCAAGGCTTTGAGTTTCAAGAATTTTGAAGCGCAGATTTCACTCCGCGACCCCAACGACCATGAAAAATACGTGGGTACGGATGAAAACTGGGCGAAAGCCGAAGCCGCCATCGTTGAGGCTTGCGAAGAGAAACATCTTCCTGCCCGCATTGAATACGGTGAGGCTGCATTTTATGGACCTAAGCTTGATTTTATGGTGCGTGACGCCATCGGAAGAAAATGGCAGTTGGGCACTATTCAGGTGGACTACAACCTGCCCGAACGCTTCGATTTAACTTATATCGGCTCCGACAACGAAAAACACCGTCCTGTGATGATACATAGGGCACCGTTCGGATCGATGGAACGCTTTGTGGCCGTGCTGCTTGAGCATTGCGCCGGAGAGTTCCCGCTGTGGCTCGCTCCCGACCAGTTGATCATATTGCCGGTAAGCGAAAAATATCTCGATTATGCCGAAAAAGTACAGTCATATCTGAAAAAGTCCGATATTCGCGCCCTCATTGACGACAGAAACGAAAAGATCGGACGCAAAATCCGTGATGCCGAAGTGAAGAAATATCCCTACATGCTTATCGTAGGCGAGAAGGAAGAAAGCGAAAACGGCGTCTCGGTGCGCCGCCACGGACAAGTCGATCTCGGTTCCATGTCGATGGAGGATTTCGGTAAGATGATCCTCAAGCAAGTTGAAGAAGAACAAAGTATTAGATAATTAACGTTATTAGCTAACAATTAAAAGATAGGAGATCACTGTTATAGCACAATCCCCAGCATCAGGAAGACCTTCGCTGCGTCGGAACAAAGACAAGGACGAAGACAAACATCGGATAAATGAATACATCAAGGCTCCGATGGTTCGATTGGTTGGAGAAGAAATCGAATCTAAAATATATCCATTGAAAGAGGCATTGCGTATTGCCGAATCCTTGGAACTCGATTTGGTGGAAATTTCTCCTGATGCCAATCCTCCGGTCTGTAAGGTCATGGATTACAAAAAGTTCATCTTTGACCAGAAGAAGAAGCAGAAAGAGATGAAGGCAAAAGCGACTAAAGTCGTCGTCAAGGAAATCCGTCTCGGACCTCAGACCGATGAACACGACTTTGAGTTCAAGTTGAACCATGCCAAGCGTTTCCTGCAAGAAGGAGCAAAGGTGAAAGTGGAAGTGTTTTTCAGAGGACGTTCCATCGTCTATAAGGATCAGGGGGAAATCATGCTGCTGAAGTTTGCGCAAGAGCTTGAAGAATTTGGCAAGGTAGAGGCCATGCCGAAATTGGAGGGCAAACGGATGCAGATGATGGTGGCTCCTAAAGTAAATAAATCGTAAGAAACTCATTTTTAACTACTTAAATAATTGCGAAAATGCCAAAAATGAAGACAAATTCTGGAGCAAAGAAACGTTTCCAATTGACGGGCTCCGGTAAAATCAAGAGAAAGCATGCTTATCATGGTCACATCCTGACCAAGAAAAGCCAGAAAAGAAAACGCAACCTTGATCATACGGCAATCGTTGAGAAAGCCGATGAAAAAGTTGTCAAGAAAATGCTTCTCGTGTAATCAATTCAATGTTTAACCTTTGTATCAGCAGAAAAGTTCTCGAAAGGGGCGAGGCGCTGAACGAAAAATCAACAGAAAATGACAAGATCAGTCAATGCAGTAGCTTCAAGAGCTAGACGCAAGAAAATCCTCAAGAAAACGAAAGGTCAGTTCGGAAAGAGAAAGAATGTCTGGACTGTGGCGAAAAACTCCTATGAAAAAGGACAAACCTACGCTTATCGCGACAGAAGAAACAAGAAGCGCGAATTCAGATCCTTGTGGATCATCCGTATCAATGCAGCTATCCGTGAATATGGCATGTCATACAGCGTGTTTATGGATAAACTGAGCAAGAGCGACATCGAGATCAACCGCAAGGTGCTCGCCGACCTCGCATTGAACAATCCGGAAGCCTTCAAGGCCATTGTAGAAAAGGTGAAATAATAGCTCCTGACCTCGCGTGTCTTGCGACACGATAACCAAAAAGCCGCAACTCGAAAGGGTTGCGGCTCTTTTTATATGCTCGGCATGAGCATTATCTAACGGTAGCAAGTCCCGAGTGGGCCCAAATAGCGGGAACCACACAGCCAAGAGCAAGGGTGTCCGCCGTGAGGTGAAATCTGAAAGAAGCCTGCGGCAAACGTCCGGTCTGACGGACAGTAACCGCATACGGGGCGCTTATACGCGGGTAAGGCTGCAAAACGAGGCGAAGCCCGGTG
>JBGYXG010000105.1:0-63372 GCA_041842465.1 Candidatus Limimorpha sp.
CTTCTTTTTCATAGTGCTTATGTTTTTAGATTTCTTTTCTCCTTTGAGGGGTGGGGCTTATTCAAGCCCCGCATCCCTCATTATGCTTTTTAATGTCCCCGGCTTAACTTCCTGCGAACCGTGGTGGCTCATTGTGAAGTATTTGCCTGTCTTTGGGCTGTACATAACGGGTGGCCTGCTCTGGTTGTCTGGGTGTCGTAGCACCCTGCTTTTTTAAGTCTTTTTTCAAGTTCGTTGTACTTCATGGCTTGCTTCCTTTCTTTGACGATGCAAAGATAATGCTATTTTTTTGAATAGCAATAGAAATTTTTATTTTTTTCAAAAAAAGTGCATTTTTTTATCGAAACACAAAAAAACCTCCGCACCTGGCGGCACGGAGGAAAAACATTTTTATTATGGACATTATGAAAAAAATCATCCGGTCACTTCGGTCCAGCCATTGAGGTCGGCCAGTTCCTTCAGGCTCTCCTCGGCGGCCTCACGGGTGCAGCCTTGGAGTCGGTAGTTGTCGGGCAGTCGCAGCTGCAGCTGGGCAGCCACGGCGGGTGTCAGCGGCACATTCTCGCCAGAGGTGACGATCAGCACCTGCGGCGAATAGCCGTTCATACACTTGCGTACAACGAAGCGGTAGCGCTCCATGTTGGGGTCGATGTACTTCTTCATTTCTTCAGGTATATTTTAATGAAACAGGCGGCAACTCTTGTTGACGGTGACATATTCTTGCGAAGGTTCACCGTCGTTGCCACAGGGTGCATAATCGTCTTCAAGTAGCACCAATTCGCTGATAATATCCTTCAATAAATTGATGTAGCCGTTGAGTAAATTGTCGTCTTCTTTCACTCCGACCTCTATCCAACGGGCAAAGGTCGGAATGTCGCTAATGGTCAAGGCTCTCATCGCACACCTCCTTCCGGATCGGAGCTACATGCGCCGCCATTCAGCAGTCCAACAAGCCTTTCCAGTTCATTCGTGGTGAGGGCGTATATCAGACTGTTTATGCGGGATTCAAGATGCACCATTGCCGTGCGTCCGGCTGCCTCGCGGCTTATGCCAGCGGCTTCTATCGCCGACAGCACTTCTTCCTCCTTCATGTCGGAATAGCCTTTCATAGCGCACCTCCTTTCGCGGCGTGGTTCAATGATTGCACGAAGCGCATGGCGGCTTCGTGCAGTCCTTGGCCGTAGGGCACTGCCTGCGCCTTGAGGCGCGGCTTGCGGCCTACTGGCTTGCGCTGGAAGTTGCGAAGCTGCGCCTCGCTGCGGCGGATGCAGCAGGGCCATCCCATGCGGCGTGCGAAGTTGCGGTAGAAACGTTCGGTGTAGCTGTCGTCGATAGGCACTACGATGTTGTTCCTGGCGTGGCAATCGCGGAAGATTACCAGCGTGCGTGCCGTCTCTCCGGCTGTCTGGTCTTGCGTGTTCATTGCGTTTAAGTTATAACTTGAACAAAAAGACCCGGTACGAGTTGTTAAGGTCTTAAACGCAAAACCCGCGGGCATTACTGCTTCCGCACTCGCCGAGTCTGTAACTCTCTTTTCAGTAAGGTGTGGGCACAAAAAACGCCGACTTTGCAGGTCAGCGGCATTCGTACCGCGTTTAAGTTTTAACGCTGCAAATGTACAACTTTTTCGGATTGCGCAAGGGGGAAGCGGAAAAAAAAGAAAAAAAAGTTTTTTTCGTGAGTTCACGAAAAAGAAAAAGCCCGCACCGGTGAGGGCGCGGGCTTCGGAGCCATGCGGCTGAAGTTGTCAAATCAAACAGACGCGGCCTAATTGTTGCGAAAAGCTGATGATTCCCGCTTGTATCTTTTGCACGGTTGCGGCCGATGGACGGCTGCGGCCAGTCACGTAGTGGCTCAGCTGCTTGCGGTTGATGCCGGTGATGGTTTGCAGACCAGCCAGGCTCAAACGGTCGCCATAGAATTGCAGGAAACTTGCCGTATCAAACTTCAGTTCCCATTCCATTTCGGGAAGTTCCGGCATATAATCCCTGGCTTCTTTAAGCGAATTATTAAGGTCGGTAATGGCTTCGTCCACGGTATTACCTTGACCGAAAAATCCAATTTTGTAGTTGTGTTGTGGCACGGCGGTATAGCTTCCGTCGGCGTTCATTTCAATGATTACTGTTACTTTTTCCATTTTTTTCCTCCTTTGTTTTTGAAAGGGGTCAGAACTTGACCCCTGATTGTCTTCCAATGCTTTTTAGTAGGTTCCATCCAATGTCTTGCGTGGCGTGTCTCGGAACCTGGAACCTTTGTTCTGTGATTGGACTCCACCACCAGTCGTGGTTTGTCCCCGACTCAAGGAACCAGCAACCTGCTGCCTTGAGTTTTTTGATGAGTTCGTTTGTCTTCATTGTGCGTTCTGTTTTGATTTGACGATGCAAAGATAGACATTTGTCTATTACTATGCAAGAAAAAATGATTTTTTTTCAAAAAAAGTGCATTTTTTCACCGAGGCAAAAAAAACCCCACGCTTACGCATGGGGCAAAAAATAATAAAACTAATATGAAGCCGTATTTATTTCACATACACCCAGTTGTTAAGTTGCGCCGTGTCTGCAAGCACCTGGGTTGCTGCTTCGTATGTACAGCATTGCACTCTGTATCCTGACGGAATGCTAATCTGTAACTGTCCTGCAACAGCAGGCGTAAGGGGAATGTTTTCGCCACTTGTAACCACCAGCACCTGCAGAGCGTAGTCGTTCATACACTTGCGCACGTAAAATCTGTACCGGTCGTTTTCGGGATCCATGTATTTCATTTCAACCATTTTTTAATTAATAAATAAGCTATCGCTGCCGTTGCAGCGACAATAAGCGCAATAAACACTGCACCGTTGTCGTGCCTCGATTCAAAGGCCTTATGCTCTTGACGGACAACCCTGTGTTCCTTTTTCAAAACCGCAGAAGTATCAATCTTGACCGAATGCAATGCCGCCGCATCCCTGTCAATCCTTATCTCAATGCTTTTCACCGGCACGCGTCCTCCTCCCAAGGCGACATTTGCACCAAGTCCTAGGCCGGAGGAGGATGATGACGTGTCGGATAGGGAAAGAGCTTCCCGTGACGGAATTAATATCTCAGGGTCTCTTGGTTCGTAATATTCAATATGGATGTATTTCCGCTCGGAAAGAACAGCCAACAGGCTGTCAACTCTGCTGGCTGCCAATCCGGTTGCCGATGTCGCGGCGAGACGTTCCGAGCGTTCAGCATTTCTGCTTGCCCGGCACGAAACGGCAATTAAAATCAACCCAAACATTATGAAAAGAAAACTATTTCTCATCGTCGTATCTCATTAGGCCGTTTACATGAATCGTCGTCATAATCGAGGCTACGTAGTTCTTCGCCGTGCAGTATCCGGCGCGGCGGATGGCCTCAACTTGCTTCAGCACCGTGTCAGCCCTCTCAACCTCACGGTATCGCGGAAGCCGCAACAGGCGGTTGCGGTCGCGGATGCTGTCGGCAAGGCCGTCGTACACCCTGAAATTACTGCTTATGGTCACATTCTTTCCGTCTAACACTTCGCCGGTCTTCATATTCACCGTCTTTCCTTTCCACGACGTGCCGGCCTTGATGCCGAAATAGTTGTTGAATTTAGCCGACAACGCACTTCTTCCCCAGTTTGATTCAATCGCGGCCTGGGCGATGATCACAGACCTGAAGAATCCACCCGTGTCCATGCCCTGCATGGCTTCAAGCATCCGACCGATGAAGGCTTCCTTCATTTCCTTTACGTTCATGGCGAATTCCTTTCTATCTCTTTATTTCCAGATTGGAACGCCACGAACATCAGCAAATCAGCGGCAATCAGCAGC
Source organism: Candidatus Limimorpha sp. (assembly GCA_041842465.1). Lineage (GTDB taxonomy): Bacteria > Bacteroidota > Bacteroidia > Bacteroidales > F082 > Limimorpha. The sequence continues at coordinate 3,815 of JBGYXG010000105.1, forward strand.
GCCGAGACGACAAGGAACGTGACAAAAGCCCAAAGCCTGACGGGGTTAGCGGCATACAAGCAAAACAAAGCCACTTGCAACAGCCTTACGGCAACCAAGATGATGAAAAACACAGACATATTCAATCGTTTTTGACAGTGCAAATCTGGCGACCTTCTTTGTGAACGGAGTGACAAAATTCATCGTAACGGCCACAGACCGGACAATGTCCAAAATACATGCGCTCGTCGTATTCACACCCGCAATCCGGGCATATATGAGGAATCTCGTGGTTCACGGCTTTCAGTATCTTTTCATTTGTTCCTTGATCTGTTCGGCACAATCGATCTTTTTTTGCAGCACGGCCAACACATCGTGCATCTTGCTGTCTTCAATGCGCCGGTTGCCTTGCGGGCTGTCGTTGTTCAGCATAAGCATGATGTTCTGTCTCGCCTTCAGCGGGTCGTAGGCATCGGCGCTTGTGCCGCTTTCCTCGAACACTGCCGGATATTGGCTTTTCAGCCATTGTTGCACGCCCGTCCACCACAACATCACCTCGTTTGCGAATTGCCTCGTCACTTTGCTACGATGATCGCCGAGGTCTGCCAAGGCTTTGCGAACCATTTCGGGGTCTGATTTCAACCTGAATCCGTAAATGAGTGCATCAGCATGGAAGTAGTTGCCAAAGGTGATGTTGTCGAGATAAGAGCTTACGCGGGTCGGATTCACGATGTCGCACGGCAGCGTGTCAAGCACAAAGACCAACCGTCCGCAAAAATCGGCCAGTTGCCATGTCTCTAACCGGATGAGTTTCCGGTCGGAGGTCAAAAACACGCCATTTCCCGCATACCGCAGTCCCGACATGCGGCAAAACAGCACGAAAAGCGTTTCCTCCCGGCTCAGTTGCTCGTTCATCAGCGAGGCGATGACGGCAAGCTGCTCACGTGTGATCTCGTTCCACGAGATTGGTACGGTCAGGTCAATGCGCTCAATCATAGCGTGTCAACAATATGCCTGGCTTTGAAGCTCACATCAGGCAGGGTTACACAATCGGAATTGGCGAAATTTGGGAAGTCACCCAAGTTGGCCAGCATGATGTTCCGTGCACGAATGGCGGCACGGATGGCAAAGTCGCGGTCGTCTGCCACAATACCGGCAGCCACGCAGCGCAGACTTGCAACCGCTTCATACTGCACCGTTGTCAGTTCGTGGTCACGATACAACTCACGCAAACGGCGGATTTCTTCTTGGCTTACATAGTTTCCCGCAAGGTCAACCATATCGTAGTCGGTATTAGATAGCCTTCCGTAGAATTGCTCCCAGTGCAGGCCGTCATTTTTTCCCTTGGGGCTGCCAATCTTCAAGGCTTTCAGCGTGGGCGTGAAAGCACAGGTGAGATAGGTGAATTGGGCGGTTCCGCGCCAATATTCGTAAGGAGCACTGGACGATTCGCTGTTTTTCAGCAAGTAGTTCACCAAGGCATCGCAATCGTGATCCAAACGTTCCCCAAGGCTATTCATCAGGTTGTCGCGACGTTGCACGCTGGCCGCACTCATGGCCTCGTTGTTTTGCACAACCATTCCGGCTTCGCCGAGTTGCAGGTTCATCTCGTCGCCGAACATAAGGTAGGCTTTAGCGGCGATAACGCGCTTCACCAGTAGTCGTAGCTTTTCGTGGTCGTCGGGGGCATTCGGCAAAAGGTCGATTTCGAGGATGTGTTCAAGGTCGCTGCCGATGATTTCATCCGTCACCCAGTCTTGGGCGCGACTCATGAAGTCATCCAGCCGATTGCTGTCGAGTCGCAAATTGATGGACGGTAGCAGCTTTTGCAATTCTTCTATTCCGTTGAGTATCATTGCGCGTAGGTATTAGTCGATTCCTGTTTGCCGCTCTTGTTTTGGTCGAGGGTCGTAAAGATGTATTCAGGCAGCACAACGGCGATGTCTTTGTCCCAACCGTTGATTTGCTTCACGATGGAGAAAGGCCGCAATGCAAGGTCGATGTAGGGCCTCATTTGGGCTTGCTTCATCAGGTAGATTTCGCGGATGTTGGAGCCGCTCAGTGAGTTGCTGTTTTTTCCCGGCACGGCACCGATCAGCGACGGATGCACACCCATCGCATACGAGATGATGTTGGCAGCGGTCTCGTAGTCGGTCAGGAACTCGCCTTCCTTGATGGTGTTCTGGATCGTCTCCACAGTGATGTATTTCTCCTCGGTGTTGCCGTTGCCCGTCATTTCCTTCAGCACCGTCATCGACTTGCCTTGGTTCTCGGCACCGCAAGCCCAGTCATTCAACTCCTTCACCACCTTTTTCTTAAAATCCTTGCGCCTTTCGATGTCATCCTGGGCAATGCCTTCCTGCGCCTCGCGGTACTGGAAGTATTTGTCGGCCACATAGATGATGTGCCGGATACCAAGGTTGTGTTCAAGTATGGCAGATTTCAACGCCGGAATGTTGCTGATCTGGTCATACCAGCCACTGCGGAAGATAGAGTACCAATTCGGGTAGCTGTAGTAAGGCCGTCCGGGGCTTGGCAGATAGAGAGCCATGCAAACGCGCTTGTAAGCCTTCGCCGCAAGCTGTGTTTGAATATCCTTCACGGCGGAAAACTCATCGATGACGTATGATTTCTCGATGTCGTCTTTTGATGGTATGCTGCCGGGCGACTTGTCCCACTTCGCGGAATAGAGCAACCACTTGATTTGGTTGTTCTTATCCAAGCCCCATCTCGAAAACATGGCCTCTCGATGAAGTATCCTTTTGATGCAGGTGAATTTCTTATCGAAAACGAACAGCGGGAAAGAGTTGTGGAAATAGCTCAAGTCGGTAAGTATTTCAAGCACCAGTTGAGGCACATTGTTCTCAAGATACCAATCATATTCCTTGCCGTCCGTCACATCGGTCCAATCACGGATTTTGCCGTCCTCGTCGCGCTTCAGTCGGGCCAGCTTCGGACCGTTGCCGTAGCAAACGCTGGCATTGAAATCCGAGTTTGTCCCGATGATCTCCACGCGCTCAATCTTATCCATCACATTTTGAGGCAAAAGGTTTTGGATGCCCCAAGGGGCGACACGATAGTTTTCGTCTTCGATGATATTGAGGTTCTTTTCATCGAAAACCGCGGGCGTTTCGGTAACGAGGACACTCTTGGCATTGGTCAGCAGGGCGGATTGTTCCCCAATCCAAACGACGCCATCGTTCACAGCACTACCTCCTTTCCGGCAAATTCCTTGATGGTGTCGAGGATGACCGTTGCCACTTCGCCCGTTGTCAGGTTCTTAATGTTCATGGTGTCGCCCTCCGAGTGGAACGAGGTGAACACTGCTCTTTCGACATGCACCCAGTGGCCATTAGCCGAAGCCCACGTGATGCTGAACTCTTCAAGTGTGGGAGCCAATTCAAACAAAACTCCCTGGCGGATATATTTCATCGTTGAAGGTTTTGGGCAAAAATAGTTTCGGCCATCCAAATCGGAGTGACAAAAATTTCGTCGCCTGCGGCGTCGCGGTGGACTTGCAGACGGCGATTTTTTTGGCGAAAAACTGTCAATTTTTGAAATATTCAAAAATTTGTGTTTCAGTTAGTTGGATTTTCAAAAATTCACTTTGCTCATTTTTGCATGTCGTAAGACCCTGTGCCGCCCTATGGAGTTTTAGACAATCGGGGGCGGCCTTTTGCGTAATATGCCCGAGGGGTCGCCGTGGGATTGGGTCGCCGGGGGGCAAAGAAAAAGCCCAGGCGATTGCCTGGGCTTCGCTTCAGGTTTAGTCCTTTCACATTTCGATCACAAGTTGCTGTAGTTGCTAGCGGATGGCGGCGCAGTGCTCCTCATGTGTCTGCAATTCCGCGATGATCTCCATCATGCGGGTCTCCGTATCTTTTTTTCGTCAAGCATAGATATACTTTCCATCATCATAAGGTTTCAATATACACCCAAGTATTAATGTGTCCATTGCATCAGTGCCATCGGTTCTCAGTTCGTAAGGCAGCGTTGCAGGGCTTTCGGGTGTCTTTTCCCCCGACTTATCCTTGCGGAAACCGAGCGTGTTGATGGTGTACCCCGTCAGAGGGATGGCTTGGATAAGGTCAGCATTGTTGTCTTTGTTCAGCATGAGAAACAGTTTCTCGCTGCCTTGGAAGGCGTTATTGATGATGAGGTGCTTTTTGTCGTGGCGCATCGGCTGTCCGAGGTCGTATTCCATGACCGTCCAACCATGGTTTTGCAGTTCATCACGCACCATGAACACTGCATCGTGGCCTTTCTCGATGTAGTTGATACCCTTTGCCGTGGAGTCGTAGTAATAATGCACGGTCTTGGTCTGGTGATATTGGTAGTATCGGCAGAACTCGGAGACAACATCACGAAGTCGTTTGTCCGACTTGGTGTAGAAGCTGTGTATGATTTTCAGCATGCGGCCTTGGATTTGTCCGGCTACGAGCCAGTTGATTTGGGCGTTGTAGTCGAAAGCGATGGCAATGGACTGGTTGCGCTGCACATCTTCATCAAGCAGGCTGTCGAAGGGCTTGTTCTCGTAGGATTCAAGCAGGTTGTTGTTCGTAGCTGTGTAGGTGTGGATTTGCGGGTCGAAGTTCACATAAAACTTCCCTTCTGCCTCGTCCACCCTTTTGCAGAGGATTGATGCCTTGAAGACCATAGGCGTGAGGTCGCGGGCACAGCGGCGCACATAGTCGTTGCCCACGATGGCGATGTTGTCGAAGATGCTCCGTTCCTGAAAGTAGGTGGCCTTGCTTCTGAGGTAGTTCAATTTCGGCATTATTGCATTGGCCTGGCCGAACTTCCCTTCCGAGATAAGATGCTGCCTGATGGTTTCGAGGCGGATGATGTCGTCGCAGAGTTTTTTGTCGTACTCCTTTTCGTAATTCTTAATAAGCCATTGTCCGTCCTTGGTGGCTGGCATATCCGAAAAGAAGTGCATACCCCAAAGATGCGGGTATTTGGTCGGGTCGTTGTAGTAGCGCGATGAACCGCCGATGGCGGGGATGACTTCCGATTGAAGTTTGTCGTAGTTCAATCCCTTTGCCTCGTCACACACCAGCCAATGGATGGTCATTGAATTGGCGGACAACACAACTTCCTGACTGACAATAATCATAATAGTGCCGTTGGCAAACCACACACAGTCCTTCAAGTCGCTGGGTTGGAATAGAGGCGCGTCAAAGCCAAGTTTCGGGTCGGGCTTGTGGCCGATGACATAGTGGATGTCGCGCTTCACGCCAAAGGCTTCCAAGGCTTGCAGTGCTGATGGCAGTGTGCGCGAATGGGCTTGACGGAATGTAGATGCCAGATACACGCCTGTCGACCTCGGCATTTCGAGTACATTCGTCCAAATCTGCAACGCCACCGGATAGGACTTTCCCCATCGGCGGGCGCATAGGTTGACGCTGCTGTTGGCCATGCAGCGATACCAAAGCAATTGGCCTCTATGAAGGTAAACCTGACTCATCGGCATTCACATATTCCGCATCCTGTATGGCATCCTCGTTAAAAGTGATGTGGTATTTCTCAAGCAGTTGTCTTGTTTCTTCGCGGTCTTTGTCCGTCACATTGACATTGATGATGGTCGGGTCGGTGACGATTTCCACCTTTTCAATCTGCACGAACTTCTTTGCTTCGAGCAGGTCTCCGTCGTCGAGGTCGGTGCGGTAGGTGCGGCCCCAAGCCTCGGCAATCTTGGTCAGCACGGTAGAAGTCTTGATGTCGCCTGCAAGTGCGAGGGCGGCTGACTTATCAAGAAGGTAGGCGATTTTGGTCTTTATCCAAGCCTTTCCCGCTGTCTGCACATTGCCCAAGGCCACCTTTGTCATCGACATGATGTTGTAGGCTTGCTGCCGGCTCATTCCATACTCGTTCATCAAGGCATTGCGCACTTGAATATCCGTGTACAACGGATTGGAGAGATGCATGGTGTAGCAAAACTCGATATGTTCCAGCAGTTTTTTGTCTGCTGGTTTCAGTTCCGTCCTCTTTGCCGGGGTCTCAAAAAGGTGGTTCATCACCAAGTCAAGGCTGTCATTCCTCATATTCCGATATGTTTTGTTTCAGCAGATACTCTTTCATATCCCTCAAGGCTTCATAGCTACCAGACAAGGCAAAGCGGTTGGTGTCGAAACGGAGCAATATTTCCGTCTTCATCTTGCCTCTGTTGTAGGCGATGGAAAGCGGGTCGGCTGGTTGGTGGTTCAGAATCTGGACAAAATCTTCCAACGGCGTTTCGATGAAGGCGGCTATCTGTTGGGTCGTAAAAAACAACGAGGCAAGCGTTTCCACCTTTTCGGCTTCAGACGATTGGATAAGCCTCTCGTACAATTCCGCAGATGTCGGATTCGATTTCTGCTGTTTCTTTTCTTCCTGCTTTGGCATAGTAACATTTGATTCCTTTTGCACGGAGTTTCTTCAGGGTCTCTTCCGATAGGGCGATGCCAGCTTGCAACATTGCATCCACACGATGTTGCACCTCAAGGAACTGTTTGTCGGTCAGTTTTTCGAGGTTGGCCTTTTCGCAGATGTAGGTGCGATAAGTGGAGATGTTGAAACTGGGTTTCTCGGGCACGAGAGGTTGTTCGGCATTTTCCTTTTGGGCGTAGAACTCACGGCATTTTTCATCGATGAGTTTCCAGGCCTCACGGTGTTCGCGGCTCAAAGCCACCAGTTCGTTGCGGATGGCGGACAGTTCCTCGCCTTCTGGCGTGAGTTTCATCTTTGCGAAGAGGTCAACTTTGCTGTGCCAACGGTCGTTGTTACGCTTCCATAGAACTTGCGTTTCGGGCGTTGGCATATCCTCATAGCGCGTGTATTTGTGATGCTTGAGGTCGTCGAAGGTGACAGCATCTTTCCTTTCAGATTCCCGATTTTGTGAGTTTTTTGGCGTTTTTTTGAAATTTTTAGCCGTTTTTGGAACAGCTTTGTGGGGATTTGGAACGGAAACAGTCTCTTTTGTAACAATGAGTGCCGTGTCCCCGACAACGGGTTTCAGCCCTGGCACATGGGCAAGTTTCTTCAATTCATGCTGTAACAACCTGATGTCACGCGACCTGCGAATGCGCTCGACTGCATTGCGATCTTTAGTGTACATCGCTAAAACGGCTACACCTTCCTCGAAAGTGTAGCCGTTTCGGGTGGTCAGGAACTTGACGACGGGGTTCATCATCAGCCGCCGGTTTGAGAGAACACACCTGTCGAGCAGTTCAGTGTGCCGTCCGAAAGGACGATGCTTCCCGTATAAGTTGGCAGCGGCGTGGTGTCGGGACACTCGATTTCAACCGTGATGCCCTTGGCCGATCCTGCCGAGTCGCCCGAGTCGCCGTTAGGCGTGAGGGTGGCACGGTAGTCGGAGCTTCCGATTATGTAGAACTTGCCGTCGTGCTTGACGATGAACACGAAGTCGCCGTTAGATGCGAACTTGGCGAAAGCGCGGGATTCGTTGGTAATTTTCGGGTACGACAGAGTGGCTTTGTTGACCACGACCTTGCAGTCGGTCTCGCCCTGGTACTCCCAAGAGATTTTACCCTTGCCCTGCGTGGAATAGAGACGTGTCCAAGCCTTACCGGTGTCCAAGGTGAAGCTGCCGTCATACTCGGCATATTCATCGGGTCCGGCGGCGGTATCGAAATCATCCTTGATAGTCGGGAAAGACTTGATGAAGGATTTCGGAATGAAATACACTTCATCGCTGATGCCCGAGGGGTTCACGGAACCCAATTTGAATCTGATGTCTTCTAAATTCATGATTGTTCGATTTTAGGGGTTTGACATAGGGCGGAAACGGATGCCCGCCCATTCATATTTAGGCATTCTTTCCCGTACCGGTGACAGGGATTTCGAGGTAGATGTCATCAGTCGCCGAGGCGATGATGACGGTAGCGGACTTGGCACCAGCGTCGGTCGGGGCGAAGGTGACGGTGACGGCTTGGCCGCCCGCGGCCATGGCTTCCTCGGCCGTGATGGCGTTCTTGTTGATGGTGAACTTACCGTCGCCTCCATTGACGGTGACTTGCAGCGAACTGGTCAGGTTCATGCCGCTGACGGTGATGTCTTCAGTCTTGTTTTCGTTGGCGGTGACTTCACCGAAATCGATGCTCTCAATATCGGTGGTGGCATACACGGCAGAGGTGTTGGCAGTGAACGAGCCGCACATGAGGTATTCCTTGGTTACCGACTCGAACTGGACACCCATCCAGCAGTCGGTGTACATCTGCACCTTGCGCGGGTTGGTACCGTGCAGACGGAGCAGGTATTCACCCGTGGCGTTCTCACCTTCACCAATGCCATCGGAACCGAGACGGAGGTTGTTGCGGGATGTCAGGATGATGTGGGTCAGGTCGTCAGTACCGGGAGGGCTGACCAAGACACACTTTTTGTTGGTGTTGTGCAGATACACGCCGTTGAAGGCTTCCACATACTGTGCGGAAAGGCTTTGGTTGCTGTGGTTGGTGCACCAGCTGATGTACATCTCACGCACGTTGTCGGGCATGAACATGTAGACGGTGCCGTCGGTCTTTTTCAGCAGGGCGTTGGCCACGGTCCACAACAGCTTGAGTTTGTCGCCAGCGTTGTAGGGCGTGATTTGTCCCAACTGGATGTAGTTGCCTAAGGATTTGGAAATGGCCGGTACGGCGAGTGACTTTTCCTTGGCGATGATGGTGTCGAAGCCGTCCATGTTGGCCAGGTTGTCGGTGCCGTCGGCATCGTACACACCGCTCCATAGGGCGAAGTTTAGCTTGGAAGCCGCCGTGCGGATGTCTTCGACGACGATGGCCTTCACCATCGGCATCGTGATTTTGGACTTAGACAATGGTTTGTCGAAGAGGGTGCGGTAGATGTTCTCGGGGTCGAACTCCTCGAAGAGTTCAGAGTGGTTGGTGGTCAAGGTACGCGCCTTGATTGCACCGGGAGCCGTCGGGTTGCCGTCGGGGTCGTAGGGAGTGAACTCGCCGTTGCCCCTCAGCATATAGGTTGTGTCGCTGCCCCTCAGCATCGTGGTGTGGCGCATGTACTTGAGGTTGTCGCGGATTTGGTAGAGGGCTTCAGCCAATGCTGATTCACGGTAAGTCTGTCCGGAATCGACCAGTTGGGTTGCTAAGGTGATGTTTGCCATGATGTTTGTCGATAATGGCGATATATGGGATGAACAAATGGCTGGATTTGGCGAATTGTTCAAATCGTTCAACGCAAAGTTGGATGCTATTGTTGACTTGCTTGAATCAAAACTTGATAATGAAGAATAGTATGGACAATCTCTTTTTTAGGCAATGCTTTCCCTATAAGGTGGCAATCACAGAAAACAAAATTGAGGTGTACAACCGTCAATATGGAAAGATTTTCAAGGGCCTTTTGCCAAATAGTGTTGACAAAGAAAAACTCTTTTCAAGCATAGCTGCTGACAGGCCCGATTGCGTAAGGTCGAATGAGTGCTTTATGTATGATGACCAAACCAATCCAGTCGCTAATGAGAAAGGCTTTAGCAGGTCTTTGTACAACGAGTATGAAAAGAGGATGCTTGCTCTACTTGAGTTTATGCGTGAAATTGAGCCTTTTTTGTTGCTCCACAACCGCCACAAAATTGACACAAAAATTAAATAAATAGATAAAATAAATAACGCAACTAATTGATGGACAATATCGTTTAGAATCTGTTTTGTTTGTTGTTTGTCACTGGTTCGAGTCCAGTACGTCCCACGAAACGGAGAGTCGAAAGTTCTCCGTTTTTTGTTTTTACGGATACAAAACACTGTGTTCCATTTCATTACAGACAACCCTTTACTTGCCCTAAAGAAAGATTTTGCCAAGTAGAAATAAAAGCCTACCTTTGCTTGACCAACGAGAAAGCTATTTTGTTGTAAATAGTTAAGTATTAAAATATTACAAATATATGATGAAAAACACCATCGTTCCTTTAGAAACGGCTGACCGGATTTTTGCCGAGAGCGGCCTTCCCAACATTGGCAAAGCCACCATACGTGAAATCAACAAGCTGGCCCGCGACCTTGAAGCCGCCAGTGGAAAAAAATTCATCCACATGGAGATGGGCAACCCCGGTCTGCCTGCCGCACGCTACGGCATCGAGGCACAGATCAAAGCCTTGCAAGACGGCGTTGCCGCCAACTATCCCGCCATCGACGGCATTCCCCCTCTCAAGAAAGAGGCTTCGCGTTTCATCAAGAACTTCCTTGATCTCGACGTTGACGCCGCCAACTGCATTCCTACCGTTGGATCCATGCAAGGCGCCTTTGCCTCGTTCATGATTTGCGGACATACCAACACGAAAAAGGACACCGTCCTGTTCATCGACCCGGGCTTCCCCGTCCACAAATTCCAAAACAAGGTGCTCGGCATCCCCATGGAGCACTTCGACATCTACGAATATCGCGGCGAGAAACTTCGCGCCAAATTGGAAGAAGTGTTCAGCAAGGGCAACATCCACAGCATGCTCTATTCCAACCCCAACAACCCGACTTGGGTGTGCCTCACCGACGAGGAGTTGCGCATCATCGGCGAAATGGCCAACAAATACGATGTCATCGTCATGGAAGACCTCGCCTACTTCGGCATGGACTTCCGCAAAGACTACAGCCATCCCGGCGTGGCACCCTTCCAGCCCTCCGTTGGAAAATACACCGACAACTACATCCTCATGATTTCCAGCTCCAAGGCCTTCAGCTATGCCGGCGAACGCTGCGCCATCCTCGGCATCAGCAACAAGCTGGCCAACCGCCACTATCCCGACCTGAAAGCCTTCTGCGGGCAGGAAGTCTTTGCCAGAGGCATCATCTTCGGCGCGCTGCACCCACTTAGTTCCGGCACTTCGCACTCCGCCCAGTATGCCTTGGCCGGCGTGATGAAAGCTGTCAACGATGGCGTTTACAATTATCGCGACGATGTCATGGAATACGGCCGCAAAGCCAAGCTCATGAAGAAAGCCTTCATTGACAACGGATTCTTCATCACCTACGATAAAGACTGTGGCGAACCTATTGCAGACGGTTTCTATTTCACCTATTGTTACCCCGGATTCACCGGTGCCGATTTGGTGAAGGAAATGATGTATTACGGCATCTCCGCCATCTCGTTGGACACATGCGGCAGCACCAGGCAAGGCATACGCGCCTGCACCTCGCTCATCCAAAGGGAAGAAATCGCCGTACTGGCCGAGCGGTTAGAAATGTTTGCCAAGGATCATCCGATAAAGTAAAAAACATTGAACGCCATGCGAAGTTAAACACCACTCCCCTATTGCAATAGGTTTCAGAAATCATCCATCTGCGACAAAGCAGAATAATTTATGAAATCAAGCGATATTTGAAGAAAAATGTGTACTTTCGTGCGCTTATTCAGACAATACAATAAATTCTAAATCTAGTATATTATGGCAAAATTCAGAGGAGCCATCGTTGTTGACACTGAACGTTGCAAAGGCTGCGGCGTTTGCATCACGGCATGTCCGTTGGGCGTCATCGAACTGGCAAAAGAAGTAAACGGTAAAGGTTACAATTATTCATTCATGGCGTATCCTGAAAAATGTATCGGATGTGCCAGTTGCGCCGTCACATGTCCCGACGGAGTGATCAAGGTTTACAAAAAAGCCCTATAATCAAACAATTGTCTAACATTCAAAATCTAACATAATGGGAGAATTAAAACTGATGAAGGGTAACGAAGCATTGGCCGAAGCCGCTATTCGCTATGGCGCCGATGCGTATTTCGGATATCCCATCACCCCTCAATCGGAAGTGATCGAATATCTTTCGGAACAGAACCCTTACGAACGTACCGGCATGGTCGTTCTACAAGCTGAAAGTGAAGTGGCGGCCATCAATATGATTTACGCCGCCGGTGCAGCAGGAAAACGTGTCATGACTTCATCGTCAAGTCCTGGCATCAGCCTGAAACAAGAGGGCATCACTTATATTGCAGGTGCTGAAGTACCTTGCGTTTATGCCGACGTCGTTCGCGGCGGCCCAGGATTGGGCACCATCCAGCCTTCGCAAGCCGACTATTTCCAAGCTTGTAAGGGCGGTGGTCACGGCGACTACCACCAGATCGTGTTGGCTCCTGCTTCGGTGCAGGAAATGGCTGATTTCGTCGCCTTGGGCTTCGACTTAGCCTTCAAATACCGCATCGCCAGCTGCATCCTTTCCGATGGCGCCATCGGTCAGATGATGGAAAAAGTGATCCTTCCTGATCAGAAACCCCGCATGACGGAAGAAGAAATCAAAGCCAAGTATCCTTGGGCCACCACCGGCCGCAAGAGAGGCACACCTCACCGCATCATCACCTCGCTTGACTTGGATTCGAACCGCATGGAACAGCACAACCGTCACTTGCAGGAAAAGTACAAGGAAATCACCGAGAAAGAAACACGCTTCGAAGAAATCCAATGCGACGATGCCGAATACGTCATTGTTGCTTACGGTTCGAGTGCCCGTATCGCGCAGAAGACCATCCAGCTCGGACGTGCCGAAGGCATAAAAATCGGTCTGTTACGCCCCATCACGCTGTGGCCTTTCCCAACCAAAGCCATCGAAGCTCTTATCGCCAAAGGCGTCAAGGGATTCCTTTCCGTCGAGCTGAGCTGTGGTCAGATGATTGAAGACGTGAAGTTGGCCTGCAACGGTCGCGCCAAAGCCGAACACTTTGGTCGTGTCGGTGGCATCATCCACACGCCTGAAGAAGTTCTCGAAGCCATGAAAAAACAAATTATAGGAGAATAAGACATGTCAGAAATCACATTGCAAGATATCATCCAACCGGAAAATCTGGTTTATGAAAAATCAAAACTGCTGACGGACAAGCGTTTCCACTATTGCCCGGGCTGTGGTCACGGCACCGTGCACCGCATCGTCGCCGAAGTGATTGAAGAACTCGGCATTGACGAAGAAACCATTGGCGTTGCCCCTGTGGGATGCGCCGTCATGGCCTACGACTATTTCGACGTTGACTTCCAGGAAGCCGCCCACGGACGTGCTCCTGCGTTGGCAACCGGCATCAAGCGTGTATGGCCCAACAAGATCGTGTTTACCTATCAAGGTGACGGCGACTTGGCTGCCATTGGCACTGCCGAAACCATTCACGCCTGCAACCGTGGTGAAAACATCACCATGATCTTCGTCAACAACGGTATCTACGGCATGACCGGCGGACAAATGGCTCCCACCACGTTGGAAGGCATGAAGACCGCCACCACCCCTTACGGTCGTAAACCGCAATGGGAAGACGGCACGCCGAACAACGGTTTCCCGCTGCAAATCACTAAGCTGATTGCGCAACTCCCCGGAACCCGCTTCGTCACCCGTCAAGCCGTGTTCGATGCCGCCAAGGTGCGCAACTGCAAGAAAGCCATTAAGAAAGCCTTCCAAAATCAGATGGAAAACAAAAACGGTGTCAACTTCGTTGAAATCGTTTCCAACTGCAACTCCAACTGGAAAATGAGTGCCGTTGACGCCAACAAGTGGCTCCAAGAGAACATGCTGCCCGTCTATCCTTTGGGCGACATCAAAGACAACTTCGAGCTGATTAATAAATAAGAAAAACCACAAAGCAATGACAGAAGAATTAATTATAGCCGGTTTCGGCGGACAAGGTGTCTTGTCAATGGGTAAGATCCTTGCTTATAGCGGCATCATGCAAGACAAGGAAGTCAGCTGGATGCCTTCGTATGGTCCCGAGATGCGCGGCGGCACGGCCAACGTGACTGTTATCGTCAGCGACGAACGCGTGTGCTCGCCCATCCTGAATGCCTTCGACACTGCCGTCATCCTGAACCAGCAGTCGTTAGACAAGTTCGAGAGCAAAGTGAAGCCCGGCGGCTACCTCCTCTACGACCCGAACGGCATCACCCACAAACCTACGCGCAAGGACATCCACATCTACAGCATTGAAGGTGCGCAATTGGCCTCTGACATGGGAAACGCTAAGGTATTCAACATGATTATCCTCGGAGCCTTCCTGAAAATCAGACCCATCATCGACAACAAGAACGTCGAGGAAGGTTTGCGCCACTCACTGCCCGAACGCGCCCACAAACTCATCCCGCTGAACATGCAGGCCGTACAGGTCGGTATGGACAACGTGAAAGAAGCTTGATCACTTCGGATTTGATCCGTTTCCATAAAGAAGCGCTTCCTGTGGAATGCGCTTCTTTTATTTTTCCCAAACACTTTAACAAACAGGTAAAAGGGGATTTCAAATTTCGGATTGGGATGAAACAAATGAATGACTAACAGCTAAAAAACATCAATATCAGTATGACGAACATTTTCTAACTTTGCGCCCATGAAAGACATTATCGAACTCCGACATCGGCTTCATGCCTTGGCAGAACTCTCGGGACACGAAATCGAGACCAACCGTTTCCTTTGTGAATGGATTGAAGCTACGCATCCCGATGCGCTTATCAAAAATATAGGTGGCTATGGCTTAGCCGCCATCTATCGCGGACAACTTCCCGGAAAACGTGTCATGATACGCGGCGACATCGACGCATTGCACATTTCCGAGCCTAACGACATCCCCTATCGTTCGCAACATCAAGACGTTTCGCACAAATGCGGACACGACGGACACGCCGCCATGCTTTGCGGTCTTGCCCGACAGCTTGCCGAATGCCGCCCCCAACATGGCGAAGTAGTGCTGTTGTTTCAACCCGAGGAAGAAACCGGACAAGGTGCTAAAGCCGTCATAAGCGACCCGAAGTTTAAGGACATTGTGCCCGACACGGCATACGGGCTGCACAACCTGCCCGGATTTGCAAAAGGTCAGGTTTTGGTACGCAAAGGCTGTTTTGCAGCCGCTTCATTCGGCATGAAAATGGTTTTCGAGGGAAAGACCGCACATGCCTCGCAGCCCGAAACCGGGAAAAGTCCATCTGAGCTGCTTGCCCTATTAATCCATCAGTTGGAAAAGAAACGCGAGATGCTGCATGCCGTCAAGCCGTTGACAACCTTTATCATCACACACGCCCGCCTCGGTGAAGCGACTTTCGGCGTAGCACCAGGCTTTGCCGAGTTATGGCTCACACTCCGTAGCTTCGACGACCGACATCTTGAGCTTCTCGCTAACGAAGTCGCAGAAATGTGTCGTGCAAAAGCCAAAAATCACCTGTTCGACTTTCGTTTCAGTATGCACGAAGCCTTTTCGGCCACCACCAACAACGACAACAACGTAAATCTCATCGAAAATGCCGCAACACAGCTTGGGCTTTCCGTTGGTTATCTGAATGAGCCTTTCCGCTGGTCGGAAGATTTCGGTCGTTTCGGTCAGATCTGCCCCACCGGGTTCTTCGGACTTGGTTCCGGTTTGGAGCAACCCGCTTTGCACGATGCCCGGTTCGACTTCCCTGATGACATTCTGCAAACCGGTATTGCTCTGTTCGACCGAATCATTCGGTTAGAGACAGAAGGGCATTAACCATCAATCCCACAACAGGGTCATTTCATTAACAATAGCCTTGGCGTAGGCATTGGCAACTTCACGCACAAAACGGATAAAATCGATACGCGCGTTATGGTCGGCGGTATCTGAAATAACACGGATTACGGCAAAAGGCAGACCAAATTCAAAACACACCTGAGCCACGGCAGCCCCTTCCATTTCAACACATTGAATATCAGGAAGCTCCGAAAGAATAGAGTTGCGTTTTGCTGCACTATTGACAAACTGGTCGCCACTGGCAATATCGCCCAACACCAATGCAGGAGCAAGAATATTGAACTCCTTGGCATTCTTCTCGCCCATCACCTGAACCACACCGCGATCCAACAGTTTCGACACCGCACGAACGGCCAATCCGGTAAGCCGCACATCGCTATTGACATACACGCGGTTCAAAAGCGGAAGTTCGAAACGCGGAATCATAGGACGCGCATCGAGATCATGCTGCACAAGACGTTGCCCAACCACAATATCGCCGATTTTCAAGCCCTCCGCCAAAGCTCCCGCCGTGCCAACAAACAACAGCTCGGTGATTGCAAATCTACCTATTAATATAGAAGCCGTGATGGAAGCCGCCACCTTTCCCCATTTGGAAAACACCACCACACATTCGATACCATTAATCGTCCCCGAATAGAACGCTCTTCCACCGATTTCAACACTTTTGACGTCCACCAACATGGTTTTCACCTCGTCAATCTCTTCGGCCATGGCTCCCATAATGCCCAATATCCGTTTCATTTCCTTTTTAACATTGAAAGTGCAAAGATAAACATCTGCATTGATTGAACCTGTACAACAGGGATTTTTGATTGCTAATTTCGGATTTATGATTTAGAAGAATGAGCGAGCGAATGGTTTACCGCTGACAACCCACCGAACATCTGAACAACTTTTTCCGAGCGATGTAAAAATAGTTTATTTTTGCACAAACAAAGGACACCAATGAGGAATAAAATCTGCGTATTTTGCGGCAGCAGCATGGGCTTCGACCACATCTACCGGCAAAAAGCCGAGCTGCTTGCCAACACGATGTTTGAAAAAGGATGCGAACTGTACTACGGAGGTGGTAGCGTGGGATTGATGAAAGTTATCGCCGACACCATGCTGCAAAGAGGTGGAACTGTGGTGGGCGTCATCCCCACTTACCTGCTCGACATGGAGGTTGGCTACAAGGACATCACGCGGCTGATTGAAGTGGAAACGATGGCCGACCGCAAAACGCAATTGGAAACCCTCTCTGACGCCTTTATCGCACTGCCCGGAGGCTTCGGCACCATGGACGAACTTTTTGAAGTATTGGTTCTCGGTCAGCTACGTATCATCGACAAGCCCGTCGCTTTATACAACATCAACGGTTACTACGATTCGCTGCTACAATTCATCGACCATGCCGTGACCGAAGGCTATGTCAGCCATGAACACCGCGACAATCTTATTGTCAGCAACGACCCGTGCGAAATATTGGAGCGCTTACAGCAATTCAAACCCGTTGAAATATCAAAATGGGTGGACGACATTAAAAACGAAATAAAATAATATAACAATATGATTATCATAGGAATAACAGGGACACTGGGAGCTGGCAAGGGCACCATCGTGGATTATCTCGTCAAAGAGAAAGGCTTCAAGCACTATTCGGTTCGTGCCTACATTGCCGAAGAAATCCAACGACGTGGCATGGAAGTCAACCGCGACACGCTGACTGCCGTTGGCAACGACCTTCGCGCCCGGCACACGCCAAGCTATATCACCGACCAGCTTTTTGAACGCGCCAATGCCGACGGAAGCAATGCCATCATCGAAAGCATCCGTACTCCGGGTGAGATATATTCGCTTCGAGAAAAAGGAAAGTTTTTCCTTTTTGCCGTCGATGCCGACCAAAAGACACGCTATGAGCGCATCACACTGCGGAAATCGGAAACCGATGCCGTCAGTTTCGAGACTTTTAAGATGAACGAAGCGCGCGAAATGAACGCCACCGATCCCAACAAACAGAATCTGGCGGTTTGCATCAAGGAAGCGGATTTCCTGTTCAGAAACGACGGCAGCATTCCTGAATTGCAACAACAGGTTGAAAAAGTGCTCATCGACCTGCATGTTAGGCCTTCATGGGACGATTATTTCCTGAATCTTGCCGACACCGTAGCCAAGCGTGCCACCTGCGACCGCGGCCGTAGCGGATGTGTCATCGTGAAAGACCGCCAGATCTTGGTCACCGGATACGTTGGGTCGCCACGCGGACTGCCGCACTGCGACGATGTGGGGCACCTGTTTCGCAAATCCATCCATGAGGACGGCACCATCACCCAGCATTGCGTGCGCACCGTACATGCCGAACAGAACGCCATCTGCCAAGCCGCACGCCGTGGCATCATACTGAACGGAAGCACCCTCTATTGCCGCATGACCCCTTGCCGCACCTGCGCCATGCTCATCATCAACTGCGGCATTGTGCGCGTAGTGTGCGAACGAAAATACCACGACAGCGCCGAATCGGAAGACATGTTCCGCCAAGCAGGTATCGAATTGGTCTATAAATACGACGAAGTGCAGCAATACGAAGGACAGCGCTGCGACAACAAATAATTGTTACATCCTATTGATTACTGTCCGGTAAATTTTAAGCTATATAAGCAATAACTATATTTTACACATCGGCATCAAACTAAAAGTTGACACCCATTTTGAATCCCGTATCATAAAAGCTATTCCAAGATTCATAATAGCAATTTGCTCTGAAAAGCACGCCGACCAATACTTTATCGGATATTCGGTAATCAAGATTAATTTCGACAGTGCCACCCAAATCGATGATTCTTGAATAGAGTGGGAAATAGACTTGCATTAGTTGTTCACCCGTTGCCCAACCAATAAAAGTCCCTTTCTCCCAATAAGCCAAATCGGTTCTGCTGATATAGGCAACGGTTGGACCTGCCGACAAATTAAGTTTAAAGCCTCTCCATCTAACAACGTCGTAACCTATCAATACATCCGCATTTATGCACCGCACCCACATCTCCTTTAGTGATAAAACAATAATTCGCATTAATAAACAGTTCGTTTTTATCGCTGTTTTTCTGCTGTCCTTGCACAACGCATACACAAAGGAGTAAAAAATGATAATAATGTTGCCTTCATAATTGAATACATTTGATTTGTTGAATTACGTTTGGTTTGCATCGGCAAAAATATAGCCTTCCAAAGGGCGCACATCGTATGAGCCCTTGCAAGTTTTTTGCAATTATTGCAACCGTATCGATAACACATTGCAAACCAATAATGTACAAAAACAAAATTGTCGCTTATGAATGACTATTCGGGATCGTTAACCTCGAAAAACATACCTCGAAGATGCAATTGCAAATCCGCACTATTCCGCATCTGTTCATACAGTTTCTTACTACGCCTCCAAATCGTTGAATAGCTTTGCTGCAATAGAACGGCAATTTGTCGTTCCGAAAGACCGATTAGAAGATAACGACAAAGCTCGATGTCAGAGGGCTTTAAGTCGGGATAGCTGTTTGCAAGCCGCTTAAAAAGTTGGGGCAATGCCTGTCAAAGGCTTCAATCAGCAGTATTTTCTGCTTTTCCGTAATGGCAAGATGAGCGTAGCAGGAGGGTTTGATGTTGGTAAGAATATCGGCCGCAACAAAACGATGACGCAGATCCATACAAACGGATTCTTGCAGGAGGGCTTCATATTCCCTTGCCGGTCTTTTGTTCAAAGGAATCTTTTTAGGCTGAACGTCAACCTGTTGCATCGCCAAAAGACTGTTTTTTTCCTTGAGACGGATATTGGCATGACGTAATTTAGACATTTGCGCAGAATACCGAATGTCTTTTGCTTCAATGACATGTTCCATGCTTTTCAGCTTTTTTCGATGCACCCTTCTCAACACGAAAAAGAACAGGACGGCAAATGCAACCGCAACGATGGTGACAACCATCCATTTGAACTTTGTTTTCTGCATTTCCTGAGATTGGAGACGTTCATGTTGTCTCAGATCATATTGACGGCAAAGTTCCGTTACTTGCGAATTGACAGAACTTCGTACTTCTGCTTCCATAGCAAAAGAAGCCAAAAAAGCGGCATACTCATTCGCCTCAGCATCTCGTCCCGTTGCCTTACAAATCTCAATCAACCTGTCGGCGGCCTGTTTTTTTCGCTACGGTATGCGGGGTTTATAGATAAACCTTTCGCAAATAAGCCTCCGCCGAATCCAACCGCCTTTCGCCAAGGTAAATTTCACCGATACTTAAACATCGGACTGAACGTTCCAAAGGGCTTTCTGACAAAGAAAGCAAACGGAACAACGTTTTCAAAGCCGGCTGAGCCTTTTTGTCTTTGAAATACAACAAATTCGTTCTATGATTCACCACGTCTCTGTAGGTCAAACAAGACGTGTCGGCTGTAGTTCGAATGGCCTGACAATAATAGGCCAGCGCACTGTCCGTTTGCATCAAGGCATCATAGTGATCGCCGACAGTGGTCAAAATCCACACCCGATGCTGAGGTCTGGCATGAAACTCATTCAAATATATCATAGAGCACTTGCCATAACGGATTGCTTGTTCATGAAGATCCAAATTTGAAAACAATTCGGTCATTCGGGAATACATTAATGCCATAAAACGGGCATAACGGGTCAATCGTTCGGTCTCCGTGAACCCACTTTCCATGATTTCCAATCCATGCAAGTAATAGCGACACGCTTCCACCACACTATCCTCCCCATAATAACAGGCGGCAACCATATTATTGGCACGGACAGCGAACAATATACAATTGTTATCAGGATTAGGGGCAGAAAAAAGGCTGTCAAAAAAAGCAAGGGCATGCAAAAGTTCTGTGCGGTTTGTCTGTTCATTGCCTGTTCGATAATTCGCTTCGGATAACAAAAGTTGATAATGATGCCGATCGACGGGCGACAAGTTCTCAATCCGTGTTGTGCCGGAAAGTGAAAGCAAACATGACAAAGCACTATCGGGGCGATATGACATTAGTGTATCAAGCGAAGCCAATAGAGGAGAATAATGCGCATCGGAGTTTTGTTCCGGACTGTTGCATGAGAAAAGAACAGGCAAAATAATCAATAGTACAGCAAGGGTATGCTTCTTCATGCGGCCAAAATAATTTATATAAAATCAACTAGATACTATGGTTATCATATTAGCAATACAAAAAAAAACGACCTGTTAAAGTCGTTTTCTTGAAGTAGCGGGGGCAGGATTCGAACCTACGACCTTTGGGTTATGAGCCCAACGAGCTACCTCTGCTCCACCCCGCAATCGGAATTTTTGATGGGAAACAAAGTATTTTTTCGTTCCCAATCGGACTGCAAAGATATAATTTGTTTCTTTGCAAAGCAAATAAAATCGAATATTTTTTTGTTATGGATCATAAAGCAGGCTATGTCAACATTTTAGGAAAGCCCAATGTGGGCAAATCCACCCTAATGAATCAACTCGTTGGCGAAAAAATCTCCATTATTACCTCAAAAGCGCAGACAACAAGGCATAGAATTCTTGGAATTGTGAATGGCGACGACTTTCAGATTGTGTATTCCGACACACCCGGCATCATCAAGGACCCGGCCTACAAGATGCATGAAATCATGAATCAGTATGTCAACGTCGCCCTCATCGACGCCGACCTGATTTTGTTTGTCGTCGATATCTGCGATACGAAAATCGAGGAAAAAACGGTGGAGCGGCTGAAAAACTCCGAAACGCCCGTCTTCGTGCTTATCAACAAGATTGACCTTTCCAACCAAAACGGTGTGGAAAAGGCTGTCACCTTCTGGGAAAACATGCTGCCTGCAGCGACCGTATTTCCTATTTCGGCCCAACACAACGCCAACGTAAGCTTTGTTTTTGAAAAAATCCTTGAAAAGCTACCGGTCTGTCCGCCCTACTTCCCCAAAGACGAGCTTACTGACAAATCAATGCGTTTCTTCATCACCGAAATCATCCGCGAAAAGATTCTGCTGAACTACAAGCAGGAAATCCCCTATTCGGTACAAGTGGAAGTGGAGTCGTATGAGGAAAGCGAGAAACGCATTGTCATCCGCGCCGTCATCTATGTGGCGCGCGATTCGCAAAAAGCCATCATCATCGGCAAAGGAGGCAGCGCCATCAAAAAGGTGGGAAGCCAAGCCCGTGCCGACATCGAGGCGTTCACCGGAAAGAAGATTTTCCTCGAACTTTTTGTCAAGGTTGACAAGGACTGGCGCGACAACGAGACCGAGCTGAAACGTTTCGGATTCGAGGCATGATTTCCTTCATCTCGACAAATTTCACTAATTTTGCACCTTCTAATCAAGAAAACAACTGAACCATGTCCAACATAGTAGCCATAGTAGGAAGACCCAACGTAGGGAAATCGACACTGTTCAACCGGCTGATCAAGCAGCGCCAAGCCATCGTTGAAGAAACGAGTGGCGTTACGCGTGACCGGCATTACGGAAAGAGCGACTGGAACGGTAAAGAGTTCACCGTCATCGACACAGGCGGCTATGTCATCGGTTCCGATGATATCTTTGAAGAAGAAATCCGCAAACAGGTCAACTTGGCCATCGACGAAGCCGACATCATCCTTTTCGTGGTGAACGGTCGCGACGGCATCCATGTTCTTGATGAAGACGTAGCGCAGATTCTGCGTCAGCAGGAAAAGCCCATCCTTCTTGTGGTGAACAAGATCGACGAGCCTAACCTCACTGCCAGTGCTTCAGAGTTCTACGCTTTCGGTCTGGGCGATCCCTACCCCATTTCGGCCATGACCGGTTCGGGTACCGGCGACTTGCTCGACAAAGTTGCCAAATTGCTCCCTTCCGACACTACCGATCTCAACACCGACCTGCCGCGCTTCACTGTCGTAGGTCGTCCCAACGCGGGCAAGTCCTCCCTCATCAACTCTTTTCTCGGCATCGACCGCCATATCGTCACCGACATTGCCGGAACGACACGCGACAGCAACGACACGCGCTACAACGCCTTCGGCATGGACTTTATCCTCGTCGATACCGCCGGATTGCGTAAGAAAAGCAAGGTTTTTGAAGACATTGAGTTTTATTCGGTAATGCGTTCCATACGTGCCATCGAAAATTGCGATGTCGCCATCCTGATGATTGACGCACAAAACGGATTCGAGGCTCAGGACATGAACATTTTGCGCCTCATCGAGCGGAACAAGAAAGGGCTTGTCGTCGTGGTCAACAAATGGGATTTGGTAGAAAAAGATTCCAACACCCACCTTGATTTCGAACGCCAGATCCGCGAAAAAACCGCACCTTTTACCGACTTCCCCATCATCTTTGCTTCCGCCATCAACAAACAACGTATATATAAGGTGCTCGAAACCGCCCATCAGGTGTACGAAAACCGAGAACGCCGCATCTCTGTGCGCGAGCTTAACGATGTGCTGCTTGAAATCATCAACGCCACACCGCCTCCCACAGCCTCGCGCGGACGTTACCTGCACATCAAGTATATCACCCAGTTAAAAGGGCGAACACCGCAATTCATCTTCTTCTGCAACTTGCCTAAAGACGTAAAGGATTCGTACATTCGATTCCTCGAAAACAAGATTCGCGAGAAATGGAACTTTAATGGCGTTCCCATCCAACTGATTTTCAAGGAAAAGTAACTTTTCCACCGATAAGCCATGGTTGAAGAGGAAAAGACGGTAAGGATGGACAAATGGCTGTGGGCAGCCCGTTTGTTCAAAACAAGGGCTTTGGCTGTCGATGCCATCAAGGGCGGAAAAGTTAAAATAAACGGCCAAGCCATCAAACCCTCACGCGAAGTCAAGGAAGGCGATGTCATCCACGTGCAAATCGAGCAGCTCCACAAGGTAGTTCAGGTTATGCTTGTCATTCACAACCGTGTGCCTGCCAAGCAAGTGACGGAAATATATGCCGACCTCACTCCTACAGAAGAATACGAGCGCATTGCATTCATGAAAGCCTACAAAGCCGAATACCGTGACAGGGGAGCAGGTCGTCCCACCAAAAAAGAAAGAAGACAGATTGAAAAGCTAAAAGAGGAATTGTAAAGGTGAGTCACTGAACCGGAACCGTGTCGGGCATCCCTCCAAAATCGACACTATCCAGCAAATAGCCCTGTTCATCGTAGAATTTCCACATGCCGCAGCGTCTGCCGTCACTATAATATCCCTCCTGAAAAAGCTGTCCCGTGGGATGGTAAACCATGGCAGCTCCATATCGCAGTCCGTTCTTGAAAAAGCCCGTGCTTTGCACCTTGCCATCCTCGAAATAGCTCTTCCACTCCCCTTCACGATGCCCATCCTGCAAGACACCCGACATTTTCAACGTGCCGTTTTCATAATATTCCTCTTCCTTCACACAGGAACCGCTTCTATCATAATAGCGGACATACTGCGGATTACCATTAGGATAGGTCGATTCAACCTTTTGGGTCAGCTTACCACAGGCGATCATCAACATTGCCAACGCAAAAAAGACAACAATTCTTTTCATATCATATTGATTTCCAGATTCTAATTATCTATCAAACACCAAACGCTCTCCATGATGTTCCTCATGGAAAATACCGTTTTCATACACAAGATTGCCATTCACAAAAGTATGCGTCACCGTTGAATGGACATTCACTCCCGAATAAGGCGTCCATCCACATTTGGACAGCTCGGTTTCATCGGAGATCAGCTTGTTAGCATTCAAATCCACAAGCACCAAATCGGCATAATAACCCTCACGAATGAAACCACGGCGGTCGATTTGATACAAGACTGCCGGATTGTGGCACATCAGCTGCACCAACAGCGGCAAGTCCAGCCAGTCGTTGCGCATCAGCTCCGACATGATGTCAAAAGCGTGTTGTATGGACGGAAACCCCGACTTGCTCGTGAAGTAATCACCCGTAAACTTTTCCTCACGCAAATGCGGTGCATGGTCGGTGCCGATGGTATCGATCAAACCATCGCGCAACGCATGAAGCAAGGCGTTGCGGTCACGGCTTGCCTTGATGGCCGGGTTGCACTTGATGGCAAAGCCCTTATCCTCGTAACTGCGTTCGTCGAACCACAGATAATGCGGACAGGTTTCCGCTGTTATCTTTTTATCTTTTAACGGAATGTCTTTCTTAAACAATGACAATTCCGCTTTGGTGGAGACATGCAGCACATGGAGTCTGGCACCAAACTTTTCGGCCATGTCGATAGCCTTGGAGGAGGAACGATAGCAAGCCTCCATGGTGCGAACAAAAGGATGGATGCCCGCATCGGGGATCACCTCTCCCTTTGACACCAAATCTTTACAACGCACCGTGTTGGCACGTATGATGTCCTCGTCCTCGCAATGAGCTGCAATCAGACAAGGAGATTCTCTGAACAAACGCACCAAAACCTCATTCTTATCCACAAGCATATTGCCCGTGCTGGAACCCATGAACAACTTGACGCCACACACGTGCTTGGGGTCGGTTTTCACTACTTCGGAAAGATTGTCGTTGGTAGCTCCAAGATAAAACGAATAATTGGCCAACGACTTCTCCGCCGCAAGGTCAAACTTCTGTTGCAGCAAGTCATGGGTCACGGTTTGCGGGGCGGTGTTCGGCATATCCATGAACGACGTCACCCCTCCGGCAACAGCTGCGCGGCTTTCGGTATGAATGTCGCCTTTTTGTGTCAGTCCCGGTTCACGGAAATGCACATGTTCATCGATAATACCCGGCAGCAAGTATTTCCCACGGGCATCGATAAGTGTTGCATGACCCGCATCGAAATTTTCTCCGTTGCGGAGAATACGGGCTATTCTGCCATCCGAAAGAAAAACACTTGCCACAAAGGTCTCTCCTTCATTGACAAGTGTTGCATTTTTAATATAAAAGTCCATTATACCTTGCGAGGTTTAATTTTTCCAGTAATGCCGCGCCAACGCAAATTGATGACACCGAAGACCGCTTCACGGAAAATGCCCTTGCTCATTTTCGACTGTCCTTCGCGACGGTCGGTAAAGACAATCGGCACTTCCTGGATCTTGAATCCAAGCCGCCAAGCAGTATATTTCATCTCTATTTGGAAGGCGTAGCCCACAAACTTAATCCTATCGAAATCAATGGTTTGCAACACCTTACGCGTATAGCACACAAAACCTGCCGTGGTGTCGCGCACCTTGATACGTGTCACCTTGCGAACGTATGCCGAAGCGTAGTACGACATGAGCACACGTTTCATGGGCCAATTCACCACATTGACACCCGTGACGTAGCGTGACCCCACAGAAAGATCGGCACCATTGGCGCAAGCATCATGCAAGCGGATCAGGTCGTCGGGATTATGCGAGAAGTCGGCATCCATTTCAAACACATACTGATAGTCACGTTCCAAAGCCCATTTGAAACCGGTAAGATATGCCGTTCCGAGTCCCAATTTGCCGGGACGCTCAATCATAAACAATCTATCGGGAAAATCCGTCATCAACCGCTTCACGATGTCAGCCGTCCCATCCGGACTGTTATCCTCGATAATGAGAATGTCAAAAGCCATCGGAAGATTGAAGACATATCGGATGATTCGTTCAATGTTCTCTTTTTCTTTATAGGTAGGAATGATTACTAAGTTTTCTGACATATTATCTATTTTGCAATTTCAACGTGCAAAGTTCAAAAAAAATTGCTCACTATCAACATAGTTTGGAAAAAAATGCCCAAAACAAGGGTTTTCGACGGCAAATCACAGCAGGAAAAGAAAATATCAAGCAATATTGTTGTAATTTAGCCCTCCGAAACGAAACAACATTGATATGGAAACGACTTATTCGATTGGCATCGACATTGGCGGCACCAACACCGACATCGGCTTGGTGCGCAGCGACAGTGTTTGCATTGCCAAAAGCAACCTTGCTACCAATAAATACGACATTGCAGAGACTTATGTCGCAGAAATTTGCCATCGTATCAACACGCTGATGCAGCAGCACAACATTGCCGCCATTGAAGGCATCGGCATTGCGGCACCTGCGGGAAACTATTACACGGGTTGTATCGAAAACGCCTCGAACCTCAATTTCAAAGGCATCGTTCCACTGCAAGATATGGTAAGGAAGCACATCGATGTTCCGGTCACCATATCCAACGATGCGAACGCCGCCGCCTACGGCGAGTTGGTATATGGCGGTGCCAAAGGCATGAAACACTTTGTCATGCTCACCTTGGGAACGGGTATTGGCAGCGGTATTGTCGTTGAAGGCAAGTTGGTGCACGGCGCTACCGGCGGTGCCGGGGAGCTGGGACATGCCATCCTCATTCCCGAAGGACGTTCCTGCGGCTGCGGACGAAAAGGCTGCCTTGAAACCTACTGCTCCGCCACGGGCATCAAGCGCACAGCATTGGAAATGATGCAAAACGACCCGACTTACAACGGAGCCTTATCGCAAGTAAATGAGGAAGAGCTGACCAGCAAGATGGTGAGTGACGCTGCCCAAGAGGGTGACCCCTTGGCCATCGCGGTATTCGAAAAAACAGGGTATCTCTTAGGTATCGCCTTAGCCAATGCGGTGACCTTTTCGGGACCCGAAGCCATCTTCCTGATGGGTGGTCCTGTAAAAGCAGGCGAGCTGCTTATGAAGCCGTTACGCCAATCGTTTGACAAGCATTTGCTCTATACCTTCGAAAACAGCGTAGCCATCAAGGTGTCGGAATTGCCCGGCAACGAAGCCGCAATCTTAGGTGCTGCCGCGTTGACGAAATTGCAGCAGGCTATTTGAACTCCTCGTCGAGGAACTTTTGCGCCTCGGTCATGCCGCCATCACGGGCTTTGCTGATCAACAGCTTGGCGTAAGTCTTATCTTCTTTCACCCCCGACCCAAAGTAATACTGCACGCCGAGGCGGAATTGCGCATTGGGCACTTGTTGCTCAGCCGCTTTGGTCCAGTATTCGATGGCTTTGTCGAGGTTTTTCTCCACGCCTATTCCTCTGAAATAACAGTCGCCCATCTGGCTTTCGGCTATGGCATTCTGGGCGTCGGCTGCCTTTTCCCACCAGTTGACTGCCTCGTCAATGCTCTTTGTAGTGCCTGCTCCAAAAAAATAGCAATTTCCCAAATTCAACATGGCTTGAGGATCCTTAAATCCGGCTCCTTTCTCGTACCATTCGAACGCTTTTTGGGCATCGGCGACCACGCCCGATCCCGTACGATACAAGTTACCCAAGGAGTTAAACGATGCGGCATATTTCTGGTCGGACGATTTCATATACCACTCCAGAGCCTTCTCGAAGCTACGCTCAACGCCCCACCCTTGCTCGTAACAACCGCCATAAAGATACTGGTAGCCGGCATCGCCATGTTCCGCCTTATAGCGTATGGAATCGATATTATCCGTCATCTGCTGGGCAAACGATTTTTTCCGACCTCCCATCAGTTGAGACAAATCGATGGGCTTGCCATCTTCCACCTTAATCGGGGTTTTGGTACCATCGGGATTCACAACGTTAAACTCAGAAATTGGGGCTTGCTTTTCCACAGGTGCTTGCGGCATCTTATTGGGGATAAATACCTTTTTCGTCGAATCGGCATTTTCGGACTGCTGCTTGCCGTTGTTCTGTCCATTGCAAGAAGTCATCAACATGACAACAACCAAGGCAAATAATATCTTCTTCATATTGAAAACGGATTAATATGGTGCAAAAATACGGCTTTTATACTTTTCAAACGACCTTTCGCAACAAAAACACAATAACAAGCGGAAAGCCGAAACACTTTTATCATGCCGGATATTGGAACACCATCGGGTTCACCCGCCCTCTATGGCTGCCGATTGTTAAAATGACCATTCTCATCAGCATCCGTCATTTGGACAGTCTGGTATCCTTATAGGAAACCCTCGCTGCCGCGCGATTGTACCGTGTGGTAATAAAAATCCAAGGACCACGCGATTCCATCGCGCGGCAGCGGAACATAAGCCCTTCACGAATGCTGAACTTGATGCAGAATGATCAGTTTTATTAGCCAAAAGAGAACTCCTTGCTGTTTTTTAGTTGCATATTTATTTCAAGACGGCCAATTGTATAATTTTCCAACAGACATTTATTCTATTGCAAATCGAAGCCCGACATATCCGCGCACCCCGCTCAACGGTCCCCAAACCATTGACGCATCGAAATCCCTTTTGCTCGGATGGTCGGCAGCAATAATCGGATGCTTCTGGCGGTAATTGGTCAAGTTTTCACCACCGGCATACAGCTCCCATTGCTTACCAAATTTCTTGGCAACCTGTGCATTGACAATAACATAAGCTGGCGATCTGTCCATGTTTTGCCCTGCTGCAACCGCTGTCGCGTTGCCTTCAAGCGAAGGCACCCGGCTGTCGCCGTTCAACTGGGTTGTCAAGTCGAACTGCCACGAAGAAAACGCATACGATATGGATAGGAGACCTTTGTAGCGGTTGACAAACGGTTTTTCGCGCAAGCTGTCGCCAATGGTCATCTTCACATCATTGTAGCGGAAGGCCAAGGTAAGATCAAAATTCCTGAACACCTCACAATTCGCCTCGATTTGAGCACTGGTGGAATACGACTTTCCATTGAGGTTATAGATTCGGACTTCATGGGCATCTGCATCGCGGTCCAAAACGATTTGATTCACAAAATCGGTACGGTACACATCAGCCTGAAGGGTGAGTTCCCGCCAGCCAATATCGAAGCCTTTGGTCAGGTTGATGCCGTAATTCCATGCTTCTTCCGTCTTTGGTGTTTCCAAAAACCGGATGGTGCGTGCCGACGACATCAAAGCGGAGTTCTCGGCCAACACATTGGGCGAACGGTAGCCTTTACCTGCCGAAAAACGCAATGTCAGCTCCTCGTGGGTATTGAAGCGCACATGCAAACGCGGCGTGTAAAGCATCTTCCGGTAATAACTGTTGTAGTCAACCCTCATGCCCATGATGACACTCCAATGGCTCTCGTCACTGAAGACATATTCGGCAAAAGAACCGGGAACATGCTCGATACGAACCGAGGAAGAGTCAAAAGCATATTGGGGCATCAGCCATCCGTAGTCGTGTTCACCATAACGTTCTTTATAAAGGTCGTAAGAATAGCTCAAACCCAATGAATACTTGTGGTGGTCGTTGACAATGTAAGAGTCAAACAGCAGATTGGCATAATAGGACAACTGCCGGGCACTGTACCTCCTATGAAAAGTATAGTAGGAATAATGATTATGGTAAATAAGCTGCTGCTGGAGACCAAGGCTGGTATTGTCACGGTTGAAGAGGATGCCTGTCTTGGAAAAAACCTCGTAGCGACGCGTATTCAAAGTGATGCGATAAGGCACAACGCCCTCGGACTGCTTTTCGTCGATTTGTCCGCCCCTCCGTTTTTCATTCAGTATCTTAAGCCCCCACATGCCTTCGAACCGATCATTAGCATAGTTATAGCGAAAAAAGAGATTGCCTTGATCCACCATCGGGTCGTCCATGAAAGTGTCTCCATTGTCGTCCATCTTCAAGAAATTTCGGTTGGCATGGCCAAGGAGCATCATGCTGCCACGCGGTCCGACACTCCAGCGCGTGTTGAAATTGAACTCCGCCATGGTCGTCGAGTTGCCGTAAAGGTTAAGGAACAACTTTTCACTTTCTCCCGCTTCGGGTTTCTTATAATCCACATTAATCTGTCCGCTGATGGATTCATAACCATTTCTCACCGATGATGTTCCTTTTGAAATCTGAATAGCTTTCATCCATGTCCCCGGCACGTAATTCATCCCAAAGGTAGCAGCAAGTCCTCTGAAATTCGGCATGTTTTCCGCCATCATCTGGGTGTACAATCCGCTTAAACCGAGCAATTCAATCTGTTTGGCTCCTGTCACCGCATCACTGTACGATATATCGACACTTGCATTGGTCTCAAAACTCTCCGCCAAGTTGCAACATGCCGCGCGCCGCAAGCCTTCGCCCGTAAGATGCTCGACTTGAAACGGATCCATCGAGCTAACATACGATGCCTTTCTACGCGCCGCAATCTCCACCTCGCTCAAATGCAGCGAAGTCAGCATGACATGGTTGTAGTTGTAATGCTTGTTTTCATCAAATCCGTGCACGGTGTCGTTCTCGCCCCCCACATGACTGAAAACGAGACAGCATATTTCAGGATGCAAATCCAACTGATAATGTCCATCGGCATCGCTAACGGTGCCTTTCTGCGAGCCTTTCCAATAGATATTCACACCGGGTAATGGGGAGCGTTTGCCGTTGGTTTCTTCATAAACCACACCGGAAACGGACTCTTGCTGAGCCGCAGCAAACAAGCTACAGCACATGCTTATTGATAATAATACTAATTTTGAGTTTGTCATCTTTGATTGAATAAAATTCGACTTTGTTAGAAATCGTGAGTTTTGTACGGCAGTCACTGCGTACAACAAGATTCATCCCCAAAAACAGGATGAAAAAACAATCAAAGGATGAAGGGGTCGAGTTTCATTTGAGAAAAAAAGGTCAGCATCTGTCGCCCCGATATTCGGAAATCCACAACCGGTCTAAAACCGCTGCTGACAAGAGGTGCTGCCGTTTGATCCGCCAAAATGACTGACTGACTTGACAATAGAATGGCGGAAAAACAAGACAACAAGTTCTTCTCGAAAGGGAAAGTATAGCTATTCGATATCCAATTATCAGCCTCGATGTCTTCGCAGCAGCATGACGGATCGAATTGTTGCCCATCATTATGATTTGCGGATTGTGAATGCTGTTCGGCAGAACACCCATGCGCTTCACAATGTGAACACGAAACCGACACGCCATTAGCAGCTACAGAAAACCGGTTATCGACTTTACAGTGATGGAAAGTCAAATAGGAGCCTTGAAAAGCCAACAGCACTAACAATGCCAGCAGCAGGCATCCTGTTTTTAACAATCGGTTTTTTACAATCGAAAACACCTTATCAGGGGTATATCAGCTATTTATCAAACGATTTCAATTCAATTTCTTCAAAAACTTCCATTGGAAAATCAGCATGTACAACACGCCGACAGTAATGGCTGCATCGGCAAGGTTGAAAATGGGGCGGAAAAAGATGAAATGTCCATCGGGACCAAATAAAAAGTCGGGCAGCCAACTGTTGTTCTCCCGAGCAATGTCGATAATGGGAAAGTACAGCATGTCCACGACCTTGCCGTGAAGCCATGCCGCATACCCTCCGCCATCGGGAAACAGCGTGGCGACCTGTTGATAGGTGCTTTCGCTGAAAATCCTTCCGTAGAACACACTGTCGATAATATTGCCGATGGCTCCGGCGATGATCAACGCAATGCCAAACAACACGCCGAATCTCGTCTCTCTTTTCCGCGAAAGACGTACCAAGACAACAAACAGCACTATGACCGCCAAAATGCGGAAAATGCTCAGTGCCAATTTCAATCCGCCACCGCCTAACCACCCAAACGCCATACCGTTGTTCTCGATGAACAACAGCTTGAACCAATTACCGACAACTGCCGTTTCCTGTCCGATGACAAAATGGGTCTTGATCCAGATTTTGAGAATCTGGTCGAGCAGCAGCACAATAAAAATGACAATAAACGACTTGATCAAGCCGCGCGAAGCCGTCCTTTTCACTTTTTGCTGTTTTCTTTCAGTTTGGCATCAAGGCACACCGTCGTAATGGGCACGCAGCGAAGTCTTTCCTTGGGTATCAGTTTTCCTGTAACCCTGCAAATACCATACGTCTTGTTTTCGATGCGCATCAGGGCGAACTTCAGGTTTTGGATGTATTTCTCCTGACGGGCAGCAAGACGGGCGTTTTCTTCTTTCTGTGCCACGGCATAACCTTCTTCAAGAATCTTAAAAGTCGGTGCCGTATCATCGGTGGTATGCTCTCCACCTGCTATATTGGCTTTCAGGGTCTCTAAATTGGCTTCCGCCTGGGCGAGTTTCTCAAGAATCAACGCCTTGAACTCTTCAAGTTCCTCGTCAGAATAGCGCACTTTAGGCTCTTCCATTTTTTTCTTGTTATCCATGATATGTAGCTTTTACATTTTTCACTCAATTGATATGCTAAAATAACACTTTTATCCTTCCTTACGCAGAAACGCTGCAAATAATTAGCACTGTTTTTCTATCATAAGTTTAACACTCACGTTTTCAGTCAATTCATCGGGTTCCACTTCTGCATTGAGACAATCGACAATCTGAATGACGGCAAGGGTTTCTGCACAAATGTACGAATCAAACTCCCGCACCGCCTGGTCGGTCTTCCCGTTCCGTTCAATGATAATACGAATATGATCGGTGACTTCGAGACCGCTGTTCTTGCGCAAGGTCTGCACACGGTTGACAATTTCTCGCGCCAAACCTTCGTTGAACAAAGCCTCGTCGATAGTCATATCGAGTGCCACGGTAAAGTTGTCCTGGGTTGCCACAGCCCAGCCCGGAATGTCGTCAGTGGTGATTTCTGCATCTGACAAGACGAGGTCAACCGGCTGTTGGTCGATTTCCAAATGACAGGTGCCATTCTGCTCAAAAGCGCGGATGTCGTCCTGCGACATTTCAGCGAACAAGGCGGCAATCTGTTTCATCAGTTTGCCATACCGAGGTCCCAATGTCTTGAAATTCGGTTTGATTTTCTTCACCAACACATTATTGTCCGCACTGAGGAACTTGATATCCTTGATATTGACTTCCGACATGATGAGGTTGGCGACTTTTTCGAGCTGCTGTTTCATGCTGTCAGATGCTACGGGTATCATGATCTTCGACAATGGCTGACGCACCCTGATATTGGCTTTCTTTCGCAACGACAACACCATGGACGAGATTAATTGTGCGGCTTCCATGCGCTCTTCCAAATCCTTATCAATCAACGACTTGTTCGCTATCGGAAAATCCGTCAAATGCACCGATTCAGCCTTGTTTCGCTGCGTGGCATTGTTCAGGTCTTGGAAAAGCTGATCGCTGAAGAACGGGGCAATAGGCGACGACAGGCTCGCCACAGTTTCCAAACAAGTGTAAAGGGTTTGGTATGCCGACAGCTTGTCGGTGGCATCGTCGCTACGCCAGAAACGACGGCGCGACAAACGCACATACCAGTTGCTCAAATGCGCATCCACGAAATCCTGAATATAACGGCCCGCACGGGTCAACTCATAGCTTTGATACGACTCTTCGACGTTGGCTATCAGCGTATTGAGTTCCGAAAGTATCCATCTGTCGATTTCAGGACGCTGGGCAATCGGGATGTCGGCCTCTTCATAGTGGAAATGATCCAAATTGGCATACAGAGCGAAGAAAGCATAGGTATTGTACAAGGTTCCGAAGAACTTGCGACGTACTTCGTCAACGCCGGCCTCGTCAAACTTCAGATTGTCCCAAGGCTGCGAGTTGGTGACCATATACCAGCGCGTGGCATCGGCACCGTAGTTTTCTATCACTTTGAACGGATCCACGGCATTGCCAAGACGCTTCGACATCTTGTTGCCATTTTTATCAAGAACCAATCCATTGGAAATCACATTCTTATAAGCAACACTATCGGAAACCATCGTAGCTATGGCATGAAGCGTGAAGAACCAGCCACGGGTTTGGTCAACACCTTCGGCAATAAAATCGGAAGGAAACACATCCTTGCCCAACTGCCCTTCTTTACCCATATAATGGTATTGTGCGTATGGCATGGCGCCAGAGTCAAACCAAACATCGATCAAATCCGGTTCGCGGAACATCTTATTGCCTTTGGGCGAAACCAGTACAACGCCATCGATATAAGGCCTATGCAAGTCGAAACTGTCATAATCGTTTCCGGCGTATGGATTATCGGTCATGAAACCTGCTTTTACCGATTTTTCTATTTCGTTGCGCAGTTCTTCCACACTGCCGATGCAGATTTCTTCCGTTCCATCCTCGGTACGCCAAATCGGAAGCGGCGTGCCCCAATAGCGGGAACGCGACAGGTTCCAATCGACCAAATTTTCGAGCCAGTTGCCGAAACGGCCTGTTCCTGTGGCTTCGGGCTTCCAATTGATGGTCTTGTTCAATTCTATCATCCTGTCTTTCAACGCCGTTGTACGGATAAACCAACTGTCCAACGGATAATAAAGCACCGGCTTGTCGGTACGCCAGCAGAAAGGATAGCTATGCGCGTGTTTCTCGATTTTGAAAGCCTTGCCTTCCATTTTCATCTCGATACAGAGGCGCACATCCAAGTTTTCAGCCTTTGCCGCCGCTGCTTCATCGTACTTTCCGCTTACGGTGAACTGAGGATCGTAGGCGTTTTTCACCCATTGCCCGGCATATTTGGCATAGTCTTCCTTAACGCACTGAGCTACAAAATCATCGCGCAGTTCATCGAGTTTCCAATATCTTCCTGAAAAATCGACCATGGGGCGTGTTTCATCCCTTTTTGTTACAAGGAACAAACTCGGAACACCGGCTGCATTCGCCACTTTGGCATCGTCGGCGCCGAAAGTCGGGGCGATATGGACGATTCCCGTTCCATCTTCTGTGGTGACATATGCACCGGGAATGATACGGAATGCTTCCTCCTTGCGGTTGGTAATGCCATTGGCATCCAAAGAGACAGGATCCACCCACGGGAAGAGTTGCTCGTAGTGCATTCCGATCAGGTCTTCCCCTGTAAACTCGGCAACGATGCGATAGGGCAACACCTTGTCGCCCACTTTATAGTCTTCAAAAGCCAGCTCCTCGCCTTGTGGATTAAAATAAGCCTCCAAACGCGCCTTGGCAAGCAAACAAGTCATCGGGTCGCCTTTGTAGGGATTGAGTGTCTCCACCGCCACATATTCAAACTTAGGTCCCACGCACAAAGCCGTGTTCGAGGGCAAGGTCCATGGCGTAGTGGTCCAGGCAAGGAAACAAAGGTTGTCGCCAAAAGGCGCCGTCACCTTTTCCTTCAGTGCTTTCACCACCTTGTGACCATCGTCGATAATTCTAAACTGTGCGGTGCAGGAGGTGTCTTTCACATCGCGGTAGCAGCCCGGCATATTCAACTCATGCGAGCTTAGCCCCGTACCCGCCGCAGGCGAATATGGCTGTATGGTGTAGCCCTTGTAAAGCAAGCCTTTGTCGTACAGCTTCTTCAACAGGAACCATAGCGTTTCGATATACTCATTTGTGAAAGTAATATACGGATCGTCAAGATTGACCCAGTACCCCATCTTGCGGGTCAGGTCGTCCCACAAGTCCTTGTATTTCATCACTTCCTGACGACAGGCATGGTTGTAGTCGTCCACGCTGACTTTCTTGCCGATGTCTTCCTTGGTAATGCCTAAGTTTTTCTCCACGCCTAACTCCACGGGCAATCCATGCGTATCCCAGCCCGCCTTGCGCGAAACGTATTTTCCTTTCAAGGTCTGGTAACGACACACGATGTCTTTGATGGTACGCGCCATGACATGGTGAATGCCCGGCGTTCCGTTTGCCGAAGGCGGTCCCTCGAAAAACACAAAGGCATTACCCTTACTACGGTTGTCGAGACTCTTTTGAAAGATTCCGTTTTCTTCCCAAAAGCGGCGGATGTCGTCTGCCGTTTCGGTCAAATTGAGCTGTTTATATTCCTTGTAGCTGTTTTTCATCGATGCTGAAAAATTAAAGCCACAAAATTACAAAATATCGCCGAAACTGAAACGGTTTTTTAGAAGTTGGCGTATTTTCTTGGAATGAAAACGCCCTTGTTGCTCAAACATTTCGGACATTGGGTTTGCATTGTAAGAAACCCAATGTCCGAAAAACAAATCATGGAAAAAAAACGATTACTGCCCAAGCACTTCGATTTCGTCCACAAAAACCCATGCGGGATAGCCATAGCCTTTGTGTCCTTTTGGCAGATCGTGGCCGCTGATGACGACCTCCACATAACGCGCCTCGACAGGTTCAAAATGCAATTCATAGGTCTTTGGGCCATCGGGAGCACCCCACTCAAGGATGGGATAGGTTTCCGATGCCACTTCCTGAAAATTCACGCCATCGTCGGAAACAAGCACTCGCGCCGTCTTGGGGTTGTAAATCCAGTCGTTTTTCAGCACATCGGCATCAAAACGCACGCTGCTGATACTTTCCTTCGCCAACAGATCAATGGTAGCATCCAAATCATCGCCCCAAAAGCCAATCCATCGGCCGGTTTTATAATTTGCCGATCCCTTTTGCGCATCGATAAGGGTCTTAGCTCCCCCGTAGGTATAGCTTTCATGCGGCGGCACTCGCAGCGTGACGGGTTTCATGGAAGACTTGGCAAACTGAAACTCGGTGTGATATTCACTCTCTTGACCCGACGGACGTACCGCTATGGCACGAATGGGACCACTTTCACGAATGCGGATAGGCGTGTCGTATGCCTTTCCTTGGCGCGGGTCGCTGCCGTCAAGGGTATAGAAAATATCGCCCTCCCCATATTTTGACAGCGTGAGCAACAGACAAGCGGAATCGACATCTACAGCGGTTTTTACAGCCAAATCGAA
Source organism: Candidatus Limimorpha sp. (assembly GCA_041842465.1). GTDB lineage: Bacteria > Bacteroidota > Bacteroidia > Bacteroidales > F082 > Limimorpha. The sequence goes on from JBGYXG010000105.1 coordinate 40,697, forward strand.
TATGTGTCGTGCATAGAAATAGCCATTGAGGTCATACAAACCGGCAAGATGGAAGCAACGCGACACAAAACTCTCATAATCACGTTGTTCAGGATTACACCATTGCAATTCTGCCAGAGCTGCCATACGGGGCATGGCGTTGTACTGCACATAATGGAAATTCGGGATATGCTCAGTCCAGATGTTGCCTTGAACGCCAATGATGCGGGCTTGCTCTGCCTCGGTGAGCGCATCGGGACGAGGCTCAAACGAATATACGCGTTCGACCGGCAGGTAGCCTCCTTGCAGTATCGGCTCATTTTCAGGATCTTCGGCTTGACAATAGTCAAAATAAAGATGGGAGGTGGGTGTCATGACGACATCATACCCCTTACGCGCCGCCTCAATGCCTTCTTCAACGCCACGCCAGCTCATGATGACGGTATTTTTCGACACATTGCCCTCCATGATTTCATCCCAGCCGATGATACGACGGCCACGTGCATTGACGACCTTTCCCATGCGGTTCATGACATAGCTCTGCAAATAGTCTTCCGCCGAAAAACGTTCGCTTCCTTGAATCCCCAGTTCCTTGATTTTTGCCTGACATTTCGGGCATTTCTCCCATCGAACCTCGGGACATTCATCGCCACCGACATGAATCAGCTCCGATGGGAACACGTCCATCACCTCATTGAGCACATCTTCCAAGAAAAGCATGGCTTTTTCGTTGCCGGCACAAAGCACTTCATCCGAAATGCCCCAGCTTCTTCCCACCTCGTAAGGACCACCGGTGCAACCCATATCGGGATAGCAAGCCAAAGCCGACTGCATGTGACCGGGCAAATCGATTTCAGGAATAATCGTAATGTAGCGTTCGGCGGCATATTCCACCAACTCGCGCAACTGCTCCTGAGTGTAATAGCCCCCGTGACGTATCGTGTCGAACATCGTAGTGCTGAATCCGACGGCCGTTCCATCGCGATAGGCGCCAATTCGGGTCAATTCAGGATATTTCATGATTTCCATGCGCCAGCCCTGGTCTTCAGAAAGATGCAGATGAAAACGGTTCATGTTGTGCAGGGCGATCATGTCGATATAGACTTTCACCGAATCAAAAGGCATGAAATGACGGCACACGTCCAAATGCATTCCACGATAGCTGAAACACGGATAGTCGGTAATGCTGGCACATGGCAACGAAACAGCTTTTACCGGTTCTCCCACGGGCATTGCCTTTCGCAAGGTTTGAACTCCGTAAAACAGACCCGCACCGTCCGATCCGATCAGAGCAACACGTTTCGGTTCGACAGTAATACGATATGCCTCTTGCTGTTCAAAAAGCGCTGTATCAATGCAAAGATGTATGCCCCGCGCCTTAGTGTCATTCTCCTCTACAACGGGCAAACTGCAGTTCAACACTTTGGCAAGATAGGAAGAAAGCATCTCGGCACTGCGTTTTGCATCGGCATCATGCTGCGGATAATAAATGCGCGTATCGGCATTGATCTCAAAGTCGGGTCCCGTCTCCATTACTATTTGTTTGGGAAGGGGTACAATGTCATAAGTGGCTTTGACGGAAGTTTCGTGATGGCACGACAGCAATAGGCAGGTTGAAACAAGCAGCAAGACAAGTTTTTTCATGGCATTTCAAATTTGTGCAAAGTTATGAATTTACAACTTGCAGCCACAAAAGCCTTGAAAAAAAATCAAATCGAAAAGTGCTTCTATTCCTGAAAATATACTCTTTTCACCCGCTGCGATATGCTGGTCATGATTTCGTAAGGGATGGTTTGGCAGGCTTTAGCGATGTCGTTGACACTATGTTCGGCGTCAAAAATCACCACGGTGTCGCCTTCATGGGCATCCACGCCATCCAAATCGATCATACACATATCCATACAGATATCGCCGATCACCGGGACCTGATTTCCGTTGACCCAAAACTTTCCATTGCCATTGCCCAGCAAACGCGAAAGTCCGTCGGCATAACCAATGGGTACGATGCCGATACGCATCTCATGGTCGGCATGACCATGCCTGTTGTATCCAATGCTATCGCCTGCCGGAATTTCCTTAATCTGGTTGATGGTGGTTTTCAATGACACCACCGTTTCCAAGAACCCATTGTCAGCCTGGCAGGTCGGGACACCGTACAATCCAATGCCCAGCCGCACCATGTCGAACTGGTATTTTGTAAATCGGGTGATGCCGGCGGTATTCAGGATATGGCGCAACACTTTGTAAGGAAAGGCATTTACAATCATCGTGCTAACCTCGTCATACAATTCAATCTGCCGCAACGTGAACGCATCCTCATCGGGATTGTCGGCGGTTGCCAAATGCGAGAAAACGCTCCTTACATGCAACAACGGATTGGCCTCGATGCGGCGTATCAGTTCGGGAATCTCCTGTTGGGCAAAGCCAAGGCGATGCATGCCCGTGTCGAGCTTGATATGGATGTTCAGCGGCATCTGCGCCCCCATTGAATCGAGCGCCCGCTCAATAAACGACAGGTTGCGGAAGCTGAACACCTCGGGTTCAAGGTCGTATTTGATGATATTGTCGTAGCTGTTCACTTCGGGACTCATCACCATGATCGGCAACGTGATACCAGCGCGACGCAGTTCAACGCCTTCGTCGGCAAAAGCCACCGTGAGATAGTCGGCGCGGTGAAACTGAAGGACGTTCGACACCTCGTAGTTGCCACTGCCATAACCAAAAGCCTTCACCATGACCATCAGCTTGGTTTCAGGCTTGATCTTGGAGCGGTAATAGTTCAGATTGTTGACCAAATGGTTGAAATTGATTTCAAGCACGGTTTCATGCGCCTTTTCCTGAAGCTCCATGGCAATCTGTTCGAACTCGAAAGCCCGTGCTCCCTTTAACAGAATGGTCTGGTTGCGGAACTTTGAAAAAGGGAACTGCATCAAAAAGGCACTCACGGTGGGATAGAAATAGCTTTTTACATGAAACTGTTTCTCCTGTCGCGAAATGGCTTTGCCAATGCCTATGAGCATATCGACATTCTTACGCTCAACAATATGCGCAATTTCGGCATACAAGTCCATCTCATCGCGTCCGCTTTGCAGAATATCGGACAGAATCAAAGTGCGCGATTTGTGCTGCTGTTGCTGGTTCATCACATCAAGAGCGATACTCAGCGAGTTGACATCGGAATTATAATAGTCATTGACCAGCGTACAGTTGTTGATACCCGCCTTGATTTCGAGACGCATAGCCACCGAAGTCAATGCCTGAAACCGTGCCGATATATGATTTGCCGGCATTCCGAGAAACAGCGCCGTTGCAATGCACTGTATGGCGTTTTCAATGGAAGCATCATCAGAAAACGGAATACTGAACCGCATGTTTTGCTCTTTGAAAATGCAACTTATCTCCGTTTGCTTATCCTCTTTTTCTATTGCTTCGACAAAAAGGTTGCATTCGCGCGACTTACGGCTCCACGAAAACAGCTTGACGGTAGTGGTAAGCCCCGATCGAATCAGCACCTGCTGGATATTCGGATGGTCCATGCAATAGATCAGCGTATCGACACGCTTAAAGAGGTTCAGCTTTTCTCCCGCCTTCTGCTCCCTATTGATAAAGTTCTCATCGTGCGCCTGACCGATGTTGGTGAAAATGCCAATGGTCGGCTGGATGATTTCCTGCAAGCGAGACATTTCGTCAGGCTTGGAAATGCCCGCCTCAATGATGGCAAGGTTGTGGTTTTCATTCATCTGCCATACCGACAACGGAACACCCACTTGAGAGTTATAGCTTTTCGGGCTACGCACGATGTTGTAGTCTGGGCTTAAAAGCTGCGACAGCCATTCCTTCACGATGGTTTTGCCGTTGCTTCCTGTAATGGCAATCACCGGATAGCTGAACTGTGCGCGGTGATGCGCCGCCAAGGTCTGCAAAGCAACCAAGGTGTCGTCAACAATGATAAACGAGGCATCGGACGGCGTTGTTTCGGGCAGATGTTGAACCACAAAAGCGCGAACACCTTTTTCATAAAGCTCCCCAATATAGCGGTGACCGTCATTGCGGACGCTGGTAAGAGCGAAAAACAAAGTGTGTGCGGCATCGACCAACTGACGGCTGTCAATAAGCAAGTCGGTGACAAGGGCGCTCTCATTATGTCCAACAAATTGTCCCCCAATGATTTCCGAAATACCACTTAGGGTATATTGCTGATGTTGCATGGCATGAAATTGAAACTGCAAAGGTACTTGTTTTTACGTGGCGTGACAAATGAAATGAAAAGATTACTTCACAATGTGTTTTTCCATCGATAGCCAAGGCGTTGCAGTGCTATGGCGGCTCCTACCGAATACGTGGCACTCACGGCATGGGCAAAAAGATGGAATGCCCTCACGCTTTGCGGTTCTGCGTTTTCGTGCCGGATGAAACCGATGGCAGCAGTGGCACATTCGTTCAGCAGCACCGCCAATGATTCGGCTTCTTTTCCGTCGATCGCCATACCGAGTAAGTCTTGGGTGATGTGTTCGTCCATATCGTCGAAACCGCGTTCCCCATAAAGGCATTCATAAGGCAAGTCCGAACAGTTTTCCCAATCCTTGTCCCACCATGTCGCCACCGCCATCCCCACATAGCCCGCCCAAGCGACAGCTACCGTGGGATATTCCGCCACTTGCGGAACGGCATCTGCCATGTAATGTGGCGCCAACTCCTCCCAACGCTGGTCAATATCGTCAGAACGAAGCAATTGACCCTCAAGATAGCCGCGAGCCGTACAAATACGTACCAACTCGTCGCATACCTGTTGCTCGAATTTTCCGTAATAGAACTCGTCTTCCATAAGCCGCGATTTTTTCGGCAAAAATAATCAATCCGCGGTTAGCAGGACAACACGATACCGAATCTGCTTCAAACATCTTGCCATCCTTGTTCTTCCATATTCTTAAAAAACATTATTTTTGCAGCCTTGAAATCTGAACACCATGTGGAAAAGCATTCTTCTAAAGATTGAATTGACCGAAACGTTTATTATCATGAAGTTCCTGAAGTTCTGCGCTGTCGGCTTTTCGGGTGTCATTATCAATTTTGCCGTCACCTACCTCTGTAAGGAAATCCTAAAACTCAACAAATATGTGAGCAACATATTGGGGTTCATTGTCGCGGCCACGACAAACTATTTCCTCAACCGCATCTGGACTTTCGAAAGCAGCAATCCGCAGGTCGGCGTAGAGTATGCCAAGTTCTTCGCCGTGTCGCTCATTGGAATGGGCATCGACACTCTGACGGTTTACCTGTTGCACGACAAGCTGAAATGGAATTTCTACCTCAGCAAGCTGTTTGCCGTCGGCGTGGCCACGTTATGGAATTTCTTCGGAAACTACCTGTTCACTTTTGCCTGATAAAGTCGGTATTACACATCCCGTCATGCCTTGAAAATGGATAGGATATTCTCAAAAGGATATTGCGCTTATTCCTTTGACAAGGTGTCGAATGCAAAAGGCATGAGTGTTTCAACACCATCGAACGCTACAATGGGTCCACTTGCACCTTGACAGAGTATCCTCAGCCTTTTCTTGTAACGAAGTTCCACTTCCGCCATCACCTGACGACAGGCACCGCATGGCGCAACAGGCTCGTTGACATCTGCTTCCGATGACATTGCGGTAATAGCGATGCTTTCCACGGCTATTCCCGGATACTGTGCCTGTGCGCGAAACAACGCCACTCGTTCGGCACACAAACCGCTCGGATAAGCCGCGTTCTCAATGTTGCATCCCGTCACCGTTTCTCCATTTGCCAGCCTGACGGCCGCCCCTACGTGAAATCCGGAATACGGTGCGTAAGCCGATGAAACGGCTCTATGTGCTTGCTGCAACAAATCGGCATCTTGTTCATTCAACTCGCACATATCGTCATAAACGAAATAAGGCAATACAAACTGTTCTTTTCTCATGGCGTTTGCGGTTTATCTGGTTTTTCGATGGAAGACTGGCCGTTTGAAGGGCGCAAGGCGAGCAAAAACAAGGCATTGAAAAATGCATAGAACGTCGCCCCCGCCTGCGTTTCGATGGTGTCTTCAGGAATCATTGACAGTAAGATGACACAAAGAAAGATGGTGTATAAGCAAGTACGGTTATGCCTTGATGAAAAATAGGGGAACGATAAAACGAATAAAAAAAGGATCAACCCTACGATACCGAACCCTATCGTAATCGCCAAATACTGGTTGTGCGCCCTGTGACGAAACTGAGGAAGCAACGGGGATTGCAGTTCGTCGTATGCCTGGCGGAAAGCGTCCGGGACATCGCCCGTACCCACACCGAACACAGGATGCTGCCGTATCAGATACAGCGATGTCTTGGTATATTCCAAACGCTGCGAAAGCGATCCCCCATTAGGGTCATGATTCCTCCGATAGCGGTTGATTTCATAAATCGCCACCGAAAGACGGGCACGAAGACCGGGATGCTTCCAATTGTTATAGTTGGCAACACCTTGCTCAACATTCCGAATGTCTTCATCGCTCAGAGCCGCCACTCCTTGGGCATCCTTCCGTAGCCCTTTCGAGGTGAGATAGCGTGGCAATGTGGCACCAATGCTCACGCCCAAATCCGTAACGGAATCATAGCCCATTGTGCCGCGGTGGCACCAAGCTTCGCGCATTTCCTTTTCGCAATAATACAAGCCTACGTAACGACCATCTTCCAATGGAAAGTGATCCGGATCATGCACATAAGGATTTCCAAGTGCCGTTTCTTTTTCAAGATGTTCAAAATCAACATGCTCCACCTTTACCATCGGGGCGATAAGGCGATACAGCAACAGACCCGTTATCGCGGGCACCACAACAAGCAAAACCAACATGACAACACGGGAAACAGCACTTGCTCTTACCCTGAAAAAAAGGAACAACAGGCTGACCGCCAGCAAAGCAAGAAAAACGACGTAACTCGACAAAGATTCCAGGATATAGAATTGTACAAACAGCCAAAAGACGAGTAACAGGCATAAGGATTGTATCCACCACTTGTAACGACGTTTGAAACAATAATAGCCGATGATGAAAATGCAAAAGACGATTTGTAACGAAAACCTGATATGGCTGATGAAACGCGATATTTCGCGCACATCGCTGTAGTCGTGTCGCACATATTTTGCAAAACTGAACCATGTGGCGACAAAAACCGAAAGTATATAGAGCCAAAGCAGCAAATCGCGTTGCCGACGGTTCAACGACGGCATGGATGAAAAAATCAGCGGCAGCAGCAACAGCGGCAATTTGATGCGAAGATCCTTGAGTGCATACTGTATATCGCTGGAATAAAACGCTCCGATGACATGAAGCACATACAAAGAAACCAGCACGACAGCGATTTTGTTGTGAAAAAACAAACGCATTTTCATGCGCATGTTTTCACCCGCCAAGCGAAGTCCTTCCTTGACTTTTGCGCCCAAAGAAGCATTACGAATGGTGGAGAGCCGCAACGAAAGACCATCAAACAGCCACACCGCAAGCAGAAAGAACTGTGCAACGCTCATCAGAAACGGCGACAAGGTCAAACCGATGGCCAGCAATACCAGCCCAACAAAGTAGGGTGTGATGTCAGATTTGATATGTATCGTACTGCTATTCAAAACAATGTCCGTTTCTACGGTTTTAAAATGCTGCCATACTCGTCTTTGCCATCGGCATTGAGCAGAATATCGAATGCACGTTTCAGTTCCGGGTCTTTCTTCAGCGCCCACACGATGCGTCCGACTTGATAATAATAGCGTCCTACAATCTCCGCACTCATCAGGTCTTCAATATCCGAACGGTTTTTCAACAGGTCGTTTTTCTTATCCGCCGCAAGCACCTCTTCCAATTGTTTCAGTTCCGGCTCGATTTTTTCGAGATACCCCTCCTCTTTCGCCGATTTGCGCAACTCCGCAAGTTTCTTTTCCGACTCTGTCGTATAGGTGAATTTCTTGTCCTTGACAAACTGCATGAAGTCGCGATAGGTGTTGTCGTCGATACGGAACACTTGCGCCGAATCAATACTCTTGTGCTCGCTATAGAACTTGCTGGCGTAGTCGAAAATCAGATTCTTGGCATAAAGGTACATGGTCACGGTGGCATATTTGTCAGGCTCCATTTTCACATCGGGGGTAATGCCGTGACCTTCGTAAACCGTGCGGCCGTGAATGGTCGTGAAAGCCTTCCCAAAAGAATCGCTCTTCGTCTGAACGCTGTCTTTCTTATGCGAGTAGTCGATTTCCTGAATGCAACGTCCGCTGGGAATGTAATATTTCGCCACAGTGACTTTCATCTGCGTATTGTAGGATAGCGGCAAAATATTCTGCACCAATCCTTTGCCGAAAGTCCGCTGCCCGATGACCACGCCACGGTCGTAATCCTGAATGGCTCCGGCAACAATTTCGGAAGCTGAAGCGCTATTGCCATCAACAAGGATGACCAAGGGCAGATTTTCATCCACCGGTGTGTTTGAGGTGTAATAGGCGTTGGCGGTATTGGCGGCTTTTCCTTTCGTTGACACCACCACCTTTCCTTTCGGAACGAACAAATTGACAATATCGACAGCCTCGTTCATCAAGCCACCTCCATTTCCGCGCAAGTCGATGATGAAACCCTTCAACTCGTGCTTCTTACGCATATCCACAAGTTTTTCCTTGAGTTCGGATGCGGCACCCTTGGTGAAACCGCCGAGCGACACATAGCCAACCCCGTTGTCGAACACTGTGGCATAAGGGATATTGTCAATCTTCACCTTTTCACGTTTCAATGTCTTCTCTATCGGCTTATCCTGTCCGTAACGTCTGATTTTCAGCTTCACTTCGGTTCCGGGCTGTCCTTTCAGCAACTCGCTCACCTCGGAGGTGGTCTTTTTATGCACATCGATGCCGTTGACTTCGAGAACGGCGTCTCCGGCAACAAGACCTGCCTTTTGTGCGGGGAAGCCGAAATACGGGTCAGAGATGCGCACATACTCACCGTCATATTGTATCAAAGCACCTATGCCGCCATACTCTCCCGTAGTGATGAAACGCGCCGACTCAATCTCCGACTCCGGAATAAACACCGTGTAAGGGTCAAGTCCTTCAAGCATGGCGCTTATAGCAGCCTCGTTCAGTTCGCCCGGGTTGATTTCATCGACATAGTTCAGGTTCAGTTCACGAAACAAACTGTTGTAAATGTCTATGCTTTTTGAAATCTCAAAATTATTCTGCTTTTCCTGAGCCGTCAGCGACAAGGAAAAAGCCAAAACTAACAGACACAATACTTTGATGCCTTTTTTCATTGCTTTTGAATTATTATGGGACGGGATCATAGCCGCTCCCTCCCCATGGGTTACACGATAAAACTCTTTTGAAGGTCAGCCAGCCGCCTTTTATGGCACCGTACTTTTTCAAAGCTTCGATGCCGTAGTTGGAACAAGTAGGCGTATAGCGGCAGTTGCGACCGATATAGGGCGACAAGGTCACCTGATAAATGCGGATGAGCAAAATGAGAAAGTCGGCAGGTAATCGCAACAAACGCTTCATATCTTCTTGATCAATAGGTGGACGGTTTTTTTCGTCTTTTCATACATCTCGGCATAGGAATGGATTAGTGTCGCATTATATATCAGTGCGACATCAACCGAAATGCTTTTCTTTTGACAAACGTTGTATAAACCGGATTTATTTTTGCGCCATGATTCCCTTATCAATCTTTTCACGCGATTGCGCTTAAACGCATGATGGAAACGCCTCTTGGAGACAGAAACCAACAGCCGGCAAGTCAAAGGCTTCCCTTCGTTCGCGTAAGAACGAAACACAATACGGTAGGGGTACACCGAAAAGCCCTTCCCTTGCTTAAAAAGGGTGTCGATGTCCTTCTCCATACAAATCCGTTCGTATTTTGGAAAACTTTCCTTTGTCAGCATGACCTGTCAATATCAGGCCGCAAAAATAACACTTTTCGGAAGACGTTAGACGGTTGCTCCGCTTGTTTCTTTAAAGCAAACACCGTTAGAAAATCAGATAGGTCAAAAAAACACACAAAGCCTATTCCGACCCAACAATAAAAACAATAAAAATCAGATAACTGCGACAAGCGGTTTATTTCTTCTTGCTCTGCTTGGCTTCAGCAGCCAAAAAAGCCTCGATGGCCATGGTCATGGAAGGCGTTTCCGCTGTGGGAGCGACAATATCCAAATTAAACCCCGCATCGGTAATCGCTTTGCACGTGGCACTACCAAATCCACCGATAACAACGTCTTTCTGTTTGAATTTCGGGAAATTGGCAACGAGTGAATCTATTCCGGCAGGACTGAAAAACACCAGCATGTCGTAGTCGGCAATCTTGATCTTATCTTTCAGGTCAGCCGAAACCGTGCGGAAGAGCGCCGCCTTCGTTACATTGAGACGGGCTGATGTCATCAGCGCCATATTGGCATCTGAGCTGATGTCGGAACAGCAGTAAAGGAAATTCTCTTCCTTGTGCTTTTTCATGATTTCAAGCAAGTCGGGAAAAGTCTGATTGCCGAAGAAAACCTTGCGCTTACGGTATTGCACGTAACGTTGCAGATACAATGCCGTGGATTCATTAATGCAAAAGTACTTCAAAGTTTCGGGAACGGCATAGCGCATTTCCTTCGCCACTCTGAAGAAATGATCGACGGCATTACGGCTTGTCAGTATGACCGCAGAATGATCGGTCAACTTAATATGCGCTTCACGAAGCTCACTTGCCGTAATATCTTCCAGTTTAATGAATTTTTCAAACGTGAAGGTGACACCGTACTTTTTCTCTATGTCGCCAAAAGGCGTTTTGGCAACATCAGCAGGTTGTGGTTGCGACACCAGAATATTCTTCGTCTTCATTCATTCTCTGTATTATACGACTTCCAAATAATAAAAATCCTGAAAAACAGCTTCTGCTACATGACGGAACCCGTTGTTGCATAACGTATTCCCGCCGCTAACAGCACTGCCATCGGGACGATTTCGAGGCTGCAAAGATAGTAAAAAATGTAGAACGAATGAATTTTCGCGGCGACTTTGATTTCAAAAAAGCCCATGAAAAAACGCATCAGCACACCGATAGCGACGATTCCGAGTCCCGTCCAGACAACCATGGAATACGGGTTATAAAGCAACAGCCACAAAACCGGTTGTATTGCCAGAATGCTAAATGACACCACCGACAACTGCACGGCGACAAGGCGATGAAACGCCTCTTTGGTATGAAAAAGCCGTGCGACCAAACGCAAAACCAGATACCGCAACAACAACAGCACCGCCGCACCACCGCAAACCATAGCGAAAACAACGATGCCATTATAGCGCTCCACGTCGTGTGACAGCACCACTAACGACTTTTGGACGAACAGTCCCATCAGCGCCACATAAGTGATCAAGGATGAAAAGCCTATGAAACTGCGCAACGGCGACCATTCACGCAACAACTGGTTGGTTTGCGCCACACCACTCGGAACCGAAAGCAATTGGCGAAACTGTCGGGGGAAAAGCTGCTTGTTGACCACCACAGCCAGCAGCGCGACCGCAAGCACCACGAGGTTCCATCCCATCAACGCCTCGTGCGTAACACGCGGAAGCGGGTTGATGACACCCTCAAAACCCGAAGTGACAAAATGGGTGCTTAGGGTATCGAACATTGCATTTACCGACAAAACACTGTCGCATGTCTGTATTGTATCAAGCATTTTTCAACTTTTCGGCGACAAAAATAAGGATTTTTCAAGAGCCTTAAGGCAGGATTGAAAAATGATTTTCACAAGAAACCGGATTTCGAAACATCAACATTTCCCTAAGAAAGCAAGCGATCGTATTCCCAATGTCCATCAGACAAAAAAAACTTTACAAATTTCCTTGCAGCGTCCATATAACTTTACTACTTTTGCAGGCTCAATGCTTCATTTTGAAGAATCCCATTCGGTAAAGAAAACCAACTTTTTACAATACAGCAAAATGGATATTATTCAGGAAATCATCAAGGATGCACAATCCAGCAAACAGCGTATTGTGCTCCCCGAAGGCGACGAGCCTCGCACGTTGAAAGCCGCCGACCAGTTGATCGCCGACAGCGTTGCCGATATTACGCTGATAGGCCCTATTGAAAAAATCAAAGCCATGACCGAAGAGTTCGGTCTGAAAAACATCGGAAAGGCGCGAATTATTGACCCCAAAAACAACCCTGACAAAAATAAATATGCCGAGTTGCTTTATGAACTGCGCAAGAAAAAAGGAATGACCTTGGAACAAGCCGAGCAGATGGTCGAAGATTTCATGTATCTCGGCATTCTTTTGGTGAAAGCCGGTGAAGCCGACGGCTTGGTGAGCGGTGCGCGCAGCACCACGGGCGACATGTTACGCCCCGCGTTGCAAATCATCAAGACCCTTCCGGGCGTGTCATGCGTATCGGGTGCTTTCATCATGTTTTTACCCGAAAACAGCCCTTACGGCACCGATGGCAGGATGGTGTTCGCCGACTGCGTGGTAACACCCATGCCAACAGCGGAACAATTGGCAGAAATCGCCATCTGCACCGCCGACACCGCCAAAAACATCGCCCAAATAGACCCCGTCACAGCCATTCTTTCCTTCTCTACCAAAGGATCGGCACAACACGAGGCTGTCGATAAAGTGATTGAAGCCGCAAAAATAGCCAAGCAACAGCGACCCGACCTGATTCTTGACGGCGAACTCCAGGCCGATACCGCCATTGTTCCTTCCGTTGCCGCCACCAAGGCTCCCGGAAATCCGGTGGCAGGAAAAGCCAACACCTTGGTATTCCCCAACCTCGAAGTGGGCAACATTGCCTACAAACTCGTGCAGCGTCTGGCAGGTGCCGAGGCCATTGGCCCCGTGCTTCAAGGACTTGCCATGCCGTGCAACGACCTCAGCCGCGGATGTTCCGTTGACGACATTTACAAACTCGTAGCCATCACTTGCAATCAAGCCATCGCTCAAAAAAAGAAGGCATAATGCTTTGAAAGCAGGCATGGGATGTAAAATTCTATCGCATTAATTCTAAATCAAAACTCAATGAAAATACTTGTCTTAAACTGCGGCAGTTCATCCATCAAGTACCAACTGCTTGAAATGGGAAGCTCCAACAGCAGCACACTTTTGGCCAAAGGCTTGCTTGAACGCATCGGTCTTGAAATGGGCGAATTTACCCACAAATTCAACGGCGAAAAGCATTACGAGCAACTCCCGATTCCCAATCACACGGAAGGCATTAAGATCGTGCTGAACGCCTTGGTCGATCCGAAAATCGGTGTCATCAAAGACCTGAAGGAAATCAGTGCCGTAGGCCACCGCGTGGCGCATGGCGGCGAACTGTTCCCGAAGAGTGTCCGCATCGACGAAAAGGTTATTGCAGGCATCGAGTCATTAGTTGACTTAGCCCCCCTTCACAACCCCGGCAGCTTGCAAGGCATCCGCGCCATGCAAGAAGTAATTCCCGGCATCCCGATGGCAGCCGTGTTCGACACATCGTTCCACTCCACCATGCCTGCCGAGGCCTACCTGTATGCTATTCCGTATGAATACTACGAAAAATACCACATCCGTCGCTACGGTTTTCACGGCACAAGCCACAAATATGTGGCGGAACGCGCAGCAGCTTTTGCCGGAAAAGACTGGAAAAAATGCAAAATCGTCACCTGTCACCTTGGCAGCGGTGCTTCGATAGCTGCTGTTGAGAATGGCAAATCGGTTGAAACCTCCATGGGATTCACACCGGTAGAAGGGTTGGTCATGGGCAGCCGCACGGGTGACCTTGACTTAGGCGCTTTCATGTACATCATGGACAAGGAAGGCTACAACACCAAGGAGATGAACACTTTAGTCAATAAAAAATCAGGATTGGTCGGGATTACCGGAGGCAAGCAGGACATGCGCGATGTGCGCGAAGGTCGCGAAAACGGCGACACGCGCTGCACCTATGCTTTCAACATGTTTGCCCACCGTGTCAAGAAATACATTGGTGCCTACATGGCTGTCATGAATGGTGCTGACATGCTTGTCATGACTGGCGGGATTGGTGAAAACGCTTGGTTCATGCGCGACGCCATTCTCCGAGACTTGGATTTTCTCGGCATCAAAATCAACACTGACCTCAATAAGGACACCGTTGGCGATGCCGGTATCATTTCCACCCCCGACTCAAAGGTCACCGTGGTGGTCTATCCCACTGACGAAGAGTTTGTCATTGCACAAGACACGTACAATCTGGTGACTGCATAAGGCAGCTCAACCTAAAAACATCAAGCAGGATGAAACCGCCCATAAAGGCAGCCATTCTGCTTTTTTCATTAATAATTCCGACCTACTGCCGCAAAATCAGAACCGCACATGATGCGGAATGTCGCCAGGCAGAATGATGGAAAACTCCACCAAACCGGCGACAGTCTTTTTTGCTTCGTCGCTGTACCACGGCGTTTGATAGATCAGTTTTTTCACAGGACCTTTCTGAACCGTATAAACATTGGTTGCAGCATCGTTGAGCAGATGCCCGATAATGCGTTTCGAGTTCTCGTTGTGGCATTTCATGAGGTTGCTACCTCGCACATCGCCGTTTACCTCAATCGATTTGTCGTTCATATACACAATGTTACCCTCAGCATCCGACACCGTAATGCTGACATTCAAGCCTTTGAAGAAATCCGTTATTTCCATAGTATGCGTTATTCCCTGCAAAAATAAAAAAAGTCGCCGTAAGGGCGACTTTCCAGTGATATAAAAAAGATAGGTTTAGAAAATCAAACTGAAACCCACACTAAGCGGACGTGCTCTTTTTGCGTCAGCATCCGCAAACGCCGGTATCAAGGCATAGTTGACGAAAAAGCCCATGTTGTCGCTTCCCATGCGCAGAGTAGCATCCAGCTTGAAAAGATTCAACGTGTATTTGTCGTATGCCGTGGTCTTGCTTCCATTCTCATACTTGATTTTTGTCCATGAAGCCAGGCGAAGTCCACCCGTCACACCAAAATCAACAAACAGATTGTTCGTTGGCCTCACCTCTATCATGAGCGGAGCTTGAACGTAAAACACGCCGAGTTTGCTTTTCTTCACCTTCCACTCCGGATCGTCGGACAACAACGTGTTTACCAATGTATTGCCTTCGGCTGTCATTTTTATGGAATTTTTCCAACGGTAGTTGTTCCACCCCAATCCTATGCCTGTGAACATGCCCACTTTATGCCTGCGGTCGAAAGCGATGCCGACATCGGCAAGGTTTATGCCAAAATACCAGCTGCGAAGCGGACGAAGCGCCATCAAATCCTGTTGTCCGGTATAAATGTCGTTTTCCGTCGGATCAATCAGCATGTTCAGTCCGGCTTCAAAACCCGCCCATTGGCAATCCATTAGGCAGCTGTTCTTACGGGAATATCCTTTGAAATAGCGCTGCCCATCGCTTTGGTATTGCATGTCGTCTTCCACGTCGTCACCACCTCTACGATGTCTGTATTTATCAGCAATTCTTCCGGCCATCTTTCCCCAGTCTTCTTTTGCAAACTTGTTTTCAGGAATGGTACGACACTGTGCGAGAAACGGTACGGCTTCAGCCAACAAGGCTTTTGAATCGGCTTTCAGGGCATTCTCATCCAAGCCTCCGATATGCCATTTGTCTTCTTTGCTGACCAAGTTTATTGGACCCGACAATCGGATCTCATCATCGGCATTCCCTTTTACCGAAGCACCGTATGCTTCATAAAACACCATGGTCTTTTCTGCACGTCCACAATTGACATCGCAAGTCCCGTTAACATCAGCCAGCACCAATTTCTTCACGAGGCGATCGGCATTCAATTCTGCCGGTCCGCGCATGTCGGCCAGAAACGTGTTACAAGCTCCGAACATCTTCACGTCGCTCGGCCCCGACACCCGCAAATAAACTTTGTCGTAGTTCAAGTCAAGTTCCACATCACCGATGCCGGACTCAATCACCAACAAATCGCTGCCCGAAAATCTGTTTTGCACTTTTACGTCACCGGTACCCAAAAAGAACAGATAGGTCAGCTCAGGCAAGGTCACATCGAAATCAGAAATACCGGAAAGGAAAACACAACTGTCCTGCACCCGGAAATCCGCCAATATTTTATCAGACCATACCACATCGAGCGAATCGCCTTGAACAATATGAACGTCGCCTATTGACTTGACAATCAAAGTGTTTACACTGTTATTTCCTGATACCTGAACCGCATTGTTCTGTTGCGCATAGATGCTGCCTGTTGCCATCGCAAACAGTAGCATCATCGAAAAATAGAATTTTGTTTTCATACTGATTATGTGTTTGAATGATTATTCCGATTCAAAATCATCCGTATGACGAGCTTGGCACGAAAAAGTTACAGGCGACCTGTCAAAAACATTCGATTTCGACTTCCAAACCGGAATCAATAAGATCATAAATCACTTACTGTAAGGCTTTTATAAATTCACACACCAACACATAATGCCACAACTTCTAAAATCCTACTATTTTTCAAGGAAATGCCACACGGGAAATCCGAAATAACTACCTTTGCATTTTAATTGGATTACAGCGCAATAAACTTGAAGAAACTCTATCATTATATTGTCAGATCCTTCTTGGGCAATTTCCTTTTCACGTTTTTCATCGTGATTTTCATCTTGCTCATGCAGTTTGTATGGCAGTATATCGATGATTTAGTGGGTAAAGGTTTGGAATTGGACGTTTTGGCAAAGTTGTTTTTCTACACCGGTGTCACTTTTATCCCCATGGCGCTTCCCTTGGCCATTCTATTGGCTTCGTTGATGTGTTTCGGCAACCTTGGCGAACATTATGAGTTAGTCGCCGTAAAATCGTCGGGCATATCCATCTGGCGCGTGATGCGCCCTCTCGTCTTCTTCAGCATTTTGATGAGCGGTTTTGCTTTTCTGTTCTCAAACAGCATCATGCCTGTCGCCATGCTGAAAGCCAAGACCCTTCTTTTCGACGTGCGTCGGCAGAAACTCGCGTTCGACATCAAGGAAGGCGTGTTTTACAAAGACATCGAAAACTATGTGATCCATGTGGAAAGCAAGGGGAAGGACGGAAGCAGCATCTACGGCATCAAGATCTACGACCACACCGACCGCATGGGAAACACCAAAATAGTGACCGCCGACTCCGGATTCATGACATTTACTCCCAACCAGCGCAACATCATGTTCACCCTTTACAACGGCTACAACTACACCGACGTAACCGAAGGTGACGACTTTAAAAACAGGCGTCCCTTCGAGCGCATGTCGTTCCGTGAGGAACAAATCAAGTTCGGTCTTCAGGATTTCGAGATGACCTATTCCAATTCCGACCTGCTCAAATCGCACCAGTCCATCATGAACATCCGCCAGCTCAGCACTTCATTAGACTCGCTGCACAACCGTTTCGACATGAAGCAGGACAACTTCGCCGCCAACTTCAAGCGACGCTATCCCTCCCTCAATGCACTCACCGAATCCAGGCTCTCAAACACTGACACGGTTGTTGTCTCCGACTCCATACACACCCTGGCATGGCCGCTCTTGAACAACTTCGAAAAAGACGAACGCGCCATGGTTGCCGACATGGCGGTAGGTGCTGCCAAGAATGCCAAGGAAAACACGTCGTTCAACAAGACCGATTTCACCATGCAGCGCGAGAACATTAGGAAGCACCAAAAAGAATGGCACAAGAAATTCACCCTGAGCTTTGCCTGCCTTATCTTTTTCTTTATCGGTGCACCTTTAGGCACCATCATACGCAAAGGAGGACTGGGCTTCCCCGCCGTGATTTCCGTTCTGTTTTTTGTAATCTACTGGGTCACTTCCACGGTTTGCGAACGCATGGCGGTGTTTGGAAGCATCAACATGTTTCTCGGCGTTTGGATGTCGTCGCTCATCCTGTTTCCCATTGGGCTTTTCCTTACTTTCAAAGCCACGAGCGACTCTTCGTTGCTTGATGCGGAAAGTTGGAAAAAAGCATGTGTCAAACTGTTTCATCGATTCTCAAAACACAAGTCATGAAGATTCTCTTACTTTGCAACAAGTCGCCCTACCCCGCCTACGAAGGCGGCCCCATGGCCATGAACAGCATCGTCAACGGATTGCTGGATGCAGGACACCAGGTGAAAATACTTGCCATCAACAGCAGCAAGTTCAATGTCAATCCCAACGACATTCCCATTGAATTCAAGAGAAAAACGGGAATCGAACTCATTGACGTGGATCTTAGGATAAAACCCGCAAAAGCCCTTGTCAACCTATTGACCCAAAAGTCATATCATGTCGAACGTTTTATTTCAAATGACTTCGACAAACGGCTCATCGAGGTGTTACACAGCGAACAATTTGACGTGGTTCAGTTGGAAATGCTTTACATGGCCGCCTACATCAACACCATCCGGAAACATTCTAAAGCCCTTATCGTGCTTCGCGCCCACAATGTCGAGCACCTGATTTGGGAACGCATCGCCAAAGAAACCCGATTCATGCCGAAGAAAATCTACATACAGCATTTGGCAAAGACACTGAAAAACTTCGAGTTTTCCGTTCTTGATCAAGTTGACGGCATTGCCGCCATCACGCATAAAGACGCTGCTTTTTTCAGAAAATACGCCGCCACCCCGACGATCGACATCCCTTACGGTATCAATCCTGAGGAATTCGATGCCAAGTATGAGATCGAAGGCAAACCTAAGTTTTTCCATATCGGTTCCATGAACTGGATACCCAACAACGAAGGCATCAAGTGGTTTGTTGACCATGTGCTCGATGCCACTGTAAAAAAAGTCCCCGACTTTGTTTTCCACCTTGCCGGACGCAACATGCCCGAGTGGCTGCTCAACTTAAAAAACCCACATGTCAACGTTATCGGTGAAGTTCCCGACGCCAAAGCCTTCGTGAGAAATCATGATGTAGCCATCGTCCCGTTGCTTTCAGGCAGCGGCATTCGCATCAAAATCATCGAGGCTATGGCGATGGGCAAGACCGTCATCACTACCCTTGTCGGTGCCGAGGGCATACAATACAAGGAAGAAGAGAATATCATTATTGCCGAAAACACGGCGAAAATGGCAGAAAAGATCCGTCGCATCAACGAAAACCCGGCCATTGCCGTTGAGATTGGCAAAGCTGCACGCAACCTTGTTGAAAGATCCTACGACAACCGAAAAATCATTCAACGCCTGCTGCAGTTCTACGAACAAATCAAACCCAACAGCAAAATCACCTTCATTACTACCGAAAAAACAACTCCTGAAGAAACCGGCACCACACATCTCTTTCATGAGCTCAATTAATACGCCGTAGATAGCACCCTACGTACTTTTCTCCTTCAAGACTGTTGTTTTTTGCATTGTCAACGATTATCCTGCAAAAATGCGGCACGAACGACTTGTTTTCGTATTTTTGTAGTCGCATTAATTCGTTATGATGAAGATTTTCGTACTGCTGCCCCGTATTCCCTATCCTCTTGAAAAAGGTGATAAGCTACGCGCTTACAATCAGATCAAGCAACTGGCCAAAAACAACGACATCGTTCTTTGTGCTTTGAATGACGATCGTAAGATTGACAAGCAAAAGGCGTTCAGAGCCTTACAACCTTATTGCACCTCGATTAACTTCGTCGATTTGCCTAAAACAAGGATTCTTTTCGGAATGAAATGCGCTTTTTTCAAAGGCCTGCCCATCCAGTGCGGCTATTTCCATAACCGCGCCGCCAACCGCAAAATCAATGCGTTGATTCAAAAGCACCAGCCTGACTTGCTCTTTGGGCAACTGATACGTGTCGCCGAATATTTGCGCAAGCACAATATCCCCAAAGCAATTGATTATCAAGACGTTTTTTCTATGGGAATCAAGCGTCGCGCCGAAATAGCTTCTTGCCTGACCCGTCCGATCTTCAATTCGGAATACCGTCGTTTGAAACGCTACGAGGCTGATATCTTCGAAGACTTCGACGTAAAAACCATCATCAGCGAGCCTGACCGGATGCTGATCGACCATCCGAAGCGTGATGAAATACTCATCATCCCCAATGGCGTGGACCACGACTATTTCAAACCGCAACAGCGGGAAAAGAAATACGATCTGGTCTTTACCGGAAACATGGGATACGCCCCCAATGTGAACGCCGTTGAATACCTCGCCAGCGAAATCATGCCCCGCGTGTGGCAGCAGCGCCCCGATATCCAGCTGTACATTGCCGGTGCTTCGCCCGATCCCAAGGTGAAAAAAGCCGCCTGCGACCGTATTATCGTCAGCGGCTGGCTCGACGACATCCGTGATGCCTATGCCGTAAGCCGCGTTTTCATCGCCCCCATGCGCATCGGCACCGGACTTCAGAATAAACTGCTTGAAGCCATGTCGATGGGACTTCCCTGCATCACCTCGCCCTTGGCCAACAGTGCTCTTGGCGCACAAGACGGCAAAGAAATCCTGATTGGCGGCAATGCCGAAGAAATGGCACGGCACATCATCACCTTGCTCGATGAAACAGAAAGATCGGCAGCCATTGCACGGGCAGGATTTGATTTTTCCAATCGGGTTTACGACTGGCAGAAAGCCACTGCCATCATGGAAAAAGCCATGCAGGAAGCGGTACAACGAAAATCAAACCAATAAGTGGCTTCAACAGCAGTTGGGGAGCACTTCACCTCTTTGTAACACTATTAATCGACACAACGACACAATAAATTGAAACAAACACAATAAAATATGGCGGACGACAAAAAAATCATCTTTTCGATGGTCGGGGTAAGTAAAATCATTCCGCCTTCGCGACAGATCTTAAAAGACATCTACCTCTCATTTTTCTATGGTGCCAAAATCGGCATTATCGGACTGAATGGTTCCGGAAAATCAACCTTGCTACGCATCATTGCGGGAAAAGAAAAATCCTATAACGGCGAAGTGGTTTTTTCGCCCGGCTACTCTGTCGGCATGCTTGACCAAGAGCCGCAACTCGACGAGAACAAGACCGTTCGCGAGGTGGTAGAGGAAGGCGTGCAGGAAATCGCCGACATTTTGAAGGAATACGAAGCCATCAACGCCCGCTTTGCCGAACCTATGGACGACGATGCCATGATGAAACTGGTGGAGGAGCAAGGCCGCTTGACCGAACTTATCGAACAACACGATGCTTGGGAACTTGACAGCAAATTGGAACGCGCCATGGATGCGCTGAACTGTCCCGAAAGCGACACGCCCGTCAAGAACCTATCGGGGGGAGAACGCCGCCGTGTCGCCCTATGCCGACTATTGCTTCAAGAACCTGACATCCTGTTGCTTGACGAACCCACCAACCATTTGGATGCCGAATCCATCCAGTGGTTGGAAAGCCATTTGCAGCAGTACAAAGGCACGGTTATCGCTGTCACACACGACCGTTACTTCCTCGACCATGTGGCAGGCTGGATTCTTGAACTCGACCGCGGCGAAGGCATTCCGTGGAAAGGCAACTACTCGTCGTGGCTCGACCAAAAGACCGCACGCATGGCCATGGAGGAAAAAACCGAAAGCAAACGCCGCAAGACCCTGGAACGCGAGTTAGAATGGGTCAGAATGGCTCCCAAAGCACGACATGCCAAGGGCAAGGCGCGTTTGGAATCGTATGAAAAGATGCTGAATGAAGACGTCAAGGAAAAGGAAGAACGTCTTGAGATATACATCCCCAACGGCGACCGCTTGGGCAACAAGGTCATCGAAGCGAAAAACGTCACAAAGGCCTACGGCGACAAACTGCTTTTTGAAGACCTGACCTTTAACCTGCCTCCCGCCGGCATTGTAGGGGTCATCGGTCCCAACGGCGCGGGTAAGACCACTCTGTTTCGCTTGATCATGGGATTGGAAAAGCCCGATTCAGGCACCTTTGAAATCGGTGAGACCGTGAAAATCGGTTATGTCGATCAGCAACATGCCGACATCGACCCTAAAAAAACCGTCTGGGAAGTCATTTCAGGCGGCAACGAGCTGATACAACTGGGCAAACACAGCCTAAACAGCCGCGCCTACGTGTCGCGTTTCAACTTCAACGGCAACGACCAGCAGAAAAAAGCAGAAGTACTGTCGGGCGGCGAACGCAACCGTATGCACCTCGCCTTGACCCTTAAACAGGAAGCCAACGTTTTGCTACTTGACGAACC
This sequence comes from Candidatus Limimorpha sp., assembly GCA_041842465.1. Classification (GTDB taxonomy): domain Bacteria; phylum Bacteroidota; class Bacteroidia; order Bacteroidales; family F082; genus Limimorpha. The sequence continues at coordinate 62,806 of JBGYXG010000105.1, forward strand.
CACCAATGACATCGACGTGAACACGTTACGCGCCTTGGAGGAAGGTTTGGAAAACTTTGCAGGCTGCGCCGTCATCATCTCGCACGACCGTTGGTTCATCGACCGCGTGGCCACACATATCCTTGCTTTCGAAGGGAACTCTCAGGTGTATTTCTTTGAGGGAAGCTACACGGAATATGAAGAAAACCGATTGAAACGGATGGGGAATGCAGAACTTAAACGATTCAAATACAAGAAATTAAAAGCTGAATGAGAAATATTTTCATCTTTTTAAGCTACGTATTAATGATTGTATTATCCTTTATTGTTGTCCGGTAAACACACCTAAGATGTTGGCAATCAAAGGGGTTTGTTATGATAAGCCACCTCTTTGAAATATTGAATTAATGATTTGTTATTCAATATGTTGTGAGCATTTCTGTGATTTTTACCGGACAGCAATAATTATCTTTGTAATCTGTACGATTAATTATTATTAACCCGACGTATAAATACCGTAACTTATCATAGTCTTATGCCGCATATTCGATAGACTTGTGCTTGAAGTACTTTTTCACTCTCTCGGGA
>JBGYXG010000106.1:0-12801 GCA_041842465.1 Candidatus Limimorpha sp.
GACAAAAAACATATTTTATTAATTCAATGTTATTCTTATACCATTGCAATATTCATATAATATTTATTTAATACTGTATAAATTTATTACTATCAATAAAACTGAATATCGATATTTACCAATTGTACCAATTAATGTGGATTGGACTGATGTGTCATGCTCCAAGTCGTAATTCCATGCAATTTTCGCCTACGCTTGTCCATACATTTCGGAATACGCCATTCTCATCGGGATATTTTGCTGGCATAATGAAATATAAATACTTGATTTTCTGTATAATAAATCAAAGACAACCACAATTTGAACCTCCAGTCATCCAGCACCAAATAGAAAAAAAGCCGCTATGAGCTACAGATTTATTTATTTCAACCATTTGTAAGCCGCACAAAAAAAACACAACTCCACTACTCCCAATCGGTCTTTAAGCATAGTCTTGTTCAAACATCAATAAAACTTGACTTGGGACATTGCTTCAAAAAAAACTTATTTTTGCTGTACCATGGTTCCCCAAGAAAAGCACATACAGCACCTTATTGAAGAAGGTGAGCACCAGCAACTTGACTTCAAGTTCGAGATTTCGGACAGCAAGCGGATAGCCCGTTCATTGGCGGCTTTTGCCAATACCGATGGCGGACGGCTCTTGGTCGGTGTCAAGGATAACGGCGTCATTGCCGGAGTGCGCAGCGACGAAGAAATTCACATGATACAAGCCGCCGCCGAGTTATACTGCCAGCCCAAAGTGGATTTTTCAGTAGAACAATGGGAAATCAATGGGAAAGAGGTGTTGGAAGTCATTGTGCCCAAAGACAAGAAACAAAAGCACCGCGCCCCCGACAACCAAGGAAAATACAAGGTTTTTGTGCGCGTAAAGGACGAGAACCTATCGGCCGACAGCGTATTGCTTAAAGTATGGAAATACAGCCGCAATATCCGACCGGCCAAGATCTCTTTTACTGAGCCTGAAATGCAACTGTTGCACTATCTTGCTGAACATAGCGAAATCACACTGCAAGAGTACCAGGAACTCGCCCACATCAACCGGCATCGTGCCGAAGCTATTCTTGTGGACTTCATCCTCATCGGCACCATTGAAATCGTGTTAACCAGCCAAAAGACCTATTTCAAACTCAGCAATCCGGAAGACCAAACAAAAAACGGGAACATTTGATGCACCTGTCATCGACTGACCGCAAGCTTATTGGGGAATTACATTACACATCTCATTTCTGCCTGTCACAAAAAAAGACCATCGTAAGGCGTTTGCCAACACGATGGTCGATAAACAGGTTAGAACAGAATAGGTTAGTGCGACTATTCCTTTTTTCAGTGATTAAAGATTACCGATTTTGAAACTAAACATCACAGTGCGTGGGGCGACAGGTCCATAGATATAGGATGGGTCACGGTCGGCACTGACATCAAAGTCATTCTGGTAGGAGTTGAAAATATTCTTCACGCCAGCGGAGATTTCCGCATTCATGTCTTTCAGTTTCAACTTGTAGCTGATTTTAACACCCGCATCGAAGAAGTTGGGAGACACTCTAAGCTCTCCTTCTGGATTCTTCGGTCCGAAATATGGGACGAGCATGCTGCCGATATAATTTCCCGTAGCCGAGAAGCAAAGGTTATCGACGACATCCCAATCCAAGGTGAAGAATCCGTATTGATCAGGAGTTCTGAAGAAACGTCTTTCCTTAAAGTCCTCCTGCGGTTTCTCGAACTTGCTCGACTGAATGGTAAATCCGGCGAGGAACGAAACGTCAAAGGCGGGTTTCACTTTCAATTCCATATTGACACCTTTCACAACAGCTCCATCTTTGGCATTGACACGCGTATAGACAACCGTTCCGTTTTCATCGGGTTCGCCAAATTCATTCTGGAAAGCATCGTTAAGCTTGGTGTAGAAACCTTCAACAAGAAAACTCGTGTTCACATTACCCAAACGCTTGTTAAAGTCCAAGGAAACCATCATGCTGTGGCTAGTTTCCTGTTTGAGGGTGGAGTCATTCTTATGGATAACCTGACGGGCGCCTGAGGTCTCGACATGCAAATCTTCATCAAAGACTTGAGGTGCACGGTAGCCTTGCGAGTAAGAAACACGCCCTTGCAGGAAGGTGAAGAAATCGTACATCAGGCTGACACGAGGACTTAAAACGCTGCCAACCTTGTCTTTTGAAGCTTTGGTCTTGTCAACAACAGCGTAATGGTCGAATCTAACGCCAGCCGATGCCCTGAAACGATTCAGATGCAAATCGTATTGTGCAAAAGCACCCGTGGTAGTGAGGGATTGATCGGAAACGACCGTGCTTCCAACGTGAGGAAACGTGATAGTGGAATCAGCGAAATTGATTTCAGCATTCTCAACATCAGGATAGCCCAATTTCTTGTCAATCAGATAGTCTCCTATATTCTCAGCTCCAACATTCAACGAAGAATGCTTGAAGGCGAATTTATACTGGACACCGGCATTGTAGGAATTGTCCACTGAATTACCATAGTCTTTCAGCGATTGGCCGGCACCATAGTAAGAATCACGATTCAAGAATTGTCCCGATGCATAAACAGACAAAAGGTCGTTGCTACGGAAGAAACGTTCATAGGTCAGCCCTGCCACTTTCATGTCATGCTGCAGCGCTTCGGCAACGTCTCTCTCATGCAAGGGCTGATCTTGTTTATTGCCACCGTCGCGTTTTTCCTGGATGGCGAAAAAGTCAAGGGTCAATTTGTCCTTGGACGAAAAACGGTGAAATGCCCTACCGCCGAGAGTGAGGTTCTTAATGGGAGCAAGTTCCGAGAAAGAATCGTTGTTGGCATCGAATATCTCGCGTTTGCGGCTGTAGCCGAACATGGAAATGCCTGACTCATAATTACTGGAGACCAAAGAGGTATTGAAGTTGACGCCGTAATCGGAAGCCGGACCCGCCGATCCTTTCACGCCCACACCCGTCATGCCATAGCTGATACCAGCCTCGTAGTTGTTGCTGATCGGGTCTTTCAACAGAATATTGATAGTTCCGGCAATGGCATTACCACCGTAAAGCGCAGAGCCTCCTCCTCTTACAACTTCAATTCTTTCAATCATGTTGGAGGGGATGAGTTCCAAACCATAAACACCGGCTAATCCACTGAAGATAGGACGGCTATTGATCAGAATCTGAGAATAGGGTCCCTCCAAACCATTCATGCGGACTTGTGAGAAACCGCAGTTCTGACAGTTATTTTCCAAACGAAGTCCGGGTGTGAAATTCAAGCCTTCACTCAATGTGGACGACTGTATGGTCTTGAACAGCTTCGGAGAAATGGTGTTCACAATGACGGGGGTTTCCGATCTTTTCTGCTCTCCGCGGTTAGCCGAAACCACCACTTCATCCATTCCGAAATAGTCATTGACCAATTCAAAATTAAGGGTTATTGACTCACCGCTTTTGACGGCAACTTCTTTTTCTCCGGTTTTGAATCCCAGGTAACTGGCTTGCAAGGTCCATTTCCCTTCGCGAGGAACAACCAACTGATAGTATCCTGCCTCATCCGTCGCCATGCCGATAGTCGTTCCTTTAATTTGGACGGTTGCGTAAGGAAGGTAAGAATGGGTTTTTGCAGCTTCAACACGACCGGAAATCTTAGGTTGCGTGCTTTTGCTTTGTCCATAACCACAAAATGAAACGGTCATAAAGAAAGCCATGGCAATTGCGCTAAGGCTTTTGAAGACATGAAAACGACACACCGTTTGTGATGTCTTTCTTGAAATGTGAGATAATTTAATCATAATAAAATTTTTTTCATTTTGAGTTGCAAAAGTACCAACTAGTAAAAGATTGGTATATCCCTATTAATGATGAAAAAAGCATGATTTTTCACCAATAATGGTGAGTGCTTAGTAATAACCTATACTTAGGACTGTTCTACATCATTGTTGAAAAAGGCTTTACTTTATGCTGGAAACGAACAAGTTACACGTTTTATTAATAAACAATCCACAAAATCAAATCGGCATCACCGGTTTTTGCGACTTCTTTCTTTTTTCACCTTAAAGAATAATAACGAACTGCCTGATGGTCTTTTTTGAAAAGCGCCATGAGAAATCGGCAAAGCAAAATCACAACGGTCAATCTCCAACAAAACTTTTCCTCGTCAGTTAAAAAACCGCTTTTTGTAATGGTTCGAGCGTTTTTTGCCACGACACCGACACAAGCACAACTTACATAAGAATGGATTTCAACATTTTATGTTTCATTGCACTACCAGTTGCCGTCATCTTGCAGGATTTTACTATTTTTACCGCCAAATTTGCCAACGAGGTGAAAAGACCAATCTATATTGTCATCCTGCTGCTATTCAGCCTGCCATGCCTGTCGCAAAAGACAGCTACTGACTCTGTTCTGCCGCTTCCGGTGAAGCCCGCGACTCCGCTGCGCATTGATTCTGCCGCTGTAACTTATTTTTGTACTTCGTTCGACAGCCTTTTTCTTGGCACGCTGCACTGCATCGACACTTCTATTTTCAATGCCACGAATCATGATGTGTTAGACAGCCGCCGCACGGTGTACAGCACGCTCAGTAACACGGGACAAGCACATTTATCCATGCGCTACCGCTACCGTTCCGATGTCGGGTTCGACATGAGCCTCCCCGCCTATTCGGAGTACATCAAGACGGAAAACGACATGGCCTGTTACATTCCACTCATTCCCTATTCCGAGGTGCGATACCTGATGACTTCCGGCGACAAGGAACAGCACATTGCCGTAAACTTCGGGCGAGAGTTTCTGCCTCGTTTCCACGTTTCGTTCGCCTTAAACCTCGTCCATTCGCCAGGTGTCTTCACCAACAACCGAACCGATAACAACAACTATTTTTGGATCAATGGCCGCTACCTTACCGAAAACGAACGTTACGGTATTGTCACCTATTATTATCGGAACAAACTCAACATTCAGGAAAACGGCGGTATTGCCAGCGACGATTCCTACACAAGCCATTCCGAAAGCGACAACAGCGTAATACCCACCAACCTCAACAACGCCGGCAACCTTGTAAAATCGAGCGGATTCGGAATAGAACAGTACTTCAACCTGCTGCCCAAGCATATCAGGGTGAAACCTGCCATCGACACCGTCGCACTCCATTCCGACAGCCTCAACTTAGCCATGACGGCAGACAGCCTTGTTTCCGATTCATTATCCGCCGCTGCGTTTCTGGACAACCGTCCTATTGAAAAAGAACGCCGTTTCGGTCTGGGACGTATCAGCCACCGTTTCAGCTACAGAAAAAACCAGTTGTTCTACTACGACAAATCGCCTGCAACCGCATATTACCAGCCTTTTGACGGCATTCTCGATTCGCTTGCCTCAACTGACACCACCATCATCCGCTCCATTCACAACAGCTTGAAATGGAACAGCTTAGGATACAAAAAATACGATGATGACATTCCATTTTATGTTTATGCCGGTATGGATTACGGCATTTACCGCATCAACCGTTTTGATTATGCCGAAGGTAAAATGCTTACTGACCGCACCCACTCCCAAATCGGCATTTCAGGCGGCATCATCATCAACCTGTTCAAAGCCACACGCATCACAGGACATGCCAACCTCATCACTTTGGGGTATCAATTGGGCGACTTCGGAGTGAAAGGACAATGGAAACAGTTTTTGGGCACTTCGAATCGCAATATCGGCAACTTGATTTTTGATTTCCAGATGAAACGGCAATCGGCATCATGGTTTGAAAAGCAATACTATTCCAATCATTTCAGGTGGGAAAACGATTTTGCCGCTTCCACCTATCTGACATTGGCTGCGAGCTACCAGTTCCGTTTTCTCATCGTCGGCCTTAAACAAACCACCATCAACAATCTGATTTATTTCGATGCCACCGCGCATCCCGATCAGCTACAAGGGTTTTGCAACATCAGAGAGGTTTTTACCGATGTGCATTTCAAGTTGAAAAGACTTGAACTTGACGGCATTTTCAGTTTACAACAAACCGACAAATCCGATTATGTGCACTTGCCGCTGTTTCTTGCCAAGCTGAAAGTGGCGTATTCCCAGCCCATTTTTCACAAGGCAGCCACTCTTCAACCCAGCCTCAGCGTGCAATACTTCACGAAATACCATGCCGATGCCTACATGCCTGCCCTTCGCACATTTTACTTACAAAACGAAGTCATGATTGGCAACTTCCCATTCATTGACCTTGCCTTGTCCATCAAAGTGAAACGCGCCAACATTTTCGTCGAATACAGCAACATGTTCCTACTCACACGGAACTACAACTCATTCATCGCTCCGCACTATCCCATGCGTGACAGCAAAATCTTTTTCGGAATCAACTGGCGGCTTTATAAGTAATACGGGAAGCGCACGTTGTTACAAGTATTTGTAAATCAACGGAAACAATATAAGTTCAATTCATCCCGCGCTGTTTCTTGATCTGCTCATAGGCGGCATTGATTTCCTGGAATTTCTTTTCAGCAGCCTTGCGCACATCCTCACCCAAGCTACTGACGCGGTCGGGATGATTTTTCTTCGCCATTTCGCGAAACGCCTTTTTCACCTCTTCATCCGTGGCATTCTCATCAACACCCAGAATCTTATAAGCACTGTCTGTTTTTTTGACAAACATCGCCTTGATCGATTGGAAGTCCGCATTGGTAATACCCATATAATTGGAAATGGTGTTGATGACACCGACTTCGGAATCAGAAACAACGCCATTAGCCTGCGCTATACCAAACAGATAATGAAGCAGTTGCAGCTTCGAGGAATAATCCATATACTGTCCGACCTGCCGACTGACATCATAGATGTTGAAATCCTGTTGCAAAATCTCACGCAACATGCGGATATAGTTTTCGGCACGCTCATGTCCAAAATTCCGAAGGAAAAACTGTTTCACATAATTCAGTTCCGACTTCAACACCTTGCCATCGGCTTTCATGACGGCAGCGGAAAGCACAAGCAAGCTGACATTGAAATCACGTTGCGGTTCGGTCTCGCCAATGGTGCGGTATGATTCCTCTTTGCTGGAATTTTCAAACAGCCGTCCCAACACAAAGCCAATGATGCCTCCAATAGGACCAAAAAACACCCATCCCAAACCGCCTGCAATCCATTTCCCAAAACCATTTCTTCTCACATGATGAGGATCTGGCATCCTGGAATGGACAACAGCATAAGCCTGTCGGCTTTTCAACGACACAAATACCAGACCTATGATAAATAGGACACCTGTAACTAAAAAAACGCCAACGGCAGTGTTCCCCATCTCTAAAAATTTAAGCAAAAGTAAGACAATTATCGTTCCAATCTTTGAAACTGACAGAATAACAGACACCTAATTGTTAACATGATGACACCACATTTACATAACTTCCTTTCATACAATTGTTTAGACCCCTAAATTCAACACATAAATGCAACTTTTTCGGAGGCACGAGGTGAAACATATTTTACTCAAACGAAAGAGAGGAGAAAAGCCCCCCCTCCGTTTGAGCCGGATAAATGCCTATCTTTGCCTCCGTCCAAAAGTTCAAAAGAATGGGTCATCTAACCAAGGAGCAAAGGTACACAATTTCCGTGATGAAGCAACAGGGTTGCAACAATAATCTGATCTCCCTCACGATAGGCAGGGACAAATCCGTGGTCAGCCGAGAGTTGAGGCGCAACTGCGACCTACGCAACGGGCGTTACAATGCCGATCTCGCACAGCGGAAATACGAGAGCCGGATGCGGGAGAAGCCGAAGCTGATCCGCTTCACCGAAGCCGTACGCGAGCGTGTCGAGGCCTTGCTGCAAGAGGACTACAGCCCGGAACAGGTGGCCGGGCGGTGCAGGCTGGAAGGCGTGGAGAGTGTCAGCCACGAACGCATCTATCAGTATGTGTGGGCGGACAAGAGGCTCGGAGGAGACCTGCACACCCACCTGCGGCGGAAAGGCAGGCGCTACCGGAAGCGAGGCGCAGCCAAAGACAGCAGGGGCATCATCAGGGACAGGGTCGGCATCGAGGAACGTCCCGCGATAGTGGAACAGAGAGTCCGTTTCGGCGACCTGGAACTCGACACCGTGATCGGGAGAAACCACAAGGGGGCTCTACTCACGGTAAACGACAGGACGACCAAGATGTGCTGGCTGGCACTGCTCGACGGGAAAGAATCGGAGCCGCTGACCAAGGCGATGGTGGACATGCTGGAACCCGTCAAGGGCTTGCTGCACACCGCAACCGCCGACAACGGGAAGGAGTTCGCCGGTCACAAGGAGATTGCCGGCAAACTTGGAATAGACGTGTATTTCGCCCGCCCATACCACTCATGGGAACGTGGCTCAAACGAGAACATGAACGGCCTTATCAGGCAATACATACCAAAGGGGGCTTCGTTCGATGGACTGACGAATAAACACATCAAAATGATTCAGAACAAGTTAAACAACAGACCAAGAAAAAAACTCGGATTTTTGACACCCATCGAATACTTTTTCGCTAACTTTGCAAAATCAAACCAATGTTTAATCAAAAAAGTTGCATTTGTAACTTGAATTCAGCACCTATTTTTCGACAAAGTAACATTTTTTGAGAATTGTCTCTGAAAAATCCGTATATTTGCCGCTTAAAAATCGAAAAGTTAAATCAGTAGTAATAAACAATTTAAACAATGACAAAGTACGTTTATACCTTTGGCGGCAAGACTGCCGAGGGTAATGCCAAGATGAAGAACGAGTTGGGCGGCAAAGGCGCCAACTTAGCAGAAATGTGTTTGTTGGGCTTGCCCGTTCCCGCCGGTTTGACCATTACGACAGAAGGTTGCACCGACTATTACGCCAACAATTGCCGACTCCCCGCCGGTCTGATGGACCAAGTGAAAGAAGGCTTGTCAAACATGGAGAAGCTGATGGGTATGAAATACGGCGATGCTGAAAATCCTTTGTTAGTGAGCTGCCGTTCGGGTGCGCGCAAATCCATGCCCGGCATGATGGACACCGTTTTGAACATCGGTTTGTGCTCCAAGACCCTCCCCGGCCTGATCAAGAAAACCAACAATCCCAGATTCGTATATGACTCCTACCGCCGTCTGATCATGATGTATGCCGACGTGGTGATGGAAAAAGCCGAAGGCATCGAACCCGCCGACGGAAAGAGCATCCGCAAACAGTTGGACGACATGCTCGACGCTTTCAAAGAAGCCAAGGGCTACAAGTCGGACACCGACATCAAAGCCGAAGAGCTTCAGCAATTGGCCGAGGACTTCAAGGTAAGAATTAAGGAAGTGTTGGGCACCGAGTTCCCCGATGATGCCGAGGCACAGCTTGAAGGCGGTATCAAGGCCGTGTTCAAGAGCTGGAACGGCAAGAAAGCCATCTCCTACCGCCGCATCGAAGGCATTCCGGACGACTGGGGCACTGCCGTCAACGTGCAGACCATGGTGTTCGGCAACATGGGCGACGGCTCCGCTACCGGCGTGGCTTTCACGCGTAACCCCGCCACCGGCGACAACCAGTTCTACGGCGAATGGCTGATCAACGCCCAAGGCGAAGACGTAGTGGCCGGCATCCGCACCCCCAACCCGCTGAACGACGACACCAAGAACGAGCAGAACAAGCACATGCACTCCATGCAAGAGCTGATGCCCGATACTTATAAGGAACTTTGCGAAGTCCGCAACATCTTGGAAAAGAACTACCACGACATGCTCGACATCGAGTTTACCATTCAAGACGGCAAACTTTACATGTTGCAGTGCCGTGTCGGCAAACGCACCGGCGTTGCCGCTCTGACCATGGCACTCGACATGCTGAAAGAAGGCCTCATCGATGAAAAAGAAGTCGTCATGCGCCTTACCCCCGAACAACTCGACGAGCTGCTCCACCCCATTCTCGATGCCGCTGACGAAAAGAAACGCACGGTCATCGCCAAGGGTCTGCCCGCGGGTCCCGGCGGTGCTGTCGGTAAGATTGCCTTGACCAGCGAAAAGGCCAAGGAATACCGTGCCGCCAAGGTGAGCAACATCCTTGTCCGCGAAGAGACCAACCCCGAAGACGTGGAAGGTATGCGTGCCGCTGACGGCATCCTTACCGCACGTGGCGGTATGACCTCACACGCTGCTTTGGTAGCCCGCGGCTGGGGCAAATGCTGCATCGTAGGCTGCGATGCCGTGAAAATCGACCTTGAAAAAGGCATCGTGAAAATCGGCGACAAACAGTTCAAGGAAGGCGACACCATCAGCTTGAACGGTTCCAAAGGCTGGGTCTATAACGAAGCCATCGCCATGATTAATGCCACGGAAAACCCGCTCTTCCAACAGTTTATGAAACTCGTTGACAAATACCGCAAGATGGGTGTCTGCACCAATGCCGACAATCCGGAAGATGCACAGAACGCCATTAACTTCGGTGCCGAAGGCATCGGCCTGTTCCGTATCGAGCACATGTTCTACGGCAAGAACAGCGAAGAACCGCTGGCCAAGCTCCGCAACATGATTTTAGCCAACACCACCGAAGAACGTGTGGCTGCTTTGAACGAGTTGGAACCTTACATCAAGAACGCTGCCAAGGGTACGCTGAAGGTATTGAACGGCAAGCCGCTCACCTTCCGTCTGATGGACCCGCCCTTGCACGAGTTCGTTCCCCATACCGAAGAAAAACAACGCGCCTTGGCTAAGGAACGCGGCATGAGCTTCGAAGAGATTAAGAAACGCATCGACGCACTCAACGAAGTGAACCCCATGATGGGTCTCCGCGGTGTACGTCTCGGCATCGTTTATCCCGAAATCACCGAAACACAGTTCCGCGCCTTGTTCCAAGCCACTGCCGAACTGATGAAGGAAGGCTTTGACCCGCATCTGGAAATCATGGTGCCGCTGACCATCAACGTCAAGGAATTGGAACACCAGAAAGCCATTGCCGACCGTGTGCAGAAAGAAATTGAAGCCAAATTCGGCGTTCAGATCAACTACCTCTACGGTACGATGATTGAAATCCCCCGCGCTACCTTGGTAGCCGACAAGATTGCCGAAACCGCTCAGTTCTTCTCCTTCGGAACCAACGACCTGACCCAGATGACCTTCGGTTTCAGCCGAGACGACGTGAATGCTATCGTTCATACCTATATCGACAACAAGATCATCCCCGCCGACCCGTTCAACACGCTCGACCAGGAAGGTGTCGGACAACTCGTGAAGTTGGGTGTGGAACGTGGCCGCAGCCAGCGCGCCAACCTGAAGTGCGGCGTTTGCGGTGAACACGGTGGCGATCCCGAATCCGTGAAGTTCTTCTACAAAGCCGGCATGACCTACGTCAGCTGCTCGCCATTCCGCGTGCCCGTTGCACGTCTGGCAGCCGCTCAAGCCGCTATCGAAGAAGAAAGAGCCAACTAAACCGGTTCTTCCGTCACAACAACGACAGTCCTCGGAAACGGGGGCTGTCGTTTTTTTGACTCAAGGATCAAAATTAATTCACTGCCATGACCGTCCTGGGGCAATTCTGATATAAATGTGCCTGCTCTTGTGTAAGGCTCATCTTATTTTCGTTATTTCATTGTATTTTACAAATATTACAACTTGAACACTACACACTTTTGAGGATAGTATCTGTCGCCATGGTGTTTTTGTTCATCAACTCATCAAGTACACTTTTCCAATCCGGAAAATCATCCGTGCCGAAGTGGATATGGCGACCTGCAAAACGATCTACGCCGTTTTTGGTACGGTCATCGATGATAATAGCACCACGATTAAGGTTTTTATGGTGTGAAATTATTAATCTTTTGTAAAGAACAGTTCCTTTGTCCTTTCCAAAATATTTTTGAATCCACTCCACTTTATGAGTCCATGCAGACGGGTTGAGCCATGGTGCGGTAGATAATACATAAACATCGTACTGTTCTGCTAACACATGTATGGCATCTATTGCTCCTTCCATCGGGTCCATCAGAGCAAAAATGCCCGGCACTTCATCCAAACGCCCTTCGTAAGCCCGTCGTGTGTCTTCATCCAACCGATCAATACCCGATTGAAAGTTAACCAACACGTTGTCCATGTCGATGTAAAGAATGGGTTTTGTGGTCATCATTTCATTTCTCGTATCAATGACACCGTTTTCAAGCAAACTAATGATCAAGGGGACAGTATGTTCTTTGATGCGTTGAGGATTATTCCGATGACCTCCCGGAACCCACATGCAATGCCTCTCTCCAAAACGGTTTTGAAACTCTGTTTTATAGGAGAATAGCTCATCTTCTTCCGCAAAGAAAGCCCAAGTTCGTTCTTGTTCCTCTTTAGTCGGGTGGATTTTTTCTTCCAACGCAACATATTTTGCGATTTCCTCCTCTTTTGCCGGAATCCAATGCGGCTTCCCAAACTGTTCAGACGGTTTCATACACGGATTGATAACGATCTTGGGTATGCCTGTCAGATTCAGTGCAATAAAAGCTCCCATACTTGAGCCTACCACCAAATCGATTTTTTCATGCTCAATGAGCGTTTGAGCTTGTGCAATATTGGCCAAAACAGCATCAAAACTTTGTATCTCATTGGAGAAAGCAGGAGCAAAAACAGTGGCTTTATTGCCCAATTGCCGTTTCAACTCCGTTGCTGTGGAGCCAAATGCTCCACCCTTATAGCCATGGATAAATAATATATTCATTGAGTTAGTCTGTTTTTATTCAGGTTATGTCGTTTTTTGTGGTTTCAATTGCAGAAATTATTCTTTCAAGAAACTGATCCGCTTCTTCTGTTTCATCATCTACAAGCATCTTAAAAGAAGAGATTGAAATGTATGAGGGATCTCTGTCATAAGGATTTAC
>JBGYXG010000107.1:0-2942 GCA_041842465.1 Candidatus Limimorpha sp.
CCTGTTGCTCCGTCGGGAAAGGATTCCCAAATACAGTGGCCGACTTCACCGCATGGGGCTTGGCACCACCGTAGTCGGCCTTGTCGAAAACAGCCTGCCCGTCGGAGCTTTTGTCCAACATGCGGCCATAAGCGTCGTATGCCGTCGCACCGAGCAGACTGCCATTGAGACGGACTTCGGTCAGGCGGTCCAACTTGTCATATAGGAATGTCTCTTCCAAGTCCCTTTTCACGTCTTTTCGTGCGGCTAAATTAGCAAAAACATCGTACATATAGCCCAAGTTCTGCAAAATATTCTGCCCGCCACTGAACTTTGTATGCGGCGAAGCCTATGCGTATCTGTTTTTCGGCTGCAAACAATTTTTCGGGGCGGCGCAACGCACCGCCACGAAAAACAGCTACCATTTATACCATTTCTTCGACTTTCTTTCCAAAAACTCGTCAGGGTCTTCATTGGCAAGCAATATAATGGCTTCACAAACTTCCTCAAACTGCTTGAAATGAGTATTCTGATACAATGGCAAGAACAGACTATAAGATACGGTCTGTCCATTTATTGAAAGCTCCAATTCTATTATTGTGGGGTCATGTACAATTTTGAAACTATTGGCATTCAATCCACAAAGTAGATTAATCGAAGACAAACCCAATACCTTTTCCGAAACGACATTGAACTCTTGTTTTGATATTTCTATCAAAGTGTCGACATCCCGTTTAAACCATGAATCGGGATTCGAGGAATCCATCTTCGGATCAGCCTTGTTGCCCACATAATAATGCTGGCCATCGTAAGAGCTAAAAAGGCTAATTCTTTGGTTTTTCCCAATTACCATGCTCTTCTTTTCGAGATTGATTTGAAGTCCCTCAAACTGCCCAAACGCCACATTCACCCGAAAAAGGGCGATTGCTATGGCTAATACAATTGTCCAATTCTTGTTCATCTTTTATCTAATCTTAAAGTTGATAATCATTTGATGCTGATAACTGTGAAACAACGAAAAGAACGCGTATTTTACAAGAACCTTGTTATACGAGACAACAAGCTCGGCTTACCGCCGGGCATTTTTCTCTTCATCCCAATTAATCGCCACATATACATTTGCAATTCACATATTTTAGGATCTAATGAACAATTCCTAAAGACAGCATGATATTCACCGTTTTCCCAACTTTCGAGAATGCATGTAGAACCTCCGAAAACAATAATTAAAGTGTCAAGCATAGACGGTTTGTTATAAAAACCATACTTGTCTATCTGAAAGACAAACTCTTCCCAACTATTCTCATCAATAAAAATGGTGTCATGATGTAATGATGGAACCTTCCACTTCCAGTCCCAAAGACGATAACTGAAATAAACAACATGCCCGCCTTTCTCATCCTCTTCAATCCTGATTGAATATGGAGAATAGTCGGACTTCAATTCATTTTGGAACCATGTTTGGCGATAGACCGCGGTGGAATACCCATTACAAAGAACTGGCTCGTCAAGTTCTTGAAGGGAAGAAGAGTAAATACGATTGGCAGACAATGCCAAACTCTTGAGGCGCATGTCTATTAGGCTGTCCATTTCAAGAGAATCGGGATCATGTCCTAAATCATCTGAAAACACCGCCACAGAAGCTGAATCATTTCGCCAGTACGCCTCCAAATGCTTTTTCAACAACACCTCGGTAGGGAAATAAAACAAGGAAGTGTCAGTTGTGTATCTTTGCGCATATGAGAATGTGCTGGCCACTAACAGAAATAGCAAAATCAATGTTTTATTTATGCTTCTCATGTTTTTATGGTCTTAGGTTAAAATAGTACTTTGCCGCAGAGTAAGGATACGAATAATACGGGTTCCCGTAGCCCCACAAAGGACTACCCCAAAAAGATAAGTTACGTTCAGATCCTCCAGGATAGGCTATTTCCGCTCCATTTTTGTTGACAACAATTGAGGGAAGATTATGATCTGTGACATTACCTAAATCCACTTCACTATGCCACAAATCAATTTGACCCACCTTATGTTCGTCATAAGGATGGGAATGTACCGTTGCCAAAGCTCCTTTTGGTTTTGGCACTCCGAAAGAAACAGTGTTATTCTTCTCGTTATAATACACATTCTCTTCGGAAACTCCGTTCCTAGTTAACCAAAATCCCCCGCCACTTTGCTCTGACCTCCAAAAACGGGCCCTAGAATACATCCCTTGCATCCTAATATATTGTCTAAAACTGATATTCAGCGCCTTGGGATTCCAATTGCGTACGTTGCCTTCGTAATTCAGATAGGAGCTACCGTAATAAATGCCCCATGACAAACCCGCACTAAACAGTGTCGATTTCCAGTTCAATTTGAACGGTTCATCACTTTTCCAATCATGCGACAACAATTGGCTTGTGACATTTGAGGTCGCTCCTCCCAAAAGACTTCCCATTCCCCATGAATCGCCAAACGGAAGAGCAACGCCCGCCGCAGCTCCTGCAAAACCGCTTACCAAACCTTTTCCTAATCCAACCAATGCGTCTTCCAATACGTTTTCACTATTATTCGCTACAGCACTAATCACTCCATAACCAAAGCCACCTATAGCACCTCCCGCAGCACCTCCCGCGCCAACTCCTACTGCACTAGTAACATAATTGCCAACACCACAAGTAGCAACTCCCACCGCTGCACCGCCAACGGTCGACCACACCAAATCCCAACCCTCCAGTCCGGCCGCCTTACCAATGCTGTATCCGTTGATGCCGCCGAGGATTCCGCCAATGACGTATTGTATCCACTCCCCGTCCGGGTCTGTGTATTTCAGCGGATTATTAAAACAATACGCATACCTGTTGAAGCTCTGAGAGAAGTCGGGGGCTTGCACGTAGTTGTCGGGCGAGAGGAAACCGCTCATCACGGGGTCGTACATCCTGCCGTTCATATTAATCAGTCCGAAGCCGTACAAATGCTCG